>JBBJMR010000109.1:0-25217 GCA_037720395.1 Polyangiaceae bacterium
GACGCGGCTCTCCGCCGGGACCAGGGCATCGAGGGCGGCGAAGCGCTCCCGCGCCGGCGCATCCAGCAGCGCGCGGCCGTCCACCAGCAGGCAGTCGAAGAAGATGCTCGAGAGCGGCAACTCCGCGCGCATGCGCTCCACATCGAGCCGTCGCCCGAAGCGCCGCATGGTCACCTGGAAAGGCAGCGGCACCCCGTCGGCGCGCAGGGCGATGGCCTCGCCGTCGAGGATGAGCTCCCGCGCCGGCAGGGCGCGCACCAGCTCCACCGTCTCCGGCACCGCGGCGGTCACCTCCTGCAGGCTGCGCGTGAAGACGCGCACCTCGTCGCCGCGCTTGTGCACCTGGATGCGCGCCCCGTCGAGCTTGCGCTCCAGCGACGCCTCGATCTCCGCCAGCGCCGCCTCCACACCGTCGCTCGGCTGGGCGAGCATGGGCAGCACCGGGCGCATCACCACCAGCTCGAAGGCGTCCAGGCCGCGCTCGGATCGGCCAGCGCCGCCGCCCGCAAGGACCACGCTCCCGGCGAGCATGGCCGCGCGCCGGACGCGCGCCGCCGGCAGGCGGGTGGCGAGGGCGATGGCATCGAGCAGGAGGCCCTCCAGCGCGCCCTGGCGCAGCTCGCCGAGCAGGAGGCGGCCGAGCAACTCGCGCTCCGCACCCGAGGCACGCGCGTGGAGGCCGCCAGGCGCTGTCGCCGCTCGGTGGTCGACCCCGGCCCTGCCGCACCGGCGATGGCCGACAGCTGGCGATCGACGTCGAGCACCGACCACGGCTCGCCCTCGGCCGGCGCGACCTCGCCCATTGCGCGCACCATCGCCCACCCCACCCCGAGCTTGCCCTGCGGCAGCTGCCCGGCGAGCCAGGCGACCACCACCGGGGCTTCGTCCGGCGTGAGGCGCCCCAGCGTCTCCGCCAGCACGGCGACCTTGCCGTTGCGCGACGTGGTCTCCGCCACGCGCCGCGAGACCTCGGCCAGCTCCGCGAAGCGCACCGCTGGGCCCTCGTCAGCGGACCGAGTCGATCATGGCGCGAAACGATCCGGTGGCGGCCTGCACCGTGGCGTCCGGGCCGGTCATCCGGAAGAACCAGTTGCCCCGGTCGGGTGTCCGGACCACCGCGGCCTGGAGCCGATGGTCCTTCTTCACCATCTGCACGGGGGAACGCTTCTTGGGGCCCACCTCCGGGGTCAGGTTCATCTTGAACGTGCCCGCCGCGTCCACGGTCTCCACGCGCCAGCCGTGGACCTCGAAGCTCTCGCGCCTGGCGGTCGCCCCCACGTCGCCGTCGAACTGGCCGAACATCTCCTTGAAGCGCCGCTCCGGGTCGCCCTCGGCGCCGGTGCCGAAGAAGACCACGTTCACCTCGGCGTCCTCCTTGTCGCCCCCGGTCGCGGGGACCTTGTAGGTCGCCTTCTTCGGCGCCTTCGCGCCGGGGAGCAGGGTCCAGGTCGGGGGGGCATCCCAGACCAGGGGGGCGAAGGCGGGCTCGTGGGCCGACGCTGCCGCGGGCGGCTCTGGCTCCGAGGGGCTCTTGCTGCAGGCCGCGAGGAGAAGGCCGAGCAAGGCCGGGGCCACTCGCCGGGCGGACGAGGCCGCCTCCGGCCAGGTGAAAGCCCGGGGGAGCCCGGCGCGTTCTGTCGCTGCCATGGCCCATCCACCGCGCTTGCTCCGCTCGACGGTCACGTCCTGTCCTCCCGGCGCCACCTGCCTCCGGGCGGCGGGTTTTCCGTAGCACGCTTCCCCCCGGTCGCCGATTCCCCTTCCCCCGGTAACTCCTCGATGCGGCTCGCACGTACAATCACCGCCGCACCCGGAGGGCCCACGCCGGACGGGGTACGCGGCCCGCTGCGTGCCCTGCCCCCCGTGCGTGGCCATGAGGAGACCGCGCGCATGGATCAGCTAGGCGACTACCTCGTCCGCCGCCTCATCGGCGAGGGAGGCATGGGGAAGGTCTACGAGGCCGAGGAGCGCCTGTCGCGCCGCCGGGTGGCGGTCAAGGTCCTGCACCCGGAGCTGTCGCGCAGCGAGCAGGGCCGCCGCCTCTTCCTGAACGAGATGCAGATCCTGGCGCACCTCGAGCACCCGAACATCGTCCGCAGCCTGGCCAGCACAGAGGTCGGCGGCGAGCTGGTGATGGTCCTCGAGTACCTCGACGGCCGCACCCTGCGCAGCGTGATCCACGAGCGCGGCCGGCTGCCCTGGGGTGACGCCGTGCACGTGGTGACCAGCATCGCTTCGGCGCTGGTCGCCGCGCACGGTCAGGCGCCGCCCATCATCCACCGCGACCTCAAGCCCGAGAACATCATGGTCCTCGCCGACGGCTCGGTGAAGGTCATGGACTTCGGCATCGCCAAGGTGATCGAGGCGCTGCACCAGACGAACACCCAGAGCGTGGGCACGCTGCAGTACATGAGCCCGGAGCAGATCGACGCGCGGACCATCGATCACCGCTCGGACCTCTACTGTCTCGGCCTCATCCTCTACGAGATGCTGGTCGGCACCGCGCCCTTCCAGGCGGCGTCGCCGCGGCAGCTGCTCAACCAGCAGTGCACCGCCGACCCGCCGCCGCTGCCCGAGGAGGTCCGCGCCGGAATGCCGAAGGCCATCGAGCAGCTGCTCTTCCAGCTGCTGGAGAAGGCGCCCGCGGACCGGCCCGACCTGGCCGAGGACGTGGTGGAGCGCCTCGAGCCGTTCGAGGTCGCCGGTGGCGGATCGCTGCGCCTGGCCGGCGCCGCCGGGCGCCCGGCGAACGCGGTCACCCCGCACCGCCGCACCCCGCGCGCCGCCACACCGAGCGCGCCAGACGATCGCGTCTCGTTCCAGGCGGGCTACGCGGCCGCGCTGGCGGAGAGCGCCGCGCGCAGCGGGGCCCCGGCGGCCAGCGCCCCGGTGGCCTCGGCCGGCGTGGAGCGGGTCGGCGCCGAAGCGGGCCCGGCGGTCGGCGCCATGGGCCGCGCGCCGGCGCCGGTGCATCGCGCCGACACCATCGCCCTCGTCGAGCAGGTCGACAAGCAGCGCGAGGTCCCGACGCGCGTGGCCGTGGGCATCATCGTCGCCGTGTCGCTGCTCGGCGGGCTGGCCGCATACCTGGTGCGCGCCACCGGCGAGCCCGAGCCGCCTCCGGCCCCGAGCGCGAACGTGGTCCGCCCGGTGGACACGCGCGCGCCCATCCGCGGGGAGGCCGTTGAGCGCGAGACGAGCTGACAGCGCAGCGCGCACCGAGGCGCAGGCCGGGCGAGGCCGGAGCGCAGCGATGGGCAGCGCATGAAAGCGCGCGCCCCGGCCGAGATCGGCGCGCCGCTGGCGCCCTGCTGTTCGTGGGGGCGCGCGAGCGGGTTCGCCGCGCTCGGCGGTGCGGGCGAGCTCGGCGCCTTCCGCGCGAGGCCGAGGCCGTCGGCGACCGCCTGCTGGCGCTGTCCGCGCACGGCGTCGGCTTCGTCGATGGCGGCAGCGACGGCGAAGGTCCGTGGCTGCTGCGCCGCGCGGCGCCCTCGCTGCTCGAGCAGCTCGCCAGCGGGCCGCGCGCCTGACCGTGGCGGGACGCGGTCGCCATCGCTTCCGCCCTGGCGCGCTCTGGGCGCTTGCGAGAAGGCGCTCTCTCCGACCGCTGGCCCCGGAGACGGTGCGCCTCGACGGCATCGCGTTCCTCTCTGCCGACGCCCTGGTGGCCGCGCTCCTCGGCGACGCGGAGAGCGCCTCGCGGACCCCGCGCATCGCCGCCGAGCACACGCCTCCGCCGCAACGCGGCGGCGCCCGGTGGGACGCGGCCGCCAACCGCTTCGCGCTCGGCATGCTCCTCTACTCGCTGCTCGGGGGCTCGCTGGCCCTGGGCAGTGGCACCGCGCACCCGTCGGTGCCCGCGCAGGGGGACGACGTCGTGCCGCTTCCCGAGGCGCTGGCCGCCACCCTGCCTGCCGGCCTGCACAGCCTCGTGCTGCGCATGCTCGACGCCGAGCCGACGCGGCGGCCGGCGCGCGCGGCCGACATCGCGTCCGAGCTGGCCGCGTTCCTGGGCGACGCCGCGCTCACCCAGCCCAGCCCCGGACACGGCCGACGCGAGGCGGAGCCCCGCAAGCGCGCGCGGCGAGCACGTGACCCGGAGCCCGACGCCGCCGCCGAACGGAGCCGTGCGGCGCGCGCTGCACAGGTCGCCGCGGTGCGCGGCGCGACCGACGTGGCGCGTGCTCGGCGCGCTTGGCTGGTGGCCGGCCTGGCCAGGCCGCGGCGGCGCTGGCGCTGCTGGCGCCGCCGCGCAGCGAGGCCGTCGCCACGCCCATCGCCGCCACCGCTCCCCTGGCCGACGCCCAGACCACCGCCGAGGACTGCGCCTCGTGCCACACGCGCCAGGCCGCCGAGTGGCGGCGCTCGGTGATGTCGCACTCGGTGAAGAGCCCGCTCTTCAATTCGCTGGAGAGCCTCATCCAGGAGCAGGTCGGGCGCGACGCCGAGTGCCCGAACGGCGCCGGCATCCTGCGCAAGGCGAACCAGGCCACCGCCTGCCGCGATCGCCAGAGTGGCCAGCCGGTCACCGGCTCCGGCGGGGAGCACTGGTGCGTCAACTGCCACAGCCCGGGCGAGAACCTGGCCGCCATCATGCCGGCCTGGGACGGTCGCGCCGGGGGCGATCGCCGCTCGCGGCACCCGGTGCGCGACCTCCTCGGCGAGCGACAGATGGAGGGCATCTCCTGCGCCTTCTGTCACCAGGTGCACGGCCCGGTCGGCGGCCGCGGCGCGCGCGGCTACCAGGGCAATCCCACCTGGACGTCGTTCACCACCGGCGCCGTCTTCGCCTCCCGGCCGGAGGATGGACGCGGGCTCTTCGGCATCGCCAACAGCGGCTACGACCTGCGCCCCGAGACGCTGCTCGTCCGGGGCGCGCGCGGTGCCACCGTCGACACCAGCGGGGACGCGCCGCTGGCGGCGCACACCCGTCCCGGGGCGGCCACCCGCGCCTACCTGGCGTCGAGCGAGTTCTGCGGAAGCTGCCACGACGTGCGCCTCTTCGGCACCGACTCGCTGGGCGGCGCGCGCGGTGAGCACTTCAAGCGCCTGCGCAACGCATACTCCGAGTGGGCGAGCTGGGCCGCCACCGAGAAGCGCGCCGGCCGCGAGCCGGCCAGCTGCCAGGGCTGCCACATGAGCACCTACCCCGGCGTCTGCGAGCGCATCGAGGGGGGCGCGCCCACCAGTCCGCGCGAACCGCCCCGGGGCGGACCGCGGCGCGCTGGCGCCGCGCAGCCGAGCGAGGAGTGCCCGCCCGGGTTCCGCTTCGTGGCGCGCGCGCCGGGCGCGTTCCCCGAGGCGCCCATGGCCGACAACTCGGCGGTGCCGCGCGCCGGCACCACGCACTGGTTCTCGGGTGTCGACGTGCCGCTCTCGCGCGAGTTCCCCGACGCCCTCGTCGACGAGGACACGGTCGATGCCCACGGCGTCCCTCTGTCCGCGCGGCGCCGGCGCGACCTGCTCCTCGCCCACACCTTCCGCTTCGACGTCGGCGCCGGGCGGCGTTCGGGCAACACCCTGGAGATCCCGATCGAGATCGAGAACACCGGCGCCGGTCACCGCGTGCCCGCGGGCTTCAGCCAGGAGCGCGAGTTCTGGGTGCACCTCACCGTCACCGACGGCGACGGCCGCGTGGTCTACGAGGTGGGGCGCGTCGACGCCGACGATCAGGACCTCCGCGACAAGGTCTTCACCCGCATCGGCATGGACCTCGACCGCCTCGACCGCCTGGGCCGGCCGGAGGGCGTCTTCGGGGCGGACGTGCGCGACGGGCCCGACCACCCGGAGTGGAGCCCGTCGCCGCTGCTCGGCGGCAGCACCTTCCGCGGCCGGGGTCTGATCAACTTCCAGAACGGCTTCCTGCGCTGCGTGCGCTGCATCGGCACCATCGACGGCGCCGGGCGCTGCCAGCCGCTGCCCGGGCAGGAGCAGCACCGCGCCGATCGCTTCGTCGACGGCGACTACGACATCGACACCGGCGAGTGCCGCTCCAACCTCTCCGGGCTGAACGCCTTCCTCGAGGTCTACTACCCGGTGGGCGCACTCGACTCGAGCCGCGGCCTCGTCAAGGGGCCGGACGCCATCGTCGACACGCGCTCGGCGCCGCCCGGCGTGCCCCTGCGTTACACCTACGAGCTGCCCGTCGGCGGTCGCCGCGGGCCCTTCCGCTTCACCGCCACCCTGAACTTCCGCGCCTTCCCGCCCTTCCTGGTGCGCGGACACATCCTCTACGAGCGCGCCATGGCCGCGCGCGGCGCACGCCCCAGCGGCCCGCTCGTCGACGAGGCCATGATGCGCCGACTGGAGGTCGTCGAGCTGGCCAGCGACGGCGGCGAGGTCCGGTGAGCGAGGTCGGCGGCACGGGCGCGCGGCTCGCCGCCGGTGCGTCGCTGCGACAGCCCTGGCCGGAGATCGTCTTCCAGGCCGGGCCGCTGCGCGGGCTGGACGCGCGCGGCCGCCGCGAGATCGAGGAGGCCGGCGCGCTGCGCGCGCTCCCCGACGGCGCCATCGTCTACCGCGCCGGCGAGGGCGGCGAGTCGTTCTTCGTCGTCGCCGGCGGCGGCATCTCGCTGGTCGCCGTCCGTCGCGGCGACGACGGCGGCAGCGAGCTGCGCGCGGTGGCCCCCGGCGGCTGCTTCGGCGAGGAGTCCATCGTGCCCGCGGCGCGCCGCGCCGAGGCGAGGGCCACCGGTGCCACCGTGGTGGCGGAGATCCCGGTGCATGTCTTCCGCCGCGCCTCGGCGCGCGCCGGCAGCGAGTCGGCCGAGCGCATGGAGCGCACCCTGCGCCGCGCGGCGACGCGAGACCTCCTGCGCACGGTGGCGCTGTGCCGCGACCTTCCGGACGCGGACATCGATCGCCTCCTCGACGCCGTGCGCTACCACCGCTTCGAGCGCGGCCAGACCATCTACCGCGAGGGCGACGCGCCGGGCGAGCTGTGGCTGGTCGGCGACGGCATGGTGCAGCTGCAGAGCGACGACGGCGAGCGCCTGCATGTGCGCGCCTACCTGGCGCGCGGAGACTTCTTCGGCGACGGCGAGCTGGAGAGCGGGCTCGCGCGCGCCACCTCGGCGGTGGCCAGCGGGCCCTCGCTGCTGCTGGCCATCCCCGCGCCCGCGTTTCGCGAGGTGGTGACGCGCCACCCCGACCTGCTCTCGCGCCTTCGCCGCGTCGCCGAGGGGCAGGAGGCGGCCCAGCACGCCATCGTCAAGGCCGCGGCGAAGAACCAGACGCAGCACGTGTTCCGCGACCTTTATCGGCTGCAGGTGGCGCGCTCCCTGCTGACCATCGATCTGGAGACCTGTGTGCGCTGCGGCCACTGCTCCTGGGCGTGCGCCGAGCTGTATGGCGTGGCGCGCCTGGTGCGCCGCGGCGACAAGATGGTGACGCGCGTCGACGCCTCGGCCGATCCGGCACGCCTCCGCGCCGGCCCGCTCGACGGCCTGGCCGCCGCGCTCGCCAGCGACGCCGCCATCCCGCAGACGCTGCTGCTGCCGAACTCCTGCCAGCACTGCGAGAACCCGGCGTGCATGGTCGACTGTCCGACGGGGGCCATCGGCCGCGACCCGGCCGGGGAGGTCTTCATCCGCGACGCGCTGTGCACCGGTTGCGGCGCGTGCGCCAAGGCCTGCCCCTGGGACAACATCCAGATGGCGCCGCGCCCACCGGGCACGCCGGCCCCGGCGGTGCCCGGTCCCCTCGCCGGACCGAGGCCGGCGCGGGCTATGCCGAGCTGGCGGTGAAGTGCGACTCTGCCGCGACTACGCGTCCGGCCCGGCGTGCGTGCAGGCGTGTCCGACGGGATCCATCCTGCGCGTCAACCCATCCTCGGACTTCGCCGACGTGCGCGACCTGCTCGGCGGGGCACGCCGCGCCGCGACCGCCGGCGCGCGCACGCCCGCCGCATCGTGGCTGCTCGGCTCCGCCATCGCCGCCGCGGGGCTGGGCGCGGTGGGGGCCATCATGCAGGCTCGCGGCCTGTGGTCGCCGGCGCGCGGCCCGGGCTCACCGCAGGCGTGGGCGCGGCGCTGGCACGATGGCCTGCTCGCCTACGCGGCCCCGAAGCGCGGCGTGCGCGTCTGGATGCGCTGGAGAAAGAAGCAGGCCATCCCGCCCGGCGGCGACGGCACGACCGCGGCACGCGCCGACGCGCCGCGCGTGGTCTCGCGCGTCGCCGGCCACGCCCAGGCGCACCTGTGCATCGGCCTGGTCACCCTGGCGCTGGTCTTCGCGCACTCGCCGTGGCCGCCGGCGGTGCGCGCCAGCATCGGCGGGGCGCTGTGGCTGGCCTTCGTGCTCAGCTCCCTGGCCGGCGTGGCCACGGCCGCGGCCTACCGCCTGGTGCCGCCGGCCTTGACCCGACTGGAGCGCACCGCGGCCCTGCCCGAGGACCTCCCCGCCGCGCGCACCGCCCTGCTCGACCGCCTCTATCGCGAGGTGAGCGGCCGCAGCGACCTGGTGAAGAAGATCTTCGAGCGCATCCTCTTGCCGTACGGCAAGGCGCCGCACGGGCCGCTGATGCTGCTGGCCGGCGGCCGCCGCCTGCGCGAGGAGGAGCAACGCCTGCGCGCGCGCGTCGACGCCGTGCTCGCCGGACGCGGGAGCGAGCGCCTGGCCGGCATCGACGAGCTGGTGCGCGTCGTCGTCGAGCTGCGCGCCATCCCGGCGCAGCGGTGGCTGCAGCGCTCGCTGCGCTGGGGTCTGCCGCTGCACATCGTCACCTTCGCCGTGGCCTGCGCCCTCCTGGTGGCGCACGTGATCCAGGCGGTGCTCTGGCGATGAGCGACACGCCGCAGCCCCCCGCCCCGCCCCCGGAGCCGGCGCACAGGACCGCGCTCTACGCGGCGCGCGTCTCCGATCCGCGCGACCGCGCCGCGCTGCCGCGCGAGCTGCTGCGTGGTCGCGCAGCGCGCAAGGCGGAGACGACCAGCGACGTGACGCGGTTCCGCGGGATCCTCGCCGGCGGCGCGGCGGCCGCGGCTGCGGTGGCGGTGGCCATGTGGCTGTGGCCCCCGCCCGGCGGGCTAGCCGGGTCGCCCGGGCCGCTGGCGCGACCGCACGCGCTGGCCAAGCTCGAGTGCGCCTCCTGCCACGTCGACCCCGGCGCTGCGGCGAGCGCCTCGCCGCCGGCCGCGGCCGGCACGGCCAGCGCCGCTCGGCGCGAGCTGCGCCTGGCGCTGCAGCCGAACGCCTGCGCTGCTGCCACGGGGCGCATCCCTCCGCGCGGCCCGGGCATCAGCGCCTGGCCGCCGCGGGACAGCCCATCCCCTGCCAGGGCTGCCACGCCATCCACCGCGGGGATCAGGGCGTGACCTTCGGGCCCGACGCGCCGGTGCGCTTCGCGCCGGGAACCGAGGTGGCCCTGTACGCGCCGGCCTTCCACCCCGCGCGCACGACGACGGTGCCGCTGGTGCAGGCCGCGCGCTGCGCCGGCTGTCATGCGCTCGACGCGCCCGGCGATCCCATCGCCCGCTGCCTGCTCGGCGATCAGGGCGCGCTCGCCGGCGCGCGTCCGGTGGTGTGCTTCGACGAGCACCAGGCTTCCTTGCCCGCCGACGTCGCGCCCGGGCCGGCTCGCCGCCCGCAGGCCGGCGACCCCAACGAGCCGCGCCGCCCGCCGCCCGGGGACGGCCGCGATGCGCCGCGCACGCCGCCACCCGCCGCCGGCGTGTGCGCGGCGCAGCACGGGACCGATCGCGCCATGGCCTGGGAGGCGGCGCGCGCCGTGGCCGCCGCGCAGCCGGTGCTCGCCGCGGGCGGAGCGCAGAGCGGTCGCCCGGCGCTGTGGCTCGGCCTCGGGCTGCTGGCGGCGGCGCTGACCGCGGGCGGGGTGCGCGCCGGCCACGCCGGCGCGCGCGCAGGAAGCGGGCGTGGCGGCGCCGGCGCCGCTGCTGGCGCCGGCGGCCCGGGTGCGGCTGCCGCAGATCGACGTCAACACCTGCATCGGCTGCTACGCCTGCGTCGACGCCTGCCCCTACGACGTGCTGGAGATCGAGCGCTACGTGGCCAAGGTGGCGCGCCCGGAGGCCTGCTGCGGCCTGACGCTCTGCGAGCAGCGCTGCCCGAACGGCTCGCTGCGCATCACCGACGGCGAGCCGATCGGCGAGCGCCCGCGCCTCACCGAGGCGCTGGAGAGCCCGGACATGCCCGGCCTCTTCCTGGCCGGCGATGTCACCGGCCTGCCGCTCATCAAGAACGCCATCCACCAGGGCGCCCTGGCCGTACGCGGCGTGCAGCGCAGCCTGGAGCAGGCCGGGGAGCGGCGCGGCGACGGCGCGCTGGATCTGCTGGTGGTCGGGGCCGGCCCCGCCGGGATCAGCGCCGCGCTGGAGGCGAAGAGCCTTGGGCTGACCTTCGAGGTGGTGGAGCAGGGCAGCGTGGCGCAGAGCATCCAGAGCTTCCCGCGCGGCAAGTTGGTCTTCGATCAGCCGCTGGAGCTGCCGGTGGCCGGCAAGCTGTGGCTGCGGGAGAGCAGCAAGGAGGAGTTGCTGGTGCAGTGGATGCGGGTCGTGCGCCAGGAGCGGCTCCCCATCCGGCAGGACACGCGCATGCTCGGGCTGCGCCGCGAGGGTGGTCTCTTCCGCGTCACCGTGGCGCCCCGCGGCGGCGGCGCGCCGGCCGAGATCCTCGCCCGGCGCGTCGTCCTGTCCATTGGACAGCGCGGGCAGCCGCGGCGCCTGCCGTTCGAGCTGGGCGCCGAGGTGGTGAGCCGCGTGCACTACCACCTCGCCGACGCGCGCAGCTTCGCCGGGCAGCGGGTGCTGGTGGTCGGCCTCGGCGACGTGGCCATGGAGGCCGCCGCGGCCCTGGCGCGCCAGCCGGGCACCACCGTGACCGTGGCCTACCGCGGCAACGGCTTCCGCCGCGGCAAGACGCGCAACATCGAGGAGCTGAACCGGCTCGTCGAGGCAGGGCGCGCCACCCGGCTCTTCGACACCGAGGTCGAGGACATCCGCCCCGACGGCGCGCTGCTGCGTGGGCGCTCCGGCAGCCAGCGGCTCCCATGCGACGCCGTGCTGGTGCTCATCGGCAACATCCCACCTTGGAGCACCCTGCGCGAGGTCGGTGTCCGCCTTCACGCCGAGGCGCCGCTTCCGGCGCCTGCCGCCCCACCGGACGAGATCGAATTGCAGAACGCACCGTAAGAGGAGGGGTCGGAACGCGTATTCCGATCGGTCGCCCCATCGCCGCCCCCGCTCCGAACCGTTCCACCCGCGCCACTCGTTCCACGCGCCACCCGTCCCAGAAGAGAGCAAGTCATGAAAGCAAAGAGTTTGGCTGGCCTCTCCCTCGCCGGGATGCTCCTCACCAGCGTCTCGGTCTGGTCCCTCACCCCGCCCGGCGGCGCCCGCGGCAGCGAGACGGTCGAGGTCGACCCCAGGGGCGCCAGCAGCGGCGGCGGCCCGGAGATCGCGTCCGGCCAGACCACGCTGGCCCAGTTCACCTCGGGCTCGACGCTGATGCTCGAGGGCCGCCTGGGCCACGGCAAGATGGTCGAGAACGCGGCCGGCGAGACGTTCGTGATGCTCGAGGTCCGCGGCGAAGGTGCCCCGGGCGCGCGCACCACGACCCCGGTGAACCTCTCGCTGGTCATCGACCGCTCGGGCTCGATGCGCGGCACGCGACTGACCAACGCCAAGAACGCGGCCATCGCCGCCGTCGATCGCCTCCACGACGGCGACACGGTGAGCGTGTTGACCTTCGACACCAAGACCCAGGTCGTCGTCGCGCCCCAGGAGATCGGCCCCGGGAGCCGGGAGCGCATCGCGTCCGACATCCGATCCATCGAGCTCGGCGGCGACACCTGCATCTCCTGCGGCATCGAGGACGGCCTCGGCCAGCTGGACCGCACCACCGGCAAGGTGAACCGCATGGTCCTGCTCAGCGACGGCGAGGCCACCTCCGGCGTCCGCGATGTGCCCACCTTCCGCAGCATCGCCCAGCGCGCGCGCGACCGCGGCGCCAGCATCACCACCGTCGGCGTCGACGTCGAGTACAACGAGCGCATCCTGGCGGCCGTGGCCGCGGAGTCGAACGGCCGTCATTACTTCGTCGAGAACGACGCCGCCCTGGCGCGCGTCTTCGAGCAAGAGGCCGAGGAGCTGGGCTCCACCGTGGCCAGCGCCGCCGAGGCGACCATCGAGCTCGCGCCGGGCGTGGAGCTGGAGCGCGTCTTCGATCGCTCCTTCCGCCGCGCCGGCAACAGCGTGGTCGTCCCGCTCGGCGCCTTCTCCAAGGGCGAGACGAAGACCGTGCTCGCCAAGGTGCGCGTCGCCCCCGGCGCCACCGGCGCCAGGCCGATCGCCGACGTGAAGCTGTCCTGGCGCGACCTGGCCAGCGGCACCGACGGCGTGTGTGCCGGCAAGCTCTCGACCGAGCTGGTCGCGGACGCCGCGCAGGCCGGCGAGCTCGACGCCATCGTCGCCGGGCGCATCGCCCGCAGCGAGACCGCGGCGACGCTGACCACCGCCAACGTGCTCTTCGCCCAGGGCCGGGCCGACGAGGCGCGTCGCCGCCTCGAGGAGCAGAAGAGCAACGTCTCCAAGCTCGCCACCAGCTCGCGCGGCCGCGCCCCGGCCACCAAGGCCAAGGGCGTCGACGAGGACTTCCAGCGGCAGATCGCCGCCCTCGGCGAGACCAACGACGCCTTCGCCTCGCCGCCGCCGGCGCGCCGAGCAGCCCGGTGGCCGGCGGCTCGACGCCGGTCCAGGCCGCGCCCGCGCCGGCCCCTCCGCAGGACACGCGGCAGGGCAAGAGCGGCGTGCGCAAGTCGCAGCAGTCGGCCAACGACTTCGGGCTGTAGGCGCACCTCGGTTGGCCAGCGACCGCGGGCGATAGGCGCTCTGCTCCGCGCGGGCTGCGGTCCGATTGACAAACGCGCGAGCCCCGCGCGACAACGCGCCGTGGCCAGCGACGCATCGGTACCGCGCGCCGCGCCGCCCTCGGGCGCGCGCCGCCCGCGGCGCCGCCCCCGCCAGAAGAGCCCGCCCCCGCAGCGCTCGGCCGCCGAGCGCTCGGGCAGCGACGCCCGGCGGCGCACCCGCCGCGCGACACTCCTCTGGGCGCTGGGTGGCGGCTTGGCCGCCGTGGCCGTGGCAGCGCTGCTCGTCTACATCGTCTACGGGCGGCTTGCCCCGCGCAGGGCCACCGACGAGGTGGTGGAGCTGGAGTGGCCGAACGGCGCCACGCCCGAGCATGCCGCCGAGCTCCTGGTGGAGGAGGGCCTGGCCGAGAGCGCCACGACGATGGCCGTCTACCTGCGCGCCACCGGCGGCACCGCGGACTTCGTGCCCGGCTGGCACCTGCTCGTCCGCGGGATGAGCCCGCACGAGCTTCGCCAGATGCTGACGCGCGCCCCGGCGCGCGCCTCGGCCAAGGTCGTCGTCCCCGAGGGCTTCAACCGCTTCGACGTGGCGGCGCGCCTGCACAAGCTGCGCGTCGCGGGGCGGAGCGCCTTCCTGGCGGCGACCACCGACCGCGAGCTGCTCGACGCGGTGGGCATCGAGCGCGGCGGCGCCGTCGGGGCGGAGAGCGCGGAGGGGTATCTCTTCCCCGCCACCTACGAGCTGCAGCTCGACAGCGAGCCGAGCGCGGTGGTGCGCGCCATGGTCGCCGAGTCGGACCGGCGCTGGGCGTCGCTGGTGGCGGCACACGCCGCGGGCCTGGCCAGCGTGGCCGCGCCGCCGCTCGGCTGGGGCCGGCGCCAGGTCCTCACGCTCGCCTCGCTGATCGAGAAGGAGGCCATGGTCGACGAGGAGCGTCCGATCATCGCCAGCGTCCTCTACAACCGCCTCCTCGATCCCGGCTTCAAGCCACGCCGGCTGCAGTCCGACCCGAGCTCGGCCTACGGCTGCCTGGTGACCCCGGAGCTCGCGGGCTGCGCGGGCTTCGCCGGCAAGCCGCTGCCGTCCACCAACCAGGACCCGACCAATCGCTACAGCACGTACACGAACGACGACCTGCCGCCCGGCCCCATCGCCAACCCGGGCACACGGTCGATACAGGCAGCCCTGGCGCCGGCGGCGACGCGCTTCCTCTACTTCATGGCCGCCGGCGGCGGCCGGCACACCTTCAGCGAGACCCTGGCCGCGCACAACGAGGCGGTGAAGCGGAGGCGGGAGGCGACGCACGACTGATCCCGCCGCCCTCTGCAGGTGCGGCCCCGACCGGCGCGGACCCGATGGAGGATTCTCCGCGCCGCCACCGACCCGCGCACGCTCCCGGCGAACGGAGCGACCACGCAGGGGCTTGCCTTCGCGCGTGCCCTCGGGCGAGGCTTCGCGGCCCCATGCGGCGCACCTGCCTGACCACCGGTTTTGGGTTCTGCTTCGCGGCCGTGGCCAGCGCGTGCGCGCCGAGCTCGCCGCCCTCGGACAGCGCGGTCGCCGTGACCCCCAGCGCGGTGGCACCCGGCGCCAACGCGGCGCCTGCCATCCCGCCGCCGTCCGCCAGCGAGGCCCCGCCGGCGAGCGCACTGCCGGCCCCGGGCGCATCCTCCTCGGCGGCGGCCAGCGCATCCGGCGCCGTTCCCGGCGAGGCGCCGCCGGCGGTCAAGGTGGTCAACATCGGCATGCACATCGGCGGCGGGCCGAACGACGCCGCCACCAAGGCGCCGATCGGAAGCTCCATCGCGCCGCATTTCCCGGAGCTGGCGCGTTGCTTCGCGCGCGTCGACGACCCGAAGAAGGGCGGCGACTTCGGGATCGACCTCCAGGTGCCGGCGGCGGGCGGCAAGGCGGAGGCCAGCCACCCGCGCACCACACTGCGCGGAGAGGGCTTCTCGCCGTGCGTGCTCGCCGTCCTTTCGGCCATCGACTTCCAGAAGCCGAAGGGAGGCGCCACCGTGGTCAGCTACTCGCTCCGCTTCACCCCGGAGAAATGATCCTCGTCGGCGACATCGGCGGCACCAACACGCGCCTGGCCATCTACTCCGGGTCGCCTGGGCGCAGCGCCGCACCGCTGGCGCAGTCGGTGCAGCCGAGCCGCGAGCACGCGCGCTTCGAGGACATCGCGCGCGCGTTCCTGGGCTCGTGGCAGGGCGCGCGCCCGACGGTGGCGGTGCTGGGCGTCGCCGGTCCGGTCCGCGAAGGCACCGCCAAGGTCACCAACCTCCCGTGGAAGCTGGAGGAGCGCGCGCTGCAGAAGGCGCTCGGCATCCGCCGCGTCTCGCTGCACAACGACCTGGTCGTCGGGGCGCGCGGCTGCCTGGCTGCACCGGCGACCTCGCTCGAGCCGCTGACGCGCAAGCGCCCCGATCCGCACGGGCAGCACCTGGCGGTGATCGCCGCCGGCACCGGCCTGGGCGAGGCGCGCCTGATCTGGGACGGCAGCCGCCACCTGGCGCTGGGGACCGAGGGCGGGCACTGCGACTTCGCGCCGCAGACGCCGCTGGAGATCGAGATCTGGCACTTCCTCTCCGCGCGCTTCGGCAACCACGTGAGCTACGAGCGCGTCGTCTCCGGCGCCGGCCTCGGTGCGCTCTACGATTTCTTCGCCTCGCGCGGCGGCCGCGAGCCGTCGCGGGTGACGCGCCGCCTGGCCCAGGGCGATCGCAACGAGGGCATCGCCGAGCTCGGGCTGGCGCGCGCCTCGCGCGCCACGGCGCGCGCTGTGGACCTGTTCGTCACCATCTACGGCGCCGAGGCGGGGAACATGGTGCTGCGCGAGCTCGCCCTGGGCGGCGTGTTCGTGAGCGGCAACATCGCCCGCAAGCTGGTGTTGCCGCGGAGCGAGCTGTTCCTGGAGGGCTTCCGCCGCAAGGGTCGCTTCTCCGAGCTGCTGACCGAGGTGCCGGTGGCGGTGGTCACCGATCCGCTCATCGGCGTGCTCGGCGCCCTGCAGATCGCGCGCGAGCGGCGCGGCGAGGCGAAGGGGACGGCGCGGAGACCGCGCGCTGTCCGCACCGGCTAGATCGAAGGTCGTCGGCGTGGGCTCGCCTTGCGAGGATTCAACTCGATCAGTGGAGAAGGAGATCACCACGGAGTCACGGAGTCACGGAGTCACGGAGTCACGGAGTCACGGAGTCACGGAGTCGTTTGATCTCGTCTCCGTGTCTCCGTGGTGATTCCGGACGGCGCTTCGATTCAGCCCGCTGCAGCGCGATCGAGCACCCACACCAGGCGATTCTTCTGCCCGGCCAGCACCCGCGCCGGGACCACGTCCTCGTCGCCCCCGGCACGGGCATCGGCCACCGGACGGCGCTTGCCCTCCCCCACCGCCATGACCACGACCAGCCTCGCCTCGCAGAGCACCGGCGCGGTCAGCGTCAGCCGCGCCTCCAGCTCCCGCGCCGGCTGCGCCGGGATGGCGGCCACCAGCCGATCGTCGATGCGCACCGCGCCCGTGCCCGGGAAGAGCGAGGCCGTGTGCCCGTCGTCGCCGATGCCCAGCACCAGCGCGTCGAAGGCCACCGCTGCGGCCACGCCGAACTCGCGACGCAGCACATCCTGGTAGCGCGCGGCGGCCGCCTCCAGCTCCGGCGCGTCGGCCTCCATGCGGTGCACCACGCCGCGCGACGCGACGGTCCCGAGCGCCTCCAGCGCCGCATGCGCGTTGTTGCGCGCGCCGTCGCGCCCCCCGGCGCGCTCGTCCACCCAGTACCAGCGCACCTGCTCCCAGCGCAGGTCGAGGCCAGCCAGCGCCCGGTAGGCCGGCGACGGCGTGTTGCCGCCGGAGAGCGCCACCCGCGCCACGCCGCGCTCCTGCACCGCCTCGTGGATGGCCCGCCCCAGGATCTCGGCGGCCAGCGTGGCTGCCTCCGCCGCGTCGGCGGCCACGATCACGTCGTCGGGCTGGCTGGTCGTCATGGGAGGGCTATAGTGCGTTCTCCGCGGCCGGCCAGCTCCGTGCCGTGAACCCGCTCCCCACCCGCTCCTGCCCTCCTTGCGCTCCCGCCTCGCCGCCTGCTCCCTGCTGCTGTCCGTCGCCGCTGGCTGCGGCGGTGGCACGCGCGAGGCCAAGGTGGTCACCGGCGCGAGCTTCCAGGGTGCCGCCAAGCAGGCCATGAAGAGCGGCGGCGTGGTCTTCGCTCCCTACCTGGTGCCGCTGGAGGGTGCGGACGCGTCCCCGCGATACTTGCCCTGCATCGAGGCGGTGAACAAGGCCGTCTTCGAGGTGCTGCGCCCGCAGGTGATGGTCGTCGAGGGGTCACCGGAGCGCTCGCCGCGCACGCACCAGCCGCACTGGTCTCGCGGGCTCTCCGGTCCACGCGTCGCCGTGCACATCGAGTCGTTCCGCTGCGGCGACGTGGTCGGCACCTCGACGTACACCCGCGTGCAGCCGCTGCGCGAGGAGGACGTGAAGAAGGGCAGCCTGCGCGGCGAGGTGGTGCTGAGCGTGCACGACCGCGAGAGCGGCAACAAGGTCATCTCGGTGCTCGGCACGGCCACCGAGGCCGACGGCACCAACGCCGTGCGCGCCGCCGCCCGCGCCGCATCCAACGAGCTGCTGGGCATCGAGGACTGACATCGAGGACTGACCCGCCCGCCGGCGCGCTCGACCGACGGTCCCGTGGTCAAGCGGCGAGCATCGCCGCCAGCTCCTGGGCGACGCGCGCCGTCTCGGCGTACACGGCGTCGAAGGTGGCGCTCCGCGTGGCGCCCGCCTCGCGCCCGGGCGATGCGGCGCCGGGCCCGCGCGCCGCGTGGCTGTCGACCGCCTCGACGAGGACGCGCACCTCGTCCTCGCGCGCCAGCGAATGCTGGCCGCCGCGGCGCTGCGCCCCAGTCGTCTCCCACCGCACCAGCCAGGGCGTCTCGCCGCGCGCCACGCTCACCTGCATCGGTGCGCCGTCCAGCTCCGCGTCGATGCGAATGGACACGATGGCGCCGCGACCGACGTCGTTGCGCTCTTCTTCGGCGCGTGCGAGCTGCACCGGCCGTCCCGCCGCGTCCCGCGCGCGATCCGCGCTCTCCAGCTGCCAGCCCAGGCGCGCGGCGAGCCAGGCGACGAGGAGCGTCGAAGGATGGTTGCCAGGGGCGCCCGTCCCGGTCGTGCCTCCTGGCGTGCACGTCACCTCCACGCGGCGGATGGCGCGCGTGGCGGCTGGAGCCGCGTCGAAGGCCTCCGCCAGCAGGCGCCGCCACCCCTGCTCGCGCAGGTACTGGCGGTCGGCGATGCCCGGCCCGTGCCCCGCCCCGAGCTTGCCCCGCGCCAGCTGCAGGATCTCTCCGATCCCCTTCCAGGAGGTGTTGCCCGAATCGACCACCAGGCGATCGGCGCCCGGCGCCAGGGCGGCGATGAGCGCGCGCGCCGCGCCCGGACGGCACTCGACCACGGTCGGCACCTCGGGCAGCGAGAGCGCCGCCACCAGGGACTGCGCGCGGGAGGCCACCATGCTCCCGAAGGCCAGCTCCAGGCGATCGGAGCAGACGACCTGGCCGCCGTCGGCGCGGCAGGCCGCGCTCACCTCGTGGCGGAGCGCCCAGGGCTCGGCGCGCATGTCGAGCGAGACGAAGAACACCCGACCCGGATGCGACTCCGTGAATCGATCGGTGGCCACCCGCAGCGCGCTCGGGTCGCCGTCGGGCGCGACCACGACCAGGTTGATCATCGCCGCCCGCACCTTGGCCTGCCCGCTGCCCTCGTCGGGGCTGGCCCACAGCGCGGCCAGGTCCTTCTCCACGCGAGCCAGCGCGTCGCTGACCTTGCCGCCGGCATCCGCTGCGCCGGCGGCGGGCACCGCCGTGCTCACGGCTTCCTCCAGACATCGCCCGGCAACAGGATGCGCTCTGCCTCCTCGGGCCCCCAGCTCCCGGCGGCGTACGAGACGACCGGCGCCTGGTGATCGCGCCAGCCGTTGCGGATGTCGTCGATGAAGCTCCACTGCGCCTCCACCTCGTCCGCGCGGGTGAACAGGGTGGCGTCGCCGCGCATGGCGTCGAGGATGAGCCGCTCGTAGGCCTCGGGCGTGCTCGAGCCGAAGGCGGTTCCGTAGCGGAAGTCCATGGACACGTCGCGCAGCGCCATGCCGCCGCCGGGCACCTTGGTGGCGAAGCGCAGGGCGATGCCCTCGTCGGGCTGGATGCGGACCACCAGCGCGTTGGGCTCGGCGTTCTCGCCGGCGGCGCCGCGGAAGAGGCCGTGCGGCAGCGGCTTGAACTGCAGCACCACCTCGGCCAGGCGCTTGGCCATGCGCTTGCCCGAGCGCACGTAGAACGGCACCCCGCCCCAGCGCCAGCTGTCGAGCGCCACCCGCATGGCCACGTAGGTCTCGGTGTCCGACTCCGGCGCCACGTCCGGCTCCTGGCGATAGCCGGGCACCTTGTCGCCGCGCACCGTGCCCGGCCCGTACTGCCCGCGCACCGTGCGCTCCAGCACCTCCTTGCCGCGGATGCGCCGCAGGGTGCGCAGCACCTTGACCTTCTCGTCGCGCACCGCGTCGGCGTGCCAGGAGCTGGGCGGCTCCATGGCCACCATGGTCAGCACCTGCAGCGCGTGGTTCTGCACGATGTCGCGGGTGATGCCGACCTTCTCGTAGAAGCTGCCGCGCCCCTCGACGCCGATGTCCTCGGCCACGGTGATCTGCACGTGATCGACGTAATGCTGCGACCAGAGCGGCTCGAAGATGGTGTTGCCGTAGCGGAAGACGAGCAGGTTCTGGACCGTCTCCTTCCCGAGGTAGTGATCGATTCGGTAGATCTGGCGCTCGTCGAGGTGGTGCCCCAGCTCGCGGTTCAAGGCGCGGGCGCTCTGCAGGTCCTCGCCGAACGGCTTCTCCACCACCACGTGCTGGCGGGGCGCGGACCTGTCGTCCGAGGGTGGGACCACCAGCTTGGCGCGCGCCAGCCCCTCCACGATCTGCGGCACCTGATCGGGCGCCACCGCCAGGTAGAAGACGCGCCCACCGCCGGTGCCGTGCTCCTGGTCGACGCGCTCCAGCTCCTTCTTGAGCTTGTCGAAGGTGGCCGCGTCGTCGAAGTTACCCTGCACGTAGGAGATGCGCTTCTCCAGCTCGCCCCAGGTCGCCTCGTCGACCGGCTTGTGGCGCGAGAACTTGCCGATGTTGTCGCCCATCTCGGCGGCGAAGTCGGGCTTGGGTCGGCGCGCCACGCCGATGGCCGCGAAGCCCGCCGGCAGGTGGCGCTCGCGCGCCAGGTTGTAGATGGCCGGGAAGATCTTGCGCTTGGTCAGGTCGCCGGAGGCCCCGAAGACCACCAGCGCCGCCGGCGGCACGGTGCGCTCCTCGCTCATCCCTTCGCGCAGGGGATTCCTCTCGGCCTCGCTCACGGCTCGCTCCATTCGGTGTGGAAGTCGCCCTCGCGATCGATGCGCTTGTAGGTGTGCGCGCCGAAGAAGTCGCGCTGCGCCTGGGTCAGATTGGCCGGCAGGCGCTCGCGGCGGATCATGTCGTAGTAGCCGAGCGACCCGCCGGTGCTCAGCAGCGGCAGACCGGCGCGCGCGCACTCCGCGACGACGTTGCGCCAGCCGTCCTGGCGCGTGGCCAGCTCCTCGCGGAACGAGGGATCGAGGAGCAGGTTGGGCAGCGAGGCGTCGGCGTCGAACGCCGCCTTGATGCGGCCGAGGAACTTCGCGCGGATGATGCAGCCGTCCTGCCAGATGCGCGCCAGCTCGCCGAGGCGCAGGTTCCACTTCCGCGCCTCCGAGGCCAGGCGCAGCAGGTTCAGCCCCTGCGCGTAGCTGCAGGCCTTGGCGGCGTAGAGCGCGGCGCGCACGTCGGCGATCAGCTTCTGTCGGTCGGCAGGAGACGGAGACCTCGCTGCTGTCGATGCCACCGGCGTCGGTCCGGGCAACAGAGCGGAGGCCTTCACCCGCTCCGCCTTGCCGGCGGCGAGGACGCGCGCGTCGACGGAGGTGGCGATGGTCGTCAGCGGCGCGCCCAGCTCGGCGGCGTCCTGCACCGTCCACTTGCCAGTGCCCTTCATCCCGGTGGCGTCGAGGATCTGGTCGACGAGGAACCCCTTCCCGTCGCCGTCGCGCTTGCGCAGGATCTTGGCGGTGATCTCGATGAGGAAGGACTCCAGCTCGGCCCCGTTCCAGGCATCGAAGACGTCGGCCAGCTCTTCGTTGCCGAACCCGCCCAGCGTCTTGAGCACGTCGTAGGCCTCGGCGATGAGCTGCATGTCGCCGTACTCGATCCCGTTGTGCACCATCTTGACGTAGTGCCCGGAGCCGCCCGGCCCGATGTAGGTCACGCACGGGCCATCGCGGTGCTGCGCCGCGATCTTGGTGAAGATGGGGGCCAGCTCGTCGTACGCGGCGCGATCGCCGCCGGGCATCATCGAGGGGCCGTGGCGGGCGCCGTACTCGCCACCCGAGACGCCCATGCCGAAGTAGCGGACCTGCTTGGGCTCGAGCTCGCGCGTGCGTCGCTCGGTGTTGACGTAGTACTCGTTGCCGGCGTCGACGAGCATGTCGCCCGGCTCGAGGTGCGGCAGCAGGGCGGCGATGGTCTTGTCGACGACGTCGCCGGCCTTGACGAGCATGATCACCCGGCGCGGCCTCCGCAGCGCGCGCACGAAGGCGCCGATGTCCTTGAAGCCCGAGATCTGCTTGCCCGCGCTCTCGGCCACGAACTTGTCGACCGGCTCCGGCCAGGCGTCGTACGCGGCGCACGAGAAGCCGTGCTCCTCGATGTTCAGCGCAAGGTTCCGACCCATGACCCCCAGCCCCACCATTCCGATCGCCGTGTCGCTCACGCCTTCCTGACTAGCACCACTCTCCGCGACCTGGCCCGACGGAGTGCGGCGGCTCGCCCGCGGTGGAGGTCGGGCGCCGCTCCGCCCGGGGCAACGTCGGCTCGCGCGTGGCCGAGACGTTGGTGTACCCTGCGCCCGTGCCGCGCACGCCGAAGCAAGCAACGAGCTCCGCGCCGCCCCGGTCAGGAGACGGACGCGCGGGGAGCGCCGCGGCGCCCGCCCCGGCGCGGGCCAAGCGCGGTGCCCCTCGGCCTGCGATGGACGCACAGGCCGGTCCGGAGCCGGAGCTCGACCTAGAGGGCCCGCTCCCGCGGGTCATGGTCCCGCACCCGCACGTACGCTGCGACGTGCACGTGCTGGGCGGCAGCCCGCACGTGGTCGACTCACGCGTACCGGTGCGCCGCCTCTGGGCCTGGCACCGTGGCGGCTCCTCGGTGGAGACGCTCTTCAAACGTTACCCTGCCCTCGGCCCGGCGAAGGTCCTCGACGCGCTGGCCTTCGCGTACGACAACCGCGAGCTGGTCGACACCGACCTGGCGCGCGAGCAGGCGCTGTTCGCGCGCCACGGGCACCCCTCGGTGGGCGCGCGCCCCCTGTCGCAGCTCGCCCTACCATTCGACGACGAAGGCTGAGGCGGGCGCGGTTACCTGGCGTCCACATCCACAGGCGCCAGGTCTCGTGGCCAAGGCTCGACGGGGCGGTACGCGGGGCCATGGGCCGGAGGAGCCATGTGCCACGTCCGCTAGAGCGGACGCTCCTGCTCTCTTTTTGATATCGCGAGCCGCTCTCGGCACCTCGTGCGTCCTAGTGAAGTTCCGGGTTTACAGCCACGGCCTACAGTGCGATAGGCCCGACCGGCTTGGACCCACAACCGGCGGACAAGCCAAAGAGCAGCTCCCGCCATCTGCCGAACAGGCACGAAGCCCGCGCCGAATGCCCGGGTCTTCGAGGAGGATCTAAGTTTATGGCTTCAAGTCGCTGGCGCATCGCGTCCATGCCGTTTGCTGTGCTCGTGCTCGCGTCCCCGTTGCTCATCGATTGCGGCGGCATGCCGAAAATCCCGGGCGCGCCGAACATCCCCGGCGTCGCGGATTGCCCGGATATGGCCAGCGCCGAGGCGGTGGCGAAGTTCGACTGGAAGGAGCAGTTCAAGGTCGACGCCAAGGTCGACGGACAGCTCAAGGCCGGCCTGGGCGCCGCCATCGAGATGAAGGGCCTGGCCGCCGAGATCGACGGCGAGCTCAAGGTGGCGTGTGGCAACATCGCCAAGGACCTCGGCAACAAGGCTGACTTCAAGAGCGGCGAGGAGGCCTGCAAGGCCGCCATCAAGGCCATGGGCGACTTCAAGGCCAAGCTCGGCGCCAACGCCAAGCTCGCCCTCGACCTCGTTCCCCCGAAGTGCTCGGCCTCGATGAACCTGGTCGCCGAGTGCTCCGGCAAGTGCGACGCCAGCGTCACCGGCGGCAAGGCCGAGGTGAAGTGCGAGGGCGGCGAGATCTCCGGCAAGTGCGACGCCAAGTGCGAGGGCAGCTGCAACGTGGAGGCCGGCGCAGCCTGCCAGGGCACCTGCAACGGCACCTGCGAGGCGACGGTCAAGGGCAAGTGCGACGGCACCTGCGACGGCAAGTGCGACGGCAAGGCCAGCACCGGTGGCTCCGCCGCCGCCTGCAAGGGCACCTGCGACGGCAAGTGCACGTCGACCGCCAAGGCGGCGTGCAACGGCGAGTGCAAGGGCTCCTGCGAGATGAAGGCGGGCGGCGAGTGCAAGGGCGATTGCTCGGGCAAGTGCTCCGTCGAGATGAAGGCGCCCAAGTGCTCCGGCGAGGTCGTTCCCCCCAAGGTGAGCGCCGAGTGCAAGGCCAAGTGCGACGCCGAGGTCTCGGGCAAGCTCGAGTGCACCCCGGCCCGCGTCGGCCTCAAGATCGAGGGCGCTGCGGACGCCAACGCGGCCGCTCAGTACAAGGCGGCCATCGAGAAGAACCTGCCGGCCGTCCTCAAGGTCGCCATCGGCATGAAGGACCGCATCGTCAAGCTCACCGGCAGCGTCAAGGGCGTCGTCGAGGGCGTGCAGGGCACGGTCAAGGCGTCGGTCGGCAACCCGGCCATGGGCGCCCAGCTGGCGGCCTGCGTCGCCGCGCCCTTCACCGGCGCGCTCGATGCGGCTGCGAGCCTCCAGGCCAACGTGAACGTGTCCGTCAACGTCCAGGCCAGCGCCTCGGCGAGCGGCTCGGCCAAGGCCGGCGGCTGATTTCCAGAGCGGCCCGACCCTGCCTCCAGGTGAAGAACCCGGGCAAGGCGCGGACCGCGACCCGACGGAAGCCCTCTTCCTCGCCCACGCGAGGAGGGGGGCTTTCTCGCATTTCGAAAGCGGGCAAGGGCAAGAGCGCGGACACGGCCACACCGGTCACGCTCCTCACCGAGGCGGCGCAGGCCATCCCGCGCGAGGCCCGCGACCTCGACGTGCGGCTGGGCGAGCGGACGGTGCACGTCACCAACCTCGGGAAGGTCTTCTGGCCGGAGCTGGGCATCACCAAGGGTGATCTGCTCCGTTACTACCTGGAGGTGGCGCCGGTCCTGCTGCCGCACATCGAGGAGCGCGCCATGGTCATGCGCCGCTATCCCAACGGCATCCGCGGCGAGTCGTTCTTCATGAAGCGGGCGCCCTCCCCTCGGCCGGACTGGATCGACATCTGCCACATCGATCACGGATCGAAGGGCGTCATCGACTTCCCGGTCATCGACGACGTGGCCAGCCTGCTGTGGGTGGTGAACCTGGGCTGCATCGACCTCAACCCCTGGTACGCGCCATGCGACGACGTCGACCGGCCGACCTACCTGCACTTCGACCTCGACCCGGGCAGCGCGCCCTTCGCGCAGGTGCGCGAGGCGGCGCTGGTGATGCGCGGGGCGCTGGAGTCGCTGGGCATGCCGGTGCTGGTGAAGACCACCGGCTCCAAGGGGATGCACCTCTACGTGCCCATCGAGCGTGGCCCGCATCAGCACGACGTGTGGCGCTTCGCCAAGGCGTTCGGGGACGAGATCGCCGTGCGGCACCCGAAGCTGATGACCGCCGAGTACGCGGTGGCGCGGCGGCCGGCTCGGCGGGTGCTCGTCGACTACAACCAGAACCAGTGGGGTCGCACCCTGGCGTCGATCTACTCGGTCCGTCCCCATCCGCGGGCGGCGGTGTCCATGCCCGTCACCTGGGACGAGGTGGCGGCGGGCGTGGCCATCGAGGACTTCCGCATCGACAACGCCGCCGAGCGACTGCGGGCGGTCGGTGACCTCTGGGCCCCCCTCCTCGCCGCGACGGGGCGGTTCCCGCTGCAGCGACTGCTGCCCGCGCTGCCTTGAAGCCGCGGCTCGCCGCGCAGCCACGGCGTGCATCCCGGCACGCTCCGCTCGGGCCGCGAGACGAACAGCGCTCCCCGCGCGGCCCCTCCTGCGGTAGTCCTCGGCGGCGATGGCCGCCTCCAAACCGCGCGGACGCGCGCAGCGCCGGGCCGCCGAGCGTGCCGAGGCCAAGCTGGCGCGCGCCCGCCAGCGCCACGCCGACCT
>JBBJMR010000110.1:0-25189 GCA_037720395.1 Polyangiaceae bacterium
TTCTCCATCCTGGTGCGCAAGGCGCGGCCGGACTGGTCGGTGACCGTCCTCGAGCGCAACCGGGCCGACGACACCTTCGGCTTCGGCGTCGTCTTCTCCGACCAGACGCTGGGCACGCTGGGCCAGGCCGACGCCGCGACGTTCGCCGCCATCGAGAGCGCCTTCGCGCACTGGGACGACATCGACATCCACATCAAGGGCGAGGTCATCCGCTCCACCGGGCATGGCTTCTGCGGCATGTCGCGACAGAAGCTGCTCGGCATCTTGCAGCACCGCGCGGCGGAGCTCGGCGCCGAGCTGGTCTTCACCCGCGAGGTCCCGGCCGCAGCCAGCTTCCCCGACGCCGACCTGGTCGTCGTCGCCGATGGCGTGAACAGCGCGGTGCGCACCCACCACGCCGCCACCTTCCAGCCCGACCTCTCGATGCGCCCGAACCGGTTCGTTTGGCTCGGGACGACCTTCCCTTTCGAGGCCTTCACCTTCTACTTCGAGCAGAACGAGGCCGGCCTCTTCCAGGTGCACGCCTACCGCTACGCGCCGGACAGCTCGACCTTCATCGTCGAGTGCTCGGAGGAGACCTTTCAGCGGAGCGGCCTCGACCCGGGAAACGAGGACGCCACCCTGGCCTATTGCGAGCGCCTCTTCGCGCGGCAGCTGGCGGGGCACCGCCTCATCAAGAACCGTTCGGTGTGGCGCAACTTCCCGGTGGTGCGCTGCGGACGCTGGCACGACGGGCGCATGGTTCTGGTCGGCGACGCCGCCCACACCGCCCACTTCTCCATCGGCTCCGGCACCAAGCTGGCCATGGAGGACGCCATCGCCCTCGCCGACGCCGTGCTCGGCAAGGGCGGCGCGGCCAGCACCGACGTCCCCGCGGCGCTGGCCGCCTACGAGGCGGAGCGCCGCCCGGTGGTGGAGAGCTTCCAGCGCGCGGCCCAGGTCAGCCTGGAGTGGTTCGAGTCCACCGAGCGCTACCTGCAGCTCGACCCGCTGACCTTCGCCGTCAGCTGCCTGACCCGCAGCCTGCGCGTCACCCACGACAACCTCAAGCTGCGCGACCCGGAGCTGGTGCGCCGCATCGACACGCGCTTCGCGGAGGTGGCCGCAGCGCAGAGCGGGGTGGCCTCGCCGAGCGGAGGCGATCCACCGCCACCGATGTTCACACCCTTCCGCCTGCGCGACATGGTGGTGCCGAACCGCGTGGTGGTGTCGCCGATGTGCCAGTACTCGGCCGACGAGGGCACCGTCGGCGACTGGCACCTGGTGCACCTCGGCAGCCGCGCCGTCGGCGGCGCGGGGCTGATCGTCACCGAGATGACCGACGTCAGCCGCGAGGGGCGCATCACCCCCGGCTGCGCGGGCATGTACAGGCGCGAGCACCTCACCGCCTGGAAGCGCATCGTCGACTTCGTCCACGGCAGCTCCGGGGCCCGCATCGCGCTGCAGCTGGCGCACGCCGGGCGCAAGGGCTCCACCAAGCGCATGTGGGAGGGCATCGACCAGCCGCTGGAGGAGGGCAACTGGCCCATCGTCTCCGCCTCGCCGCTGCCGTACTTCCCGCACAGCCAGGTGCCGCGCGAGCTGGACCTCGGCGACATGGACAATATCCGCGCCGACTTCGTGCGCGCCACCGGCATGGCCGACGAGGCGGGCTTCGACATGATCGAGCTGCACTTCGCGCACGGGTACCTGCTGGCGAGCTTCATCTCCCCGCTCACCAACAAGCGCACCGACGCCTACGGCGGCTCGCTCGACAACCGCCTGCGCTGGCCGCTGGAGGTGCTGGCCTCGGTGCGCGCCTCCTGGCCGCAGCACAAGCCGCTCGGCGTGCGCATCTCGGCGAGCGACTGGCACGTCGACGGGGTGCAGCCCGAGGAGGCGGTGGAGATCGCGCGGCGGCTGGCGGCAGCGGGGTGCGACATCGTCGACGTCTCGTCGGGGCAAACGGTGCCCGAGGGCAAGCCGGTCTACGGGCGCCTCTACCAGACGCCGATGGCCGACCGCATCCGGCTCGAGGCCGGCGTGCCGACGATGACCGTCGGCAACGTGACCTCGTGGGCCGACGTGAACTCCATCCTCGCCGCCGGCCGCGCCGACCTGTGCCTGCTGGCGCGCGGGCACCTCTACGACCCGTACTGGACGCGGCACGCGGCGCACGAGCAGGGCGTGGACCTGCCCTGGCCGGACCCGTACCAGCCGGCGAAGACCTTCACACCCCGGTCGCGCTGACCTCGGCGCACGGCCGGCGACGTCGAGCACCTGCCGGGCCCGGTTCTCGGGCCGCCCCGCGTTGCGACGGCACGTTCCGGGCGTGCGCGGGACGGCCGTATTGCTGCTCCGTCTTGGTTTGGCGACGGCGACCCGCGCTAGGGTGACGCCTTCGCCCGCTGGCGGGCGCTGGGAGGACCTCATGCGCACACGATGGATGCTTGCTCTGTTTCCTTTGCTGACGACCGTCGCCGCATACGGCTGCAGCTCCGACGACGATGACGACGCCACCGGTGGCGCTGGCGGCTCCGGCGCGGCCGGAAACCCGGGCAGCTCGAGCAGTGGCTCGGGCGGCAGCGGCGCCCAGGGCGGCGATGCTTCCAGCAGCAGCACAGGCGGCGCCGGCGAAGGTGGCGCTGGCGTTGGCGGTTCTGGCGGCGATGGCGTGGGAGGAGCAGGCGGCACGGGCGAGGGCGGCGCGGGCGGCGGAATCTCGGGGAGCGCGTGCGTGGACTGTATCGACGCCGAGTCGCTGGATTGCGAGTGCGGCCCGGGTAACCCTTCGTGCGGTGACTGGGCCGACTGCACCGAGGACTGCCTGAAGAACGACTTCACCCCATCGTGCGTCGATGCCTGCGAGGCGATGTATCCGGGGGCTGGCGAGGACATCATCACCTGCGTCTGTATCCCCGCCTGCACCGCTGCGTGCGGGCCGGTGTGTCCGTGAGACAGGCGCCGCGCGGCGGCTGGGTCTCGCTCAACCTCCGCGCGGCGGCCGCTTCCGGTCCGCGAACCACGACCGGTAGCGCGCCATCCGCGCGCGCTGATCGCCCGGCGCCCAGCGCCGGCACGTCGACAGCTCCGGGCTCTTCGGTGGCGCTCCCCAGCGCGTCTCCACGCAATCGTTCGGGTTGTAGGCCATCTCCAGCGCCTTGGAGCGCGCCACGACGTCGGCCAGGGTCAGGGTGAACGGCGAGCCGTCGCTGCGCTCGTACTCGACCTTGCGCGACTCCAGCTCCTTGGTGAGCTCCGCGTCCATGGTGGACCGCAGGGCGGCCGCGCCGCTGCCAGCCGGGATGGCGTAGCGCTGCGGCCGGCGCGCCACCCGCTCCGGGAAGCCGCGCACGATGTCGATGGCGATGAGCAGGCGCAGGTCGCGCGACGGCGTGGAGAAGTCCTCCCAGGGCCCGGTGGTCTCGAAGATCGAGGCGCCCTCCGGCATGTCGGCGACCTCGCCGTTCTTCTTCTGCCACTCCACCCCGTTGTGCACGCTCTGCACGCGACCACGCACCTGCTCCTCCAGCGCCTGGATGGCCTCGCGCATGGCGCGGCTCGGGTCGAGCGGCGCCGGCGAGAGCACGTCGTCCATCCTGTCGTAGAAGCCCTCCTTGCCGAGCTGGTACTGGTCGAGCGCGAAGTCGCCGAACGCCGGCGCGCGCGCGATCTCGTCGTTGGCCAGCGGGCGCAGGCGCACACCCTCGCGCACCACGGGACGGAAGCGCTTGAAGCCCGGACTGCCGAGCACCGGATCGTCCTCGAAGAGGAAGTTGCCGCGCCAGAAGCGCCGTCGCGCCACGGTGGCGTCCGGCTGACCATCGACGGCGAGCAGCACACCACCGGACTCCGCCGTCTGCGGGATGCGGCGCACCACCACCAGCATGTGACCGTACGGGTCGGCGTAGACGGTGCCGGGGCGCAGGCTCTCGCGGGTCAGCGGCACCGGGTAGAAGTCGGTGTCGTCGTCCGCGGCCGGTGTGCGCCCGCTGCCGGAGTGCACGGTGTCGGCCACGTTGACGCGCAGGAAGTGGGCGAAGGCCGCAGACTGGGTGCGCCCGGTGCCGCGCCCGCGCATGCGCGCCTCCATGTTGTTGTGCCAGCGCACGCAGCGCGGCGGCCCGCCCGGGCCTCCGCGCGTACAGCTGGAGTAGCCGAACGGCAGCCCGAGCTTGAAGGCGAAGTAGCCGCGCAGGAAGAAGGGCAGGTCGGCACAGTCGGGATCGAAGACCGCTGCGCGCTCACCGGCCGCGTCCTCGTCCTCGCCCATGTGGCCATGGAGGAAGTTGCGCTTCGGATCGCGGAGGACCTCGTGCAAGGCCGGCCAGCTCGGCTGCACGTCGAGCGGATCGTCGAACATCTTCTCGATCCATGCCGAGTACAGCGCCTCGCTGCCGCGGTCCCAGTCGCGCATCACCGGCCACACGCTGCGCCCGCGGCGGTCCGGCGGGGGCGGCTCGGCGGCGACGACGACCGGTGCGCACTCCGCACGACCCGCGGTGCCCTCCAGGCGCGCGCGCCACGCGCCCTCGCGCGCCGCCGGCACCTCGGCCATCCACCAGAAGGGCGGGCCACCGCGCATCTCGGCGCGAGCGACCTCCTGGCCGTCCGGGCGGGTCACCACCAGCGCGCCGGCCAGCGGGCGCTCCGAGACCACCGCCACGCGCAGCGGCGCGCGGCGACGGGCGCGCGCGGCGAGGCACATCGCCGCCGTGCCCGCTGCGCTCGATCCCTCGGCCCCGAGCAGCACGCAGGTGCTCGGGGGCAGCCCCGGCTCGCTCGCGGCGACCGCGCTCGCGGCCGGCGCAGCCGTGGCGGCGACCTTGCCGCTGCCGGGCGCCGCCGGCCGCCGCGGCGGCGGAACCGGCGGCGGCCGACGCGCTGGCGGCGGCGCTCGCCGATGCGCCGCCCTCGCTCTTCCCGCCGCGGCCGGTGCAGCCCATCGCCACGGCGGCCGCCGCGAGGACGAGGGCGGCCGGGGGCAGGCGTCGCATGGCTGTTTCTACCGCCGTGCGCCGGGCCGGCAAGTTTCGCGGCTCGGCGCGCGCGGCTCGGCGCCGATCGCGCCCCGGCTCGTGGTTTCCAGATCCCGGCATCGGTGTGATGGGGCGCGCCGCGCCCCGGCGCGCTCCCGTGCAGAAAACGCGCCCCGCGACGGCGACCTTCCCCGGGCTCCGCCGAGGCGGGTGGCTCGCAGCGCCCCCATTTCGCTGCTAAGGCGAGCCGGCATGAAGGTCGCCGCCGGCATCGTCACCGCCTCCGTTCTCTCCGTTTCCGTGGCGCTGCTCGCCTGCAAGGGCGGCGACGGCGCGGCCTCCGCCGCGCCCGCGCCCAGCGGCGCCGCCACCGCCGAACCGGCGCTCGACCCCAACGCACGCATCATCGACATCACCGCCAGCGACAAGGGCTTCGAGCCCAGGTCGGTGGATGCCAAGGTCGGCGAGAGCATCGTGCTCCGCTTCACCCGCAAGACCGAGACCGAGTGCGTGAAGGCCATCGACTTCCCTTCGCTCGAGATCAAGAAGGATCTCCCGTTGAACACGCCGGTGAACGTGCCCATCAAGGCCGACGCTGCGGGCGAGATCAAGTACCAGTGCTGGATGGCCATGCTCTTCGGCAAGGTCGTCGTGCAGTGACCTCCCCCGCCCACCCCTCGCGGCGCGCACTCGGCGCGCCGGCTGGGGTGGGACGCGCCGCGCTGGTGACGCTGGCGCTGGTCGCCGCCGGCCCGGCCTGCGGCGCAGACGATCCGGTTCCGGTGCCCCACGGCGCAGGCGGCGCCGGTCAGGGCGGCGCCGCAGCAGGCGGCGACGGCGCTGGCGTCCTCCTCGAGACGCGCACCGAGGGGCGCGTCGGCGTGCTGCTCGACGAGCTGCCCGAGGCCGTGCGTGCGCGCGTGGCCGGCGCGCTCGTCGCCGACGACCCGGAAACGTGGCGAGCCCGTGCGCGCCGCCAGCTCGCCGCCCTCACCGACTACGCCCTCTTCGACGGCCACCTCTGGCAGCTACCACCCGCCGAGGTCTGGAGCATCGCGCTGGACGCGGCCGGCCCGGCGCGCGGGCGAGTCGGTGCGCACGACGTGGTGTCCATCGCCTACCACTTCGAGGCCACGCTCCTCGGCGAAGCCACCTCCGCCACCGAGATGGCGGTGCCCCTGGCGACCGCGGGTGACAGCACCGCGGTCGACGTGCGGCTCCCCATCGATCCCGACCTGGTGGCGGCGCGCGTGGCCGGTCTGTGCCTGACCGACGACGGCTTCCGCCTCCCCTTCCCGCTCTGCCTCGAGGTCGTCGACGCGCGCGTCGGCCTCGTCGAGACCACCCTGCACCTCGAGCGCCTGCCCTGGGACCCGGCGCGCGCCGACGCGGCGCGTGTCGGCGAGGTGACCTACGCCGACGGGGCGGACCTCGAGGTGCTTGCGACCGGCCTCGAGCGCGCGCGCGTCTCCTACCGCTACTTCCCACCCACCCGCTGCGCGCTCGCCGAGCAGTGCGTGGGCGCCCCAGGCTGGCGCCGCCTGCTGGAGTTCGACGCCGCCGTGCACAACCGCGGGGGCGGCGCGCTGCACGTCGGCGCGGTCATCGGCTCGCCGCTCGAGGCGCACAACGTCTACGAGCTCAGCGAGTGCCACGGTCACTACCACTTCATGCACTACGGCGACTACACGCTCGGCGATCAGCCGGGCGACAAGCGCGCCTTCTGCCTGGTGAGCAGCGCGCGCTACTCCAACAACGAGACCACGCCGCTCGCCACGCCCTACGACGCGAGCTGCGCCTTCCAGGGGATCTCCCCCGGCTGGGGCGACGTCTACGGCGTCGGCCTCGACTGCCAGTGGATCGACATCACCGACGTCGACACGTCGCGCGCCACCACCCTGCCCCTCACCTTCCGCGTGAACCCCGACGCCTTCCTGTGCGAGGGCCAGCCCACCCTCGATCCCGACGGCACCCCCCTCTTCGAGCCCACCGACTTCGTGACCGAGACCGGGGCCCCCGTCGATCGCCCTGCCTGCACCTTCTTCCCCGGCTGGGACGCCAACGACACCGCCACGCGCCCCATCCCTTTGCCCGCGCGCGGCGCCCAGCCCACCGAGCCCTGCCCGCTCCCCGTCCTCGGACCGAACCGCGACTGCGGCTTCACCGAGACCGAGCCCTCCATCCCCTGCCCCGCTGGCCAGCCCGTCACCCTGTCCTGCACCACGCCCGACCCCGACCGCCCCCAGGCCCTGCGCGTCTGCGAGACGAGCACGGCCCTCGGCGTCCCCATCCCCTGCGACGCCCTGCACGCCGTCAGCACCACCGTCCTGGCAGCCGGATCCACGGCCGTGACGCTGACCTGCCCCGAAGCGCGCAGCGGCGCCGAGCCCGGAGGCGCCATCTCCCTCTTCACCGCCCCCCTCTTTCCCGCGGACGGCGCCCAGCCGGTCACCTGCACCCTTCGGTAGGAGAGCGGGAGTCCGGGTCCGCAGCGGTTGACGTGGGGGCTCGTTCGACTAGTGTGGCGCGCCCCGACCCGCCCGGCGGCCCAGCCGCCTCGGTTTAGCCCGGATTTTCCAGGGCAAACCGACCACCCCGGAGGCGCGCGAGGGACAGAAGACAGGCCCCACGTGAATCAGAACCCCGGCATCCTCGGGAAGAAGCTCGGCACCGTCCAGATCTTCGACGAAAAGGGCGAAGTCCACCGCTGCACCGTCGTCCAGGCGGGCTGCGTGGTCATCGGCAAGCGCACCATCGAAAAGGACGGCTACAGCGCCCTCATCCTCGGTCTCGGCGAGCGCAAGGAGAAGCACACCAACAAGCCCCTCGCCGGTGGCTACAAGAAGAGCGGCCAGACGCCGAAGCAGATCGTCCGCGAGATGCGCGCGGCCGAGGATCACGTCGCCAAGTTCGAGGTCGGCCAGAAGGTCGGCGTCGACCAGGTCTTCGAGGTCGGCCAGTACGTCGACGCCCAGGCGCGCACCCGCGGCCGCGGCTTCAGCGGCGTCGTCCGTCGCTGGAGCATGGCCGGCTTCGTCCAGACGCACGGCACCCACGAGTACTTCCGCCACGGCGGATCCATCGGCACCAACATGACCCCCGGCCGCACCCTGCCGGGTCTCAAGATGCCCGGTCAGTACGGCGACGAGACGGTGAGCGCGATGAACCTGCGCGTCGCCAAGCTCATGCCGGAGGACGACGTGGTGCTCATCGAGGGCGCCATCCCCGGCGCCAAGAACGGCCTGGTCGTCGTGCGCGGCGCGGTGAAGAAGAAGAACCAGGGCCGCGTCCCGCCCCCCACCGCGCAGCCCACCGGCAAGAAGAAGAAGTAACCGGCGGCCGCGCCGCCGGCAGCAAGGTGCCGTGCCCACGTGGCGCGCAAGCCGAACCCGTACAGGCGCCCCGCCGCCTTCACCCGAGCGGCGAAGGCGCGTGGCTTCCCCGCGCGCAGCGTCTTCAAGCTCGAGGAGATCGACAAGCGCACGCGCCTGCTGCGCCAGGGCATGAGCGTGCTCGACCTCGGGGCGGCGCCTGGCTCCTGGTCGATGTACGTGTCCGGCAAGGTCGGCGGCCACGGCAAGGTGCTGGCCATCGACCTCGTGCACATCCCCGGCGCGCTGGGCGCCAACGTGCGCGTGGTCCAGGGCGACGCGCTGGCGCTCGATGCCGAGGTCATCGCCGGCGAGGCGCCGTACGATGTGGTGCTGTCCGACATGGCCCCGTCGACGACCGGCACCCGCGATCTCGATCAGGCGCGCAGCTTCGAGCTCTTCATCGGGGCGCTGGCCTCCGCCGAGCGGCACCTGGCAGTGGGCGGGAGCTTCGTGGGCAAGATCTTCATGAGCGGCGAGTTCCCCAAGGCCAAGGAGGCGGTGCGCCGGCTCTTCGAGGAGGTCCGCGCCATCCGCCCCGAGGGCGTGCGCAGCAACAGCTTCGAGCTCTTCATCGTCGGCCTGCGCCGCCGCGCGCCCGCAGCGGAGCCCAGCCCTTGAGAGGGATCACCGACGACTGGGCACGGCGCGCACGTGGCCTGCGATGCGCCGCGCGTGCGCTCTTCGCCGCCACCTTGCTCGCCGGCTGCGCGTCGTCGCAGCCAGCGCCCGAGGCGGAGGCGGCGATGGTCGTCGACGTGCCCCCGGCTCCGTCCGGTCCGAGCCCGACCGCCAGCCCTGCCACCTCGGCCTCCGGCGCGCCGGCGAGCAAGGAGCTCGGCGCCGCCAAGAACGTGCGCGCGACCACGGCCATGCCGTTCGAGGGCGACCTGGACAAGGACATGCTCGTCGCCGAGATCAACCGGCAGCTCGGCCCACTCGATGCTTGCGTGCCCCTGGTCCGGCGCACCGACAGCGGCGTGGGCAGCCTCAACGTGCGTCTCTCGGTGAGCCCGAGCGGGGCGCTGGGCCCCAAGCTGGAGAGCCCGCTGAACCCGGAGGCGGAGCGCTGCCTCCTCGCCGGCCTGGAACGGATCCGCATCACCACGGCCCGCAAGGGCCGCGCGATGCTGCTCCTGTCACTCCTGGACGATCGCTGACCGGCCGGCGCCGGCGGTGGCGCCAGCGCGTCGGACCGAGCGGCGCTGCGCGTCCTGCCGCTAGCCGTCGACCTTGATATCGACGCCCCCGCCGTCGCCGAACGACAGGCCCAGGGGGGCGAACACCGCGCGCGCCTCGCGGCTCAGCGGCTCCAGCTTGGCCACCAGGTCCTGCTTGCGCACGTAGATCTCCTCGCGGCGACCGCTGTCGTCCTCGTGCTTCAGCGACAGCTCCTCGGCGTTCGGGCTGCGCTTGCCGATCTCCGCCACCGTCGGCGCCAGCTGGGTCACCAGGCGCTGGATGAAGGGCATCACCAGCTGGTGCTCGAAGACGTCCTGCCCGTCGATGCTGATCGAGAGCAGCCGCTCCTTGCGGCCCAGCGCCTCGGCGGCGCCCACGCGCAGCAGCTGCCAGAGGCGCTCCAGCTGGGCGCGGTCCTGGGCGTCGACGTGCGACGCACCATCCTCGCCGGCGCGGAAGACCTCGGCCACCAGCTCGATGTCCAGGCGTTGCAGCTTGAAGATCAGGCTGTCGGCCTGATCCGCCTTCTTGCGCAAGCGCAGCTCGCAGGTGTCGTCGGCGAGCTCGAAGCCGCCGATGGTGTAGTCGTCGAGGTGCACGACCTCGGGCTGCACGGTGCGCTTGAAGAGGCTCTTCCTCACGCCCACCGAGAGGTCGAGGCCGTGGGCGAAGTCGCTGACCTTGCGCGGCGCGGCCCAGGTGGCGACCTGCGATGCGGCCAGAGTGAACGAGCTGACGATGCCGTCGGCGTTCAGGAAGAACGCCGACATCTCGTTGCGCCCGTTGACCAGACGCATGGACACGCGCGTCTCCACCGCCTGCAGCCGACCGGCGATGAGGAAGCTCTCCACCGCGCTGCGCATCTCGCCCCGGCGCCGCTCGCTCTCGCCGCGCTCCGACGCCTGGTCGCGCTCGCTGGCCATCTCCGCGCGGCCGCGGTGCCCTTCGACGATGCGGTTGGCGTGCTCCTCGACCTGGCGCGCGTAGTCCAGCGCCGATGGCTCGCTGCTGCGCGCGGCAGCGTCGTGCAGGGCGCTGACCGCGGCGCGGTGCACGGCCTCCAGCTCGCCCAGCGCCCTGACGCGGTTCGCCGCCGCGTTGGCGTGCTGTGCCTGCACCTGGTCGAAGTCGTAGTGCAGCTGCACCGCGCGCGCCGCCGCGCCGACGAACGTTTCCAGCGTTGCCAGGAAGTTGTACTGCAACGGAAACGGAACCGAGTCGCCGTAGAGGTAGCGCATGGACGCCGACCCGGAGCGTATCGGGGCCGCCTTCCGCTGGGCAAACAAGGGGCCGACTCGCAGGCGGCGCCACCGGTCCAGGTTCCCGGCGCTGCATCGCGGCGGCGGCGCCGCGCCGGCGCGAACTTGGCCTTGCGCGGCCGGCGCTGATAGCGGAAAGCGCGATGGCCACCCGCCGCTGGCTCGCGCTCCCGCTGCTCGGAGTGGCCGCGCTCTGCGTGAGCTGCCCGCGCACCGAGGCGCCGCAGCAGGTCAGCGCGCCCGGGCACGCGGCCGCGGCCCCGCCTCCGTCGCCGCGCGCACCCGCAATGCCATCAGCGCAGAACGCGCCAGACGAGGCGCGCCCGCTCGGACCGAGCCCGCCCGGCAACCAGGCCATCGACACCGCGCTGCCCCTGCCCCCGGAGCTGGTCGACGACGGCTCCGACGACTGGCTGGACGAGCCGGTGGAGGCCGAGGGGCCTGCGCCCGACAAGCCGGCGCACCTGCTCGGCAGCGTGGCGCGCGAGACCTGGATCTACACCGAGCCGCGGTGGGGCAGCCGACGCATCGGCTACCTGCGCGCCGGCGCGCGCGTGACCCGGCGCGCCAAGCCCGCCGGGTTCTCGTCGTGCGAGGGCGGCTGGTATCGCGTCGAGCCGCACGGTTACGTGTGCAACGGCAGCGCCGCGACGCTGGACATGGAGCACCCGGTGCTGGCGGCAGCGACGCGCCGGCCGCGCATGGACACGCTGCCGTACACCTACGTCATGTCCCGGAACCCCTCGCCGCCGGTCTACGCGCGCCTGCCGACGGTCGCTGAGCAGGCGCAGGTCGAGCCGGACCTCCGCTCCATCCTGCGTGGCCTGGAGAGCAAGCGCCGCGACCCGGACTTCGTCTCGGCACCGCCGGCCGACGCCCTGCCGGCGACGCTCCAGTCGGGCCGCGCCATGCCACTCCTGGCCAACGCCGGGCGCGCCCCCGACGCGCTGCTCGCCGAGCGTGCCAAGGCGCGCTCCGGCTACGCACTGCTGGCGACGTTCGACGACGAGGGGCGCCGCTTCGGCATGACCACCGAGCTCGGCCTGGTGCCCATCGATCGCACTCGCATCATCCGCCCCTCCAGCTTCTCCGGCATGCGCCTCGACGAGGCCATCGGCCTCCCGGTGGCGTTCGTCAAGACCAGGCGCGCCGTGCGCCACCACCTCGAGGGCGCCGCGCTGCGCACCGGCGAAGCGCTGGAGTGGCGACAACCCATCCCCCTCGGCAAGGGGCGGATGCAGCGCGGCGGCCAGACCTACTGGCAGGCGCTCGATGGCAGCTGGGTGCGCGCCGACCAGATGACACGCGTCGATCGCTTCCAGAGCGAGCCGTCCTGGGCCGGGAGCGGCCGCAAGTGGATCGATGTCTCCATATTGAAGCAGAGCCTCACCGCCTACGAGGGCGGCCGCCCGGTGTACGTGACCCTCGTCTCCACCGGCGCCGATGGTCTCGGCGATCCGGACAAGACGCACTCCACCATCCAGGGCGCGTTCCTGATCCACACCAAGCACGTGACGGCGACCATGGACGGCGACGACGTGGGGGACGAGTTCGACCTGCGCGACGTGCCCTTCGTTCAGTACTTCACCGAGGGCTATGCGCTGCACGGCGCCTACTGGCACGACGACTTCGGCACGCCGCGCAGCCACGGGTGCGTCAACCTCGCCCCGCTCGACGCCGCCTGGCTGTTCGGCTGGACCACCCCGGACGTCCCGGCGACCTGGCACGGCGCGCTGACCCTGCGCAAGGGCACGCTGGTCTACGTCCACCCCTGAGTCGCCAACATCGGGCGGAGACCCACGGAGCGTGCACGGCGAAAGGTCGCTGGCGTGACCGCAAATCTGCGTACGCACTCGCAAATATTGCGAAGCCTTGCGCTGGTTGGTTCCGAGGCGCGTACAGTCTTACGGAGTATTCTCTCATCACGACGGAGGCTTCATGAACGCGAGGTCGGGCTTCGTGAGGGTGCTGATGGTTGGTTTCGTCAGTCTTGGCGTGTGCGGCGCTGCCTGCGGGGACGACGAACCCTCCGGCGGCGATGGGTCTCGGCCGGTAACCGAATTCAACGGCGTGCCGTACGGGGCCACCTGCGCCAATGACGCCGACTGCGGAGGTGCGGCCGACTCCTGCTGTACCGGCGGTAAGTGCTCGGCCGAAGGGTGGTGTAGCCCTCATTGCGCATCTGACAACGACTGCCCGGAGAGCTTCTTCTGCATCGACCACAGCGGCACGCGATGCTTCTCCGCCTGCTCGGATGACCGGGACTGCCCGACCGGGTTCATCTGCGAGGAAAAGAGCGGTCACCGGACCTGCCGCTACAAGGACGGCTGAGCGCCAACAGCCCCCCGATCAGCTTCCGGAGCTTGCCGGTGACGCGGGGGCGCTGCGGCCCGAGCGGGAGCCAGCCGTCCGATCGAGTGCGTCTTCTTGGGCAAAAGCTGCCGCAGCAGGGGCGCTCGCCGGAGCCGCGGAGGGCGGGAGCCGGAGTGAGAGTGCTGTCGCGGGCTTCCACGCGGCCCGCGGTCGGGCTAGATCCTCGCCCATGGCGCAGCGAATGAACGAGCCGCTCACGCTCGACCAGCTCATCGGCATGGATTCTCTTCTGACAGAGGAGGAGCGCATGATCCGTGACACCGTGCGCCGCTTCGTGCGCGAGCGGTACCTGCCACGCGCCGCCGAGCTCTTCGCCAAGGAGCAGTTCGCGACCGACCTCATCCCGGCCATCGCCGAGATGGGGCTGCTCGGCGCCTCGCTCACCGGGTACGGCTGCGCGGGCATGAACTCGGTGGCCTACGGCCTGGCGCTGCAGGAGCTGGAGTACGGCGACAGCGGCCTGCGCAGCTTCGTCAGCGTCCAGGGTTCGCTGTCGATGTGGCCCATCTGGAAGTACGGCAGCGAGGAGCAGAAGCAGAAGTTCCTCCCCAAGATGGCCGCCGGCCAGCTCATCGGCTGCTTCGGCCTGACCGAGCCGGACAGCGGCTCCGACCCGGGCTCGATGAAGACGCGCGCCAGGAGCGACGGGGATTCGTTCGTCATCAGCGGCACCAAGATGTGGATCACCAGCTCGCCGGTATGTGACCTGGCGGTGGTCTGGGCCAAGGTCGACGACGGCGAGTCGGATAGCGTCCGCGGCTTCATCGTCGAGCGCGGCATGAAGGGGTTCGAGACGCCGACCGTCCACGGCAAGATGAGCCTCCGCGCCAGCCCCACCGGGGAGATCGTCCTCCACGAGGTGCGCGTGCCCAAGGACAACATGCTCCCCGAGGTGCAGGGGCTGAAGGGCCCTCTGGGGTGCCTGTCGCAGGCGCGCTTCGGCATCGCCTGGGGCGCGCTCGGCGCGGCGCGCAGCTGCTACGAGACGAGCGTCTCCTACGCGCGCGAGCGGGTGCAGTTCAACGGCCCCATCGCCGGCCGCCAGCTCATCCAGCAGCAGCTGGCGAGCATGGCCGCGGAGATCGCCAAGGGCCAGATCATGGTCCTGCACTACGGGCGCCTCAAGGACTCGACCGGCATCACCCCGGTGCAGGTCTCGCTGTGCAAGAAGAACAACGTCGGCTGGGCGCTGGACATCGCCCGCATGGCGCGCGGCATCCTCGGCGGCAACGGGATCCTGCTCGAGTACCCGGTCATCCGCCACATGCTCAACCTGGAGAGCGTCTACACCTACGAGGGCACCAACGAGGTGCACACGCTGATCCTCGGCAACGCCCTCACCGGCATCAACGCCTTCTGAGGCGGCGGCTGAGCGACGAACGATGCGGCTTCTGACGAGCGTGGCCCTGGCCTCGGCCGCGCTGCTCGCGGCGGCGTGCGGCGGCGACGGCGGTGGCGATGGGGGCGATGGGGGCGCGGGAAGCCCCGGGAGCAGCGGGCCCGGCGTGGGCGGCGGCCTGTCGTGCGGCGAGAGCCCGCTGCGCACCGGCGAGGCCACCTACTACGACTTCGCCGACGGCAGCGGCAACTGTAGCTTCCCGGCGACGCCCGAAGACCTGCGCGTCGCCGCCATGAACGCCGTGGACTACGACCAGCTCGGCGGCGTGCGGCGCCTGCGTCGCCATCACCGGGCCGAAGGGCGAGGTCTCGGCGCGCATCGTGGATCAGTGCCCCGGCTGCCCGGAGGGTGACATCGACCTCAGCCCCGAGGCCTTCGAGAAGATCGCCGACCTCTCCGCCGGGCGCGTGGAGATCGAGTGGCGCTACGTGCCGTGCGCCGTACAAGGGCCGCTCGTCTACCACTTCAAGGAAGGCAGCAACCCTGGTGGACGGCGGTCCAGATCCGAAACCACCGCTACGCCATCGCCGAGCTCGCCTACCAGAACGCCGACGGCGCCTGGGTCGGCGTGCCGCGCGAGAGCTACAACTACTTCGTCGAGGCGGCGGGCATGGGCCCTGGGCCGTACGCGTTCCGCGTCACCGATATCTACGGACAGGTGGTCGAGGACAGCGGCATCCCCTTCCTGGAGGCCGGCGACTCGGCGGGCGCGGCTCAGCTCGGCGACTGCCAGTAGCCCGCGCCCACCGCGCAGTGTCGTTGGCGGTGAGGCGCCGCAGGCCGCTCACGCCGGCCAGCTGCGCCTCCTCGGGCACCGCGAGGTGGTCTCCCCCGCCCTCCCCGCCGTCCCGTCCCCGATGACGCCCGTGCACGAGGTGGTCCCCAGGATGGCGAGCGGCAGCCAACGTGCACCGAGCCGGAGCAGACGGTCGCTGCGAAGCATCGCGGGTTGCTCCGCAACACTCGTGCCCATCGTGACCCGCGGGCGAGGACGGAAGACGTTGCTGGCGCACGTCAGCCCACTTGCACGAAGCCGCCAGCGCGCGCTGATCGGGCGACGAGGACGACCGGCGGGCCCGAACATCGGGGCGTTCAGGTGGGCGGTTCGAGGTCCCGCCCCGTGCACGCAGGAAAGGCGTCGACCGCGCGCCGGCCGGAGTGCGTGAAGGATTGGCACTCAAGCGCATCCCGGGCTGGAGTAGCGTGCTGGCTGACATCATCCCCAGGGCTGGCTTCGGTTGGTGGAGCGACGCGCCCGCACGGTGCCTGCCGCTTGGTGCGATACCGGCGCCACGCTTCCGGCCGGCCAGCTTGGTCATTTCCTCGGCTGGCCGATTCCGTACACGACTTCCGCCGTCCGCATCCTGCCGAGCGAGCGATCAACGCGCTAGCATGTCGATTCCGATGACGCGCCTCCACGAGAGTTGGCTTTGCGTACTCTCGTGCGCCTGCGCGGACGGCCAAGAGGTCCGAATCCGACTCGCCACCCAGTTCAAGCGGCCCTGCGAGGTCGACGAGGCGCAGGCAAGGGCCCGAGCTATCGGAGTGGAGATGGAGCGCGAGCTGGCACAGGCGCCCAGCCGGGCGAACGTGCTGGGTCGCGAAGTGCAGCTTGCCAACCGCGTCCTGCGAAAAATTCCAGGAAGCTACGAGGTGCTCTCAATTGCCCTCACCGTCGGAGAGGCCCGCGACGGCGCGTCACCTGGACAGCCGGTTTCGCGAGCCTCTGCCGCGGTTCCGTCGGCCATGTCGGCGAGCGCCGGCAGTGGGGCGAGAGAGCTCGACTCGGCCGATGTACCACCGAAGTCGCTACGACCGACCGAGATGGCGAGCTCATCACCACCCGACCGAACTCCAGCGGAGGATCGCCGGCGACCGCGAGTGCTGATCGTGCACGAGAGCGCGCGGATGCTTTCCACCGTGATGACAATCCTCGGTAAGGATTTCGACGTCGTGACCGCGATCACCGGCCAGCAGGCTCTGAGCATGGTGGAGTCTGCGACCTTCGACCTGGTCATCGCCGACCAAGATCTCAGCGACCGCTCCGGCCTCGCGGTGGTCAAGGCGGCGATGGCACGGCATCCCGAAACGTCCGCAATTCTGCTGACCAAGCGAGAGCACTATCAGGACGTCGCGCGCGCCATGCGCGCGGCGGCCATCGTGCCCCGCGTGCTGGTCGAGCCACTCGAGCCGGCCGAGTTGCTATCGAGAGCGCGGAGCGTCCTCACGCTGCTGCGCATGCGTGAAGCGACGTCCAAGCTTCAGCCGCGCAGCGGGCCAGCCGACTGAGGCAAGATCAATTCGGCTGAGGCGCGGCCGCGGATTCCGCGTCGATACGGGCGTTGAAGCCGTCGAGCATCCGCGCTTGTGCCGCGAACCCACGCTCTACGACACCCAGCGCAGCGTCCCGCGCCTCTGGCGCGAGGACGATACTCTGCAGCTCCGCATCGACCGACTCGAAGATCTCGTGATCAAGCTCGACGTCGAGATGTCCCTTGGAAAAGTACTTCAGCTTGCGGTCGAAGCCCATCCGCTCCAGGTACTGCGACACCTTGCGGAACATCACGTGCCCGGTGGCTTCCAGCACCAGCACGAGCACGATGCGCACACGGTCATCGGTAGCGTTCCACGCCTCGGAGATCAGCTCGTACGAGACGTCGCGCGTGATCATGTGCTCGGGTGCGAAGAGCCGACTCACGTTGCGCGTATCTCCCTCCACCACCGCGACATCGTGGAGGTACCAGCTGTCGTGGCCGAGATCTTCCTGCTGATGACGCTCGGCGACCCGCCGCATCTGGGGGTCTTGGATGCGGGTTGCGTTGAGCCGGAGGATGTCCTGGAACGCCATGACGAAGAACGCAGGCGCCGAGATGAAGGCCATCGTGCGCTGCGTGGGTTCGTTCCGCTCCAACCGCTGGAAGAAGGGATGGTTGGCGAACTCGCGCTGGCGCGCGGCGATCTCACTCAGGACACGCTTCATGACCTCGACCTCCGACTTCCGTGGCGCCGCCTACAGCCCATGTACTCGGGATTTTCCCCGACCGCGAAGAAGCGTACCCTACAGACCGGTCCCTGCCAGCCGATAGACCAGAGGGCAGGGGCCCCGGAGGACGAATGGAGTTCGTGAGCAACGATCCGAAGGCGACCGTTCGCGCCGCAAACGTGAAAGCGACGCTGGATGCCTTCCAGCTGGTGCCGACCCTGGGCCGCAAACTGATCGAGCGCCACAAGCTCGCGATCGACGACCTGCGGCCGGACAATTTTATCCTCGTCCAGCGCTGGCTGGACGCACTGCGCGACATCCAGCAAGAGGTCGGCCCAGCGAAGGTGCGGACCGTCGGCTCGTTCACCGTGGAGAACGCCGACATCCCGCCGATCTTCGCGACCGCCGACGACATGATCATGGTGATCAACGACCTCTACCACGCGAACCATCGCGGCGACGTGGGCAACTACATCGTCACACGCACCAACGAGACCACGCTGGAGGTCCGGTGCGAGACGCCCTACCCCCGCATGTTCGAGTGGGGCTTGATCGAAGGCTTCTGCAAGAACCAACGTTTCAAGCATCCCGGTCGCTACAAGATCGACTACCTCGAAGCGAAGCCGGGTGAGAAGCACACCTGCACGCTCACGGTACGAAGGCAGGGCTGACCGGGCGTTGGTTCGCCGCCGCGGGTGAGGTCGGGTCGGATAGAGGCGCTTTAACGCCCACGCGCGCGCGCAGAAGGTGCGAGCGATTATTGCTCGGCGGGCCCTCAACTTCTTGACCGCTCGCCCGTAGAAGCTCATAGGTGATGCTCGTCGCAGTTTTCCGCTGCGTCGAGAAACCCGCTGCTGCTCGAGCGAGGTGACCATGAGCGTTTTCAAGAAGGATGCGCGTTCTGCTTGTCTCGTCCTCGCGTCGCTGGCCCTGGCGGGCTGTGGCGCTGGCCCCGATGGTACCGACGACGAGGATATCGCCACCGAGGATGTCGGGGAGGCGGAGCAAGCCTGGTCGCAGTCGGTTCCGGGAACGGAGGTCGGCTACATCAAAGCCGAAGGCGCCTTCACGTGCGATCTGACCTTGGCGGGTGATTACCCCCCCGCGCAGATCGCTCCGCTGCTGGAGCGCGACCGCATGATCATGTCCGACCGTAAGGGCTTCCTCTTCAAGCACCTTCCGATCGCGTTCGACTTCGCCAACACCACGAACGGCCAGCCGAACCTCCTCGGTGGCGGCCGCTACCTCTGGAAGACTTACAAGCAGGCCGAAAACTACCACGACTTCGTCGAGAACGAGTTCACGCTCGACGGCGTTCAGTTCCTCGATCGCCCGGAGTTTCTGAGCGACGAGTGTCATCACTGGCGCGTGCACAAGGCCTACAACTTCTCGGACATCCACGACTCGCACGTCGTCGTGCGCACGGAGCGCTTCCAGGTGCCCAACGGCGTGAAGATCGAGAAGGAGCTCAAGTCGATCTGGCCGGCGCTCAAGGACGAGGCGGACGACCGCGACATGTCCACCGTCTGGCTCGCTTACAACGAGCAGGAGCGCCTGGTGACGGTGGTCTACATGATCGATCGGATTGTTCCTTACGACCCGACGCAGCCGGACTTCGCGAGCCTCGGGTTCCTCGAGAGCGCTCCGGCGCTCGGTCACTTCATGGAGGAGCAGGGCTGGAGCCGGACGTTCGACCGGACACAGTGGGTCCTTCACATCTGGCATCCATTCGAGCCGGGCGACCACGGCGAGCCAGCCACGTGGCCGCACTCTCCGCCATTCCCGGAGCCATACTGTGGAGACGGCGTGTGCGAGGTTTCCACAGGTGAACAGCACAGCGTCTGTGCCGCCGATTGCCCGATCAAATGCGGTGACGCCGTATGCCAGCCGTGGAAGGGCGAAAACGACCATAACTGCCCAGGCGATTGCGGTCCGCATCCATCGGACAAGACCTGCCACTAAATCGAACCAATTCCCGACCTTAGCACCAAGGTCTAACAGCCGTGCAGTTCTCGCTCAAGATCGCATGACTTTCGCCGATGATACGGGAGCAGCAGGCGCCGCTGGGGGGTCGCCGCGACGCTCTAGGGAGAAGTTCGATGCATGTGTTGATTGCCGGCGGGGGTACAGCCGGATGGATGACCGCCAGCTACATCAAGCGGGTTTTCGGAGAGCGCGTCAAAGTTACACTGGTCGAGTCGCCCCGGATCGGAACGATCGGCGTCGGCGAAGCAACCTTCAGCACTCTCAAGCTGTTCTTCGATCGCCTTGGCCTCCCGGAGACCGACTGGCTGGTCAAGGTCAATGGCAGCTACAAGCTGGCGATTCGTTTTCAAGACTGGACCACCGAGCGAGGGCACTTCTACCATCCCTTCGAGCGCATGCCCTACGTCGGCGGCGCGTACCTGCCGGAGTGGTGGCAGAAGCTCTCACCGCGCGGAGAAGCCTTCGACTATTCGTGCTTCATCACGCCGCACCTCTGCGATGCGCAGCGGGCGCCGCGGTTCCTGGACGGTACGCTGCTCCAGAGCGACCTCGCCGACCACGTCTATCCCGACCAGCTGAATCCGGACAGCAGCCTCGAGACCCATCGAGTGCAGTGCCCCTACGGGTACCACTTCGACGCCGGCCTCCTAGCAGCTTATCTGCGCGACTATGCGGTAGCTCGCGGGGTGACCCACATCGGCGATGACATCGTCTCTGTGGAAAAGACCGATAGCGGCGATATTGCCGCGGTCGTCACTCGGGAGCACGGTCGGTTGGCCGCGGACCTCTTCGTCGACTGTTCCGGCTTCCGCGCGTTGCTCATCGGCGATGCGATGGAGGAGCCCTTCATCAGCTACAAGGACTCGCTGTTCTGTGACGCCGCTGTTGCCATGCAGGTGCCGTCCGAACCCGACGTCGACGGGATCGCTCCGTACACGACGGCGCACGCGCAGGACGCCGGGTGGATCTGGCGCATTCCACTCTACTCGCGCGACGGGTCTGGGTACGTCTACTCGAGCCGGCACATCGACGCCGCCGAGGCCGAGCGCACGCTGCGCAGCTACCACGGGGCACGTGCCGAGGGCATCGAGGCGCGGCACATCAAGATGCGCGTCGGTCGCCACGAGCGTGTGTGGGTTCGGAACTGCATGGCCATCGGCCTCTGCGCCGGCTTCGTGGAGCCGCTGGAGTCGACGACCATCTTCTTCATCCAGCAGGCGATCGAGGAGCTCTGCGCCAACTTCCCAAGCCCGGCGATGGAGCCGGCGCTCCGCGATCGCGTGAACAAGTCGCTATCGGACTGCGTGGACGGGGTGCGCGACTTCCTCGTGCTGCACTACTTCGCCAGCGATCGCAGCGACACTCCGTTCTGGCGTGACGTCCAGACCAAGCTCGTGGTCCCTGAGCACCTGCGCGAGTCGCTCCGGCTCTGGCAGGATCGCCTGCCTACGCCGCGGACGGTGAACCACGCCTATCACGGGTTCGACGCCTATTCATGGACGACCATCCTCCTCGGCCTGCACAAGCTGACCGGCCAGTCTCCGCCCGCTCTGTCGTACCTGGATCCCACACCGGCACAGCAGGCGTTCGAAGACGTCGCCTACCGGGCCAAGAAGGCGGTGGCAGACCTGCCGTCCGTCTACGAGTACCTCACAGCGATGCGCAACGGCCTCAAGACACGGCGTCGCCGCTCGGCGCCTCGGGTTCGCGCTGCCAGCTGACCATGCCACGCGAACAGGACGGCTAGCCGCGACTCGCGCCGGGGAAGAGCGTAGACACGAGCGTGCCTCGCGGATCGAAGCGCTGCTTCGCCGCGATCCAATCGTCGAATGCGTCCCCGTAGTGCGCACGCCAGGCTGGCTCGTCCATCATGCCGAGCCAGCCGGAGAGGTATCGCTTGCCGCCGGCGCCGGTGCCGAGGTCATGCACGCGGCGCAGTGCTCGCAGCGCGTCCTCGCGAAGCCCCTCGGCGACGCCCACGGGCAACACCGAGAACGCCACCGCGGGGCCCGGCTTCGGAAACATGAAGAGAGCGGGGCCTCGCTGCGCGACCAGGGCAACGCGGTGACCGTCCCCCAGGAACATGGGGATGGCTTCGAGCAGGTCGGGCAGCAACGTTGGCAGGATGCCTTCCGGCAGGAGCGTCTCGATCCAGGGGTGCGCCTGCGTCCAGGCGCCGGTACGGTGCATCGCCTCGAAGCGACCGTCGTACCTTGCGGCATAGTCGAAGGTGTCGTCATCGTCGACGAACATGAGCTTGCCCGACAGGCCCCGCACGGCGTCCTCGCCGCTCGGCGCCTGCCCGTCCTCGTACTCGATGCCGACAAGGCTCACGTACGACCATGTGGCGGCCGGACGTCGGCCCGCGGGCGTGGTCCGGGTGCCCAACACGCGCGCGACGCACAGGCCCTCGAGGTAGTCGACGCCACGCTCATCCGCGAGGCGCCGCTGATCGCCAAGCCACTCCGCCGCCGACTCGTACAACAGGCAGAAGACCCTCACGCGCGGGCGCACACGCCTCAGGCGGAGGCGCACCGACGTGATCACTCCGGCGCGTCCGAGCCCAGCGAGAAGCGCGGCGCAGAGACCGTCCGGAGCCGCCGGCGTGGAGAGAAGGCCGCGCCCGTCGCCTGTCACCCCGCCCACCTCGGTGACGGTTGCGACCGCGGGACCGTACACGTGGCTGGTCGCGCCGATCCCGCCCGCCGATAGCACGCCGCCCACGGTCAGATCGAGATTGAGAGGCATCACCTCCGGTAGAACCCCGCGGTTCGCGCATCTCCGGACGATGTTCCGCCAGCGCGCCCCGGCGCCACACTCGAGCGTCATGGACCCCGTGTCGGGGGGGCTGACATGATCGAGGCGGCCGACATCGAGGCTGATACCATCCAGCGGCACGGACTGACCGCTCTGGCTGTAACCAGCTCCGCGTGCCGTGACGCGTAAACCCTCCGCCGTGGCGAACGCTAGCAGGACCTCGACGTCACCCTGGCACGTCGCCTCCACGACTGCGCGCGGCTGGCCGACCACCAAGTGGCCGAAGTCGTGGCCCGCGCTCTGGCGCGCCGGGCCGTCACCGCGCACGCTCAACCCGAGCTCGGAGACCAACCGTCGGATCTCCGCTGCCGTCCACAGTGCGCCCTGCACCGCGTAAGACTAGCCGGGCAAGGCCGGACAGGCCCATGAGAAATGCCGCGCTAGAGGTTGCGCTTCGCGAGCTTGCTTGGTGTTCTACGGAAGTGTCGCGGCTGTGCCGCCGACCCGGGGGACGCATGCCGATCTCAGTCTTGACCCACGAGAATGTCGCGGTGTGGACGGCGAGCACGCCGGTCAGCGTGATCGACCTGAAGCGAGCGTTCGCGGACACGGCCGACTTGCGCGAGCGGCATGCAGGGAAAGCTCGGCTGCTCATCGTCTGGAACGGCGAGGTGCCCGGACCGGTGCGCAACGAGATCACCGAGATGCACGAGCGAACCGCGACCGTCTTCGAGCGGCTCGTGTTCCAGGGTCCGCCTATGTCCCAGGCCGCCCTGGCAGCGCGCGTCGCGCTCGCGAAGAACTCCGGGCCGAGAGTTCACTCGACCCAGTCGCTGGATCAAGCGATCGCGTCGATCGGAGAGGGGCTCGGCGACGAGATGAACGCGTGGCTGCGCAAGCAGCGGGTGACGATCGCCTCATCCACTCCACCCCCTCGCACCATCACCCCTGCGAATGCGACCGAGATACCGTCCACCCGGGGACCACGGTCGTCGAGCTGACCCCGCCAGCGGCCGGCTCCGCGTCGGCTGCCTGGCGCGCCACCTCGGGATAAATCCCGGCCAATGAGGTGCTTAGCTGTGCACGACGGCCGGAGGGGTGCCACTCGCGCGCGATGCGCGGGTAGGCACGTTCGAGGCTGCGGACCTCTGTGGGCAAAACGCGCGGCAACGGGCCTTCGTGCCTCATTCGAACGACGGGAGCAACCGCGAGATCGTTCCGAGACCGCGGCACCATCCAACCGCAGACGGGGTGGGCAGGTCGGGCGGGGCGCGCCTATGACCAGCGGGTGGAACGAAACGCGCCCGATGCGTAGACTCTCGGAGTGATCCCCGGACTGCTCGAATCCGTCCACCGCTTCGCGAGCGTCTCCGCCGAGCTCGCGGACCCGTTTGCGGTGCGCCCCGCGACTCTCCATCGGCACGACCTGGACGAGCAGGCTTGGGCGCGGGTCTGTGAAACGTGGAAGGGACGCTTCTCCGGCGACGCGGACACTGCCCGCGCCTTCGCACGCGCGTACGCCACCGAGCGTCAGCGCATCAGAACGGGTGGCCCCAGGCCGCTCACCACCCAAGGGCCCGCCGACCACGGTGCGCTGTCGTTCCCCAACCACGCGCCACGTGCCGACGAGCCTGCGGACCTCGGGGACATGACCGCCTTGCCGGTCTCCCGGTCGGTAGCGGTGGTCCCGTTCGTGTCAGGCTCGGCGGAGGCTGCGCGCGCTAGGCTCGCAGAATCTCTACGGTCTCCGGAGCGGCCCGACTCCGACGACCTCGATGAGACGCAGCAGATCGCCCTCGAGGACACCTCGCTGACGCTCCCGTTCTACAAGCCTGCGAAGTAGTGGCCGCGCTACAGGCGGATCACGCACGGCGGCGGGACGGAGGCCATCACGGCGGCTGCGTTGCTGGCGGCGATGACTTGGTTGTCCGCGCCCAGCCCGGCGATGGCGCGGAGCACCCGGCCGTGGGCCTCCGGCGCCGCCACCGCCTCCGGTGCGTCGACCAGCACGATGGACCGACGCAGGCCGACGCGAGCGAAAGTACCCGCGAGCAGCACTGCCTCCTGTTCGCTATCGGAGAGGTCCTCGAGATCGACCTGAGCTCCCTCGCGGCGCAGGAAGCGCAGGCTGCTGGACGCCGAGGTGACGTGCAGGCCATCGAATCGCAGGTGAGGGGCCAGCGTGGCGACGCCTTCGCGGAACGCCGCCAGGGAATCCGGTGCATCGGCGTCGAGAAGCACGCCGCTGACCGACGCCTTGCTCCGCGCGGCCTGCGCGTCCTTGGTGGCCGTCTCCAGCAGCCAGGCGGGGATGTCGAAGTACTTGTCGGCGCGCCGAGTCGTCCGCAGCCGCTGCTCGATCGCCTCGCTCCGCGTCGGCCCACCGCCGCGAGGCGGGCCGTGCAGGCCGAGGCTGCGGCCTCTGCCAAATAGCTCGATCTTTCCCGTGCGGCCGGCGTGGGCGTAGTTGGCGAACAGACGGCGCAAGCCGTGGTCGATGCGAGGCAGCGCTCGCCGGCCGAGGCCCACCTCCGTTGCCTGCACGGCTTCGCGGACCCCTGCCACGCGTCGCTCGTCTTCGTCCAGCAGCCAGGTGGCCGAAACCTGGCCTTCGGCCCGACCATTGCGCAGACATCGCTCGTACTCGTCAGCGCGCGCGTGGCCGGCAGCCGTCTCCCAGAGGAAGGCGATCGCCAGGAGCATGCTCGTCTTCCCGCTTGCGGCCCCGCCGGTGACGACCATGACCGGGTGTGGCAGCCCGGAGCGCGGATCGACGAAGGACCACGCGCCGTCCGGCGCGCCGCGGAAGGACTCGAGCCGCAGCGACAGGAGCTTCATCCGGCCACGGGCTCCACGATCAGGGAGAGGATCCAGGCGAGCTCGTCCTGCCCGCCCTGGGCCGACGGCAGGTACACCGGCCG
>JBBJMR010000355.1:0-8553 GCA_037720395.1 Polyangiaceae bacterium
GACGAGGTGGAGCTCTTCGTGCGCCACGCACGCGCGCGACGCGAGCTGCGCGAGGCGCTCGGCGGCATCGGAGACCTGGAGCGGCTCGCCGTGCGCGCCGTGCTGCGCGAGGCCACGCCGCGCGATCTCGGTGGGGTCCGCGATGGGCTGACTGCCGCGCCGCGCGCGGTGGCCGCGGTGGTTAGCATCCCCGACGCCGCCGGCGCCGACGTGCTGGGCGCGGCGGTGGACACGCTGCCCGCGCTGGGCGCGTTGCTACAGGCGGCGCTCGTCGATCAGCCACCGCCCCACGCGCGCGACGGCGGCCTGGTGCGCGACGGCTTCGACGCCGAGCTCGACGAGCTGCGGCGCACGCGCCAGGGCGGCACCGAGCTGGTGGTGGCGCTGGAGAGCTCGCTGCGCGCCGAGACCGGCGTGCCGGGCCTGCGGGTGCGCTACACCAGGGTCTTCGGCTGGTACATCGAGGTCACCCGGTCGCAACTCGCCAAGGTGCCAGCCAGCTGGAGGCGCAAGCAGACGGTGGCCGGGGGCGAGCGCTACACCAACACCGAGCTCGACGAGCTGGCGGAGAAGATCGAGAGCGCCGAGGAGCGATCGCTGGCGCGCGAGCAGGAGATCCTGGAGCGCTGGCTGAGCGCGGTGGTCGCCGAGGCCGACGCCATTCGCCAGCTGGCGCGCACCCTGGCCGGCTGGGACGTGGCCGCCGGCCTGGCCGATGTGGCGCACCGCTACGACTACTGCCGCCCCGACGTGGATTCCGGCGAAGCGATCGTCATCGAGGAGGGGAGACACCCGGTGGTCGAGCGGCTGGCAGCCGCGGGGCGCTTCGTCCCCAACGACACCACCCTGGACCTCGCCGGCGAGCGCCTGTGGCTGATCACCGGCCCGAACATGGCGGGCAAGTCGACGCTCATGCGTCAGGTGGCGCTCATCGTCATCCTGGCCCAGGTCGGCTCCTACGTGCCCGCGCGGCAGGCGCGCATCGGGCTCGTCGATCGCGTCCTGTCGCGCGTCGGGGCCAGCGACAACGTCTCGCGCGGCGAGAGCACCTTCATGGTCGAGATGCGCGAGACGGCGCAGATCCTGCGAGCGGCCACGCGGCGTTCCCTGGTCATCCTCGACGAGATCGGCCGCGGCACCAGCACCTACGACGGGCTGGCCATCGCCTGGGCCGTTGCCGAGCACCTCCATGCCTCGGTCGGGTGTCGCGCGCTGTTCGCCACGCACTACCACGAGCTGTGCGAGCTCGCGAAGACCGGCCCCGGCATCGCCAATCACTCGGTGGCCGCGCGGGAGCAGGGCGACGACGTGGTGTTCCTGCACCGCCTGGTGGCCGGACCCGCCAGCCGGAGCTATGGCGTCGCGGTGGCGCGCCTCGCCGGCCTGCCCGAGGGCGTCCTCGCCCGCGCCAAGGCGCTGCTCGCGTCCCTCGAGGCCGGGTCCGGTGTGGGTGGGTCTGCGGAACGCGCCGGCCGCGCGGGGGCGGCGGGGCGCGCGCAGCTCGACCTCTTCGCCGAGCCGCCGCCCGACAAGGCGGCGCAGCCGGTGCTGGACACGCTGCGCGCGGTGGACGTCGACCGCCTCACGCCCCTGGACGCGCTGCAGCTGGTCGCGAAGCTGAAGACATTGCTGGGCAATCCACCGAGCTGACCGGCCGCCACGGCGCCCGCCTGGCGACGGGCACGGACACGGACACGGGCACCGGCACCGGCACGGACACGGACACGGGCACGGACACGGGTCCCTGAGATCTCGGGTCGCGGGACTGCCGGGGCGGGCGGGCGCGTTCGACCGCGAAGCGGGACGGGTCCGCGGGGGCCGGTCACGTTCCGGCCAGGTGGCGCGACAGAAGACCGACCGAACAAAGTTCTGCGGCGGCTGTCGAATGCCAAAGGTCGAAAGGCCGGCGACGTCCGTATCAGGCGCACTGGTGGCCAGAGGTCTCGACGAGTTGAGCAACAGCTGGGGCGCGGAGGCGACATGCGACTGGCATTGGTTGGAGTGGTCGGTGGGGCGCTGCTCGTCGGGGGTTGCGGTGGCGCCAGGCCGGATCCGGTGCAGCGCGCCGCGTCGGTGGCCGCCGGCGCCAGGGTGCCCGTCGCGGCGTGCGCCCGGCGCCACCCCGGCGTGGGCGCCACGCGCGTCGGAGCGCTTCGCCAGAGCGGCACCGTCGCCCTGGCCCGCGCCGGCGCCGCGGGCATCGCCTACGTGGCCGACGAGGACGCTGCCCTGGTGCGCACCATCGACGTCGACGCCGGCGTCGAGCGCGCCCGCACCCCGCTCGCCGGCACGCCCTCGCAGCTGATGGTCCTCGCCGACGGACGGCTGGCCGTGGCTCTGCGCGACAAGAACCAGGTGCAGGTGCTGGAGCCGACCGCGGACGTCGCCGCCCCGCTCGCCCACCTCTGCCGCGTCGATGTCCCCGACGAGCCGGTGGCCCTGGCAGCGACGCCGGACGACGCGCGGCTCCTCGTCTCCAGCGCCTGGGCTCGCCGCCTGACGGTGCTCGACGCCGCCAGCCTGGCCGCGCGCCGGAGCATCGAGCTGCCGCGCGAGCCGCGCGCGGTGGTGGCCGACGACGACGGCAAGCGCGCCTTCGTGGCGCACGTGGTCGGCGCCCGGATGAGCGTCGTCGATCTCGATGTCGATCCCGTCGATGCGGGAGCCAAGCGCGACCCACGCAGCATCGACCTGCGGGCGCGCAAGGTGGTCGGCGAGAGCCGCGACGACAAGATGCGCGAGGGTTGCCAGGGCTTTGCGCTGGCCAAGTCGGTCTCCGGCAAGGAGGCCGCCGAGGCAGAGCGCCCGGCGGTGGCCGGCACCATCCCCGCGCCCGCCGCGCCCAGGGCCGTGCCGCAGGCGGCGACGCCGAGCGGACGCGTCTTCGCGCCCATGGTCACGGTGGAGCCGGGCGACGTCGCCGTTCGCTCCAGCGGATACGGCAACCCGGTCGACGTGGTGCCCACCGAGGCGCCCATCGTCAGCGTCGTCGACGCCGCCGCCGAGCGCACGCTGACGCGCGCCGTCCTCTCCGACGGCGCACGGCACACCGATGAGTGCCTGCTCCCGCGCGCGGCCGCCTTCCATGGCGGCTCGGGGACCCTGCTGGTTACCTGTCTCGGCAACGACACGCTGGTCGAGCTCGACGCGCGCGGCGCCGACCCGTCGCGCCTGGAGCGGCGCCGCTGGAAGGTCTCCGCCGGGCCCACCGGCGTGGCCATCGACCCGCTGCGCGACCGCGCCGTGGTCTGGTCGCAGTTCGATCGCGCCCTGACGGTGATCGACCTGGCGTCGACACGCGTCACCGATACGCCCACGCGCGTGTCGTTCGCGCGCGACGCGGACTCCAACGTCGCGCCGCTGGCCGCCTGGGGCCGCGAGCTCTTCCACAGGACGGACGACCGCCGCATCTCCGGCGACGGCCGCGCCTGCGCCAGCTGTCACCCCGATGGCCGCGAGGACGCGCTCACCTGGTCGACGCCGGACGGCCCGCGCCAGACGATCATGCTCGCCGGACGTACGCGCGACTCGGCGCCCTACTCCTGGCTCGGCGCGCACGCCGACCTCAAGACGCACATCCGCACGACGTTCCGGCGCCTCGGTGGCGGCGGCTTGCCAGACGCCGAGGCCAGCCTCGACGAGACGGACGCGCTGGTCGCCTATCTGGAGTCCATGCCGGGGCCCAGCCCCTCGCGCATCGAGGGCCAGGCCTCCGATCGCGCGCGGTTGGCGCACCGCGGGCAGGAGCTGTTCTTCGCCGACGCCCAGGCCTGTGCGTCCTGCCACCTGTCGGGGACGGGCACCGACGCCTCGGCGCACGATGTCGGCAGCCGCGCGCCGAGCGCCGAGACGCGCGCCACCTTCGACACACCCTCGCTGCGGTTCGTCTCCGGCACCGCGCCGTACTTCCACGACGGCCGCTACGCCACGCTCGACGCGCTGCTCGCCTCCGGCGACGGCAAGATGGGCCACACGCTCCACCTGTCGCGCGAGGACGTGGTGGCGCTGCGCACCTACCTGGAGACGCTCTGATGCCTGCCCGCGCCCTCGCGCCGTCTCCACCATTCTCCGTCGCGCGTGCGGTGGCCCTGTGCGGTGCGACGTCGATCCTGGCGGCTTGCGGCGGCGCGGCGACGGCGCCTGCGCGGCTCCCCGGCGCGGCGCAGACCGCCGCAGCGCGAGCCGGGGCAGGGCAGGCGCCGGCCAAGGCCCCCGCCCGCGACCAGGTCGCGGCGGCCAGGGCCTCCGCCGACGCCGCGGAGGAGCGGTTGCTGGACACCCTCTCCAACAGCCCCGCGCACAAGGCGCTGGCGCGCCCCCTGCTCACCGGTGGAGTCCTGCAGACGCGCGGGGGCGCGCCCCGCGCCCAGGTGGAGCCGCAGTCGTTCCGCGTGCGCGAGCTGCCGCTGGTGGCCATGCCCGCGCCCCTGGTTGCCTCGGCCGCTCCCGCCGTGCTCCCCCCCGGCGACGCTCCGGCGGAGCTGGTGGTCGACTGGCGCGGCGTCGCGCCCGAGCGTGTCGGTTCGACATACACCTCCGTGCGCGTCTCGCTGAAGGGCGCGCCGTACGCGCGCCTGCGCATCGGCGGCAACGAGACCACCATCGGTAGCCGCGCCGACGGCGGGCTCTATGTCAGCTGCAGCACTCCGGAGGCCACGAGCCCGGTGGTGCCGCCCAGCACGGGAAAGGGAAAGAAGGCGGCGCCTCCCGGCGCCGAGCCGCGCCTGTCCGCCGCGCGTCCGCCGAATCGCGGCGGCGCCATCACCCCTGCGCGCTGGGAGATGCTGACCCTGGGCAAGACCGCGCAGCTGACCGTCGTCGACGCCTGGTTCGATCCCGGCGCTTGCCGCGCCGTCGTCGTGCCGCGCACGACGGGTGTGGCGCGCCCGCTACCGGGCGGCGTGCTCTACGGCTACCGCGCGTCGTGCCAGCCGCAGCCGGGCGCGGACGCGGCCGACTGCGGGGCCCGCGAGTCGATGGTCATCCTCGCCCCCGCGCTCACGCACCTCGCGCTCAGCGCCACCACCGATGGAACCGAGGCCTCGCGCGGCATGTTCACGCGGGCCACCGTGCCTCTGCAGCGCGGCGGCGGCGCTTCGCTCGTCTCTCGCGTCGACGGCGGCGTGCTGCGCGACTGGCTCGGAGAGCCCGCGGGTGTGCCGCGCCCTCGCCAGCTGCTCGTCGGCGTCGAGGTGGTGCAGGGGGTCGGCGATCGCGAGGCGACGGCCGTCTCCTACGTAGAGCCGCTCGAGTAGCGTCCACGACCGCGGACCGACGTCTCGCACCGGGCACCGGGCACCGGGCACCGGGCAAGGATGAGGGTGGCCGCGCAGCGAGCTCGTCGGTATCGGCCGGCGACGCTCTGCGAAGTACGACGAGGCCGAACGGGGATGCCGCGTCGTGTCGTACCCGCGCGACCGGCGCGTCGCCGCTCGCGGTAAGTCCGCGTGGCGATTCGCGACTGCCCCTGCGAAGGCCGGACATTCTGCCGCAGGGTTTTGCCGGACGGGATACGTCTAGGGCGAACAACAATGATTTGAACCGGTTACGGCAGTCCGTCCTTGCGAATCGGTCCCGGGAGCTTAAGACTGCCTCAGGAATTTCTGTACGGGAGCACGCCCATGACCGGATGCGTTTCTTGCGGCGACCCGTGGATGGCGTCTCCCCGGTGGTGCCCGATACCGGCATCAGGCGCTCATGAGACGAGCTCGGTCGTCCTGGCGGAGCCCGCGACCCGCTGGCACGCGCTCGGCGCCGGTGAGACCGCCGGCGATGCAGCAGGCGCCGGGGCCAGGGCGCGCATGCTCGCGCCGTTCGGGCTGCGCCGCGCGCGCGGCGGGCTCGCCGGTTCCACCGTGGCCGGCCTCGAGGTCGAGGCTCTGCTCGCCGAGGGCGGCGTGGGCGAGGTGTATCGCGCGCGCGAGCCGAACGGGGCGCTGGTGGCGATGAAGGTGCTGCAGTCGCGGCACCTCGCCGACGCCGGCATGGTGAGTCGCTTCCAGCGCGAGGTGACCTTCATGCGCCGCGTGGATCACCCGTACGTGGCCAGCGTGCGTGCGGCGGGCTACCTCGATGACGGTCGGCCCTGGTACACCACCGCGCTCGAGCGCGGGCCAACGCTGGGCGCGCTGGTGCGCGCCCACGGTCGGCTCCCGCTGCTGCGCGCGCTGGACATCGCCTGTGACGTGCTGCGCGGCCTGGAAGCCGTCCACGCCGCCGGCATCGTGCACCGCGACATCCAGCCGGACAACGTGCTCCTCGGTGCCGCCGGGGCGCGCCTCATCGACTTCGGCTTCGCCCACGACGAAGGCGTGGACACCGGCGACGGTGTGACCCCGGACAGCCCGGGCGCGCTCGTCGGGACGCTGCGCTTCATGTCGCCGGAGCAGGCCACGCGCGCCCGTGCGCTCACGGTGCGCAGCGATCTCTTCTCGGTAGCGCTGCTCCTCTACTACGCGCTGACGGGGCGCTCGCCGTTCCGCGCCCGCGCCGAGACGGACGTCCTGGTGGCGCTGGTGCGATCCGCGCCGGTCCCGGTGCGCCGCGAGCGCCGCGACGCGCCCGAGGCGCTGGAGCGCGTGCTGTCGCGCGCGCTGGCCAAGCACCCGGACGCGCGCTTCGCGGGGGCTCGTGAGATGCGTGCGGCGCTGCTCGACGTGGCCAGCGCCCTGCGCGGCGCCGCGACGAGCACGGCCGCGCCCGAGGCCCAGGGCTAGAGCTCCGAACGGTCTGGTGCTCTAGACGGGCACCGGCCCGCCGAACCAGCCGAAGAAGCGCGCCACCCAGACGGCGAAGGTGAGGGCCCCGAGCACGATCGCGCCCACGGTCACCCAGCGCCCCTGCAACGTCTGCGAGGCGGCGCCCTTGCCGCTGCGCAGGTAGACGGCGACGTCGTAAGCCACCACGCCTCCGACGAGCGGGGTGATGACCATCGCCAGCGGGTGGAAGTGCAGCGACGCCGCCAGGTCCCCGCGCAGCAGGGCGAGCGTCGCGCGCGTCAGGCCGCAGCCGGGGCAGGGCTGGCCGGTGACGAGCGCGAAGGGACACAGCGGCACGCTGAAGGCGACGGCCAGCCCGACCAGGCCGGCGAGGAGGCCCACGCGACCGAGCCGCGAAAAGAATCCGGCCTCGCGCGCTGCCCGAGACGGAGCAGCCGGCGAGGCCGGTGGCGTGGCAGTGCGCTGCGCGGCGCTCGATGCGTCGCCCACGTCGACGCCAGGCGCGTCGCCCACGTCGACGTCGACGTCGACGCGCGTATCAGCCTCCCGAGCTCGGATCCCAGACCTCGTTGAGGTCCTGGGAGAGCGCGAAGGGCGCGAGGAAGATGTACCAGACGATGCCGCGGGCCTGCGCGTTGCGCGAGCCGGCCATCTGCTTGGCCTTGGCTACCTGCTCCGGAACCTTGATCCACAGGAAGTAGTAGTTGAGCAGCGGGATGAACATGTACCAGGGCTTGAACTCGTCATCGCGCGTGTAGGCCTGGAGCTCGTTGAGCATCGTCCACATCGCGTAGAGGAAGTAGAAGCAGCACACGAGCGAGAGGATCAGCGTGGTCGTCGGGTTGCGCGTCTCACCGCGCGCCCCGGCGCCGCCGCCGCCCGCCCCGCCGCCGCCGCCGCCGAAGCCGCCTGGCGCCATGCCGCCGCCGAACTGCCCGGCGCCGACATCTGCGCGCCGCCGCCCGGCATGCCGCCGTACTGACCACCCGGCGCGCCGGCCCTGCGGGGGCGCTCCGTAGCCACCGGGCTGGCCGCCCATCGATCCTGCTGCGGAGGAGGCCGCCGTAGCCGCCACCGCCGGAGGGCGCCGTAGCCACCGCCACCGCCGGAGGCGCGCCGTAGCCACCGCCGCCCGGAGGGGCACTGTACCCACCGAGGACCACCGGGCGGAGGGCCGCCGGGAGGACCGCCGTATCCGCCGCCGCCGGGAGGACCGCCGCCGCCGGGAGGACCACCGTATCCGCCGCCGCCGGGAGGACCGCCGCCGCCGGGAGGGCCGCCGATCCGCCGCCGCCGGGGACCGCCGCCGCCTGGAGGGCCACCGTCTCCGCCGCCGCCGGGCGGACCGCCGCCGCCGGGAGGACCGCCGTATCCGCCGCCCTGGGCGAGCATCGGATCACCGCCGGCCGGGCTGCCGAAGGGCGGGGGAGCACCGAAGCCTCCGCCGGGGGGCGGACCGCCCGGGGGTGGGAATCCACCGCCTCCACCCATCTGACCGGGCTGGCCGAAGTTGCTCGGCCCTTGCCCGAGCGGCGGACCTGCCGGCGGGCTGTACGCGGGCATGGCGTCGATGGCCATGGTGCCGCCGAGCGGGTTCACCGCGCTCTGCGGTGATCCGGGCGGCGCTCCATACGCGCCCGGCGCTGCCGCGCCACCGAATGCGGGGCCGCCGGGCGGCGGACCGCCGTATCCCCCACTGGCCTGACCCGGTGCGGGCGGTGCGGGGGGAGGACCACCCGGAGGCGGAGGGGCCGGGGGCCCAGGCGGCGCGGGGCGCGCGGGCGCGCCCTGTGGAGCCAACGCCGGCTGCTGGCGCATGAGCCTCGTGGCCTTG
>JBBJMR010000356.1:0-8538 GCA_037720395.1 Polyangiaceae bacterium
GCCGGCCATGAGCCGGTCTTCGTTGGCACGCAGGCGGCGGTCACGCGCGAGACGCCCACCGAGGAGCCTAGGTTGGCGGGCTTGACGAACACCGGCAACCCGAGCTCCGCGCACGCCGCCAGCACCTCGTGGCGCCCGACCCGCCAGGCGGCGCCTCGCACCGTGCGGTAGGGCACGATGGGCAGCTCCGCCTGGGCGAGCAGACGCTTCATCACGTCCTTGTCCATGCCCACGGCCGAGCCGAGCACGCCCGCCCCGACGTAGGGCACGCCGGCGAGCTCGAGCAGGCCCTGCACCGTGCCGTCCTCGCCCATCGGGCCATGCAGCACCGGGAACACGACGTCGATCGAGGTCAGCGCCCCGGCCCGCGACGCGTCCGGACCGGCACCCGCGACGGTGAGCGAGCCAGCGCCGTCGGCGCCCGGGTGCGGTGCCAGGGTGACGTCGGTGCGCTCCGCGTCGAGGCGAGCGCTTCGCGGGTCGCGGGAGCCGGCGAGCAGCGCCTCGTCCTGGAGCAGCCAGCGCCGCTCTTGTCGATGCCCACCAGCACCGGCTCGAAGCGCTGGCGATCGAGGGCCTCGACCACGAAGCGCGCCGAGAGAAGCGAGATCTCGTGCTCGGCGGAGCGCCCGCCGAAGAGCACCGCCACGCGCAGCTTGCGCGTCGCCACGCTAGGCGGCGAGGAGCGCCACCGCTCCGAGCACCGTGACCAGCCGACCCGCATGCATTGGCGGCATTCTACGCGACGGTCGCCGCTTGTCACCCGCGACGGCGGTGCGTCTCCGGCCCATCCTCGTCCAGACCGTGCGGGGTGCGGGTCACGGTGGGGCCGTCGAGATCACCGGCCTCCGCTTCTTCCTCGGCGTGGCCGCCGGATGCGTCGGGCCAGCCGGCGACGCCCGCGTCGTGCTGGCCACCGGCGGTGCGCGCGTCGTCGGCCTCGGGCGCGGCGGTGGGGGCTTCGGCGAAGGGGTGGGCCGGCAGGCGCGTCGACTCGTCGGCGATCGGCGCCGGCGCGCGCGGCGGCGACGCCTGGTCGTCGGCGGCACGCTGGAAGACGTGCGTTCCGGTGAGCTCCTCCTCGCGCGCGGCGTCCACGCGTCGAGCCATCTCCTCGTCGGGCAGGTCGAGCGCACCACCCGGCCAGCCACCGAGCGCCTTCTCCACCATGCCCAGGCGATCCTGCCCCCAGAAGAGGAGCGGTTGCTGCGGGCGCAAGGGGTCCCTGACCACGAACGTCGGCGCGCCGCACACGCCCATGGCGCCGGCGCGCTCGGTGGCGCCGCGCAGCGCGCCCTTGAGGCGTGGCTCGCGCGCCTCCTGCACCAGCCACCACCCGTCGTAGTCGGCGTCGCTGGCGACGCGCGCCAGCGTGGCATCGGCGGCGATGTCCTCATCCTGTGCCCAGGCCGCGTGGAAGATGGCGTCGACCAGTCGGCCCCGGTGCTCCTCCTCGACGGCGAGCACCACGCGCAACGCCTTCACCGTGGTCATCGGGAAGCGCGAGGGGAAGACGAGGGGCACGCGCCAGTGATCGGCCCAGCGCCCGATGTCCGCCGAGGTGTGCCGCTGCTTCGGCGGCGGCATGTTGAAGAAGGGCACGTCGGGCGTGCCGATCTCGCGGAAGAGGCCGCCGAGCAGGAAGGGGCGATAGAGGAGGCGCGCGCCGGTGCGGTACGTCACCCCGGCGACCTGGGTGGCGCCCAGGTAGGCGAAGGGGCTCGAGAAGTCGAAGAAGAACAGGCAATCCATGCCCGGCTCAGCTCGGCGCCCGCGGCATGTCCGGCAGAGCCGGCCGCCAGCCCCCGAGCGCCTTGCGCACGAACTCCAGCCGGTCCTGTCCCCAGAAGAGCTGCGCCGCGCCGCCGTCCGCCGCGGTGACCAGGAACGTCGGCGCGCCGAAGACGTCGGCGGCGATGGCCTCGTCGGTGCGCGCGCGCAGGTCGTCCTTCACGGCGTCGGTGTCGGCGCCGGCCAGCAGGGCGGCGCCGTCGAGGCCGGCGCCGTCGAGCGCGGCGCGCAGCACGCCGGCGTCGGAGACGTCGCGCGCCTCCACCCAGTAGGCGCGGTAGATGGCCTTGCTGGCCGCGACCAGCCCATCGTCGGCGAGCGCGGCGAGCGCGGCGCGCAGGGCGAGCACGGTGCGGTTGGGGTGCGTGAGCGGCATGTTCAGCGGCACGCCGAAGTGATCAGCCCAGCGGTGCATGTCGCGCAGGTTGTTGCTGGCCTTGGCCGGGGACATCGAGGCCCCCGTGAACCCGACCGCCTTGAAGACGCCGCCGAGCAGGAAGGGCTTCCACACCAGCTCCGCCCCCTCCGCCGCGCACAACGCCTCGATCTGGGTGTGCGCGAGGTACGCGTAGGGGCAGGAGAAGTCGTAGAAGAGCTCGACCTTTCCGGGCATCGGGGCAGGCTACCACCAGGGTCGCCCAAGATTGCGCGCGCGGCGGTGTCCGAAGTCGGCAGGAGGCGAGCATGAGGGTACGCGCGATGGTGTGGACGACGGCGATGGCCTTGGCGGTGTTGGCCAGCGGCAGCGCCGCGATGGCGCAGGGCTCGGCGAAGAAGCCGGCCGCGCCGGCCAGGGCGGAGGCTGCGGCGCCGGCCAAGGCCGCGCCCGCCAAGGCCGCGGCTGCAGCGCCGGGCAAGGCGGAGAACGGCTACGAGTACCGCTTCGACGACGACCTGATGAGGGGTGATTCGCTGGGGGCAAATGCCCCGCGCATCACGGTGATCAAGCGGGGTAACCGCGATCGCCTGCTTCGCCCGCGCTTGCACTTCGTTCCCGAGATGCAGAAGTCCGTCGAGGCCATGTAGCCCCCGGCCACGCCAGGCCGTTTGCGCGCCAGGCGCGCGCTGGTATGTGCCTGGCGGATGAGTGCCACGCTCGGTGACTGGGAGCCGGTGATCGGCCTCGAGGTGCACGCGCAGCTGGTCACGCGCACCAAGGCCTTCTGCGGCTGCACGCCGAGCTTCGGCGACCCTCCCAACACCCACACCTGCCCGGTGTGCCTGGGCTTGCCCGGCGCGCTGCCGGTGCTCAACGCCGAGGCGGTGCGCCTGGCGGTGCTGGCCGCGCTGGCGCTCGACTGCGAGATCGCCGCGGAGAGCGTCTTCGCGCGCAAGAACTACTTCTACCCGGACCTGCCCAAGGGCTACCAGATCAGCCAGTACGACCTGCCGCTGGCGGTCGGCGGCAAGCTGGCGATCAGGTCGGAGGGCAGGTCGGAGGGCAGGTCGGAGGGCACCTCGGAGGGCGAGGCGCCCGGCGACGCCGGCGGCATGCGCGAGGTGGGGATCACCCGCGTGCACATGGAGGAGGACGCCGGCAAGAACCTGCACGGCGTGGGCGGCGAGTCCATCGTCGACCTGAACCGCGCCGGCACGCCGCTCATCGAGATCGTCGGCGAGCCGGACCTGCGCTCCGCCGCCGAGGCCGCCGACTACCTCAAGCGCCTGCGCGAGCTGCTCATGTTCGTGGGCGTCTGCGACGGCAACATGGAGCAGGGCAGCTTCCGCTGCGATGCCAACGTCAGCGTTCGCCGCCGCGGCGCGCCGCTGGGCACGCGCACCGAGCTCAAGAACATCAACTCCTTCCGCTTCGTCGGCGACGCCATCGACGGCGAGATTCGCCGCCAGGTGGCCATGCTGGAGCGCGGGGAGCGCGTGCGCCTGCAGACGCGCGGATACAACGCCGACAAGCGCGAGAGCTACCCGCTGCGCGACAAGGAGAACGAGGCCGGGTACCGGTACTTCCCCGAGCCCGACCTGCCGCCGCTGTCGATCGATCCCGGCTTCCTGGCCGCGCTGCGCGTCGACCTCCCGGAGACGCCGGCGAAGAAGCGGGCGCGCTGGACGGAGGCGCTCGGCCTCGGCGCCGGCGCCGCCAGCGTGCTCGCCTCGCACCCGCGCATCGCCGAGCTCTTCGACCGCACCGTGGCGCTCGGCGCGGACGCGGTGAAGGCCGCCAACTTCGTGCAGGCCGAGGTGCTGCGCGACGCGCGCACCAGCGGGCTCGAGGCCACCTTCCCGGTGACCGCCGAGCAGCTGCACGAGCTGCTGGCGCTCATGGACGAGGGTGCCATCAGCGGCAAGCAGGCCAAGGAGGTCTTCGCCGCCATCTCCGGCACCGACCGCATGCCGCGCGCGCTGGTGGCAGAGCGGGGCATGGCGGTGATGAGCGACGAGGGCGCCATCGAGGGCGTCATCCACGCGGTCATCGCCGACAACGCCAAGCAGACCGAGGCCTACCGCGCCGGCAAGACGGCGCTGCTCGGGTACTTCGTCGGCCAGGTGATGAAGCGCACCGGCGGCAGCGCCAGCCCGGCGGTGGTCAACGCGCTGCTCGCCCGGCACCTGAGCACGCCGGAGGCCACCGGAGGCGAGGGCGAGACGTGATCGGCTCTGCGCTGCTGCCCGCACGGACCGCGGCCTTCGTCGGCCTGACCTTCGGCATGTACGGCATGCTCGAGGTCGACACCGCGCTGAGCGCGCGCGAGGAGCGCGAGGTGGTGCTGGCCAAGTGGATCGCGCGCTACGGGCGCGCCCTGCTCGGCCTCTATGGCGTGGACCTGCGGGCTGGCGGCCCCTACGCCGGTGAGGGACAGAGCTACCCCGGGCGCGGCGCCGGCGGCCACGGCCGCGTCTTCGTCTTTAACCACCGCTCGGGCCTCGACGTGCCCGTGACCCTGGCGCTGTTCGACGCCACCATCGTCAGCCGCGCCGACCTCGCCGACTGGCCGGTGATCGGGATGGCCGCGCGCCGGGTGGGCACGCTCTTCGTCGACCGCGAGAGCCGGAGCAGCGGCGCCACCGTGGTGCACAGCATGGTGCGCGCCATCGAGGGCGGGCGCAGCGTGATGATCTACCCCGAGGGCACGACCTTCGCCGGCGACGAAGTGCGACCGTTCCGGCTCGGGGCCTTCCGCACCGCGCTGCGCAGCGGCTCGGAGGTGGTGCCGGCGGGAATCGCCTACGGCGACCGCGCCGAGTTCACAGAGAGCTCCTTCATGGTCCACATGAAGCGCGTCAGCGAGCGGCCACGCACCCGTGTGGCGGTGGAGGTCGGGGAGCCGATCACGCCGCTGAAAGGCGAGTCGGCCGAGGCCTTGCGCGAGCGCGCCCAGGAAGCGGTGCAGGCCCTGGTGCACCGCGCGCGCGCTCGGCTCGGCTGAGCGCGCCCCGGCCCGCGCAGTCAGTCGCGTCGGCGGCGCCGGGATCCTGGCTCCCGCGCATGCCCCGTTGACCTTTGGCCAAAGGATTGGCAACACCGCCCACGCGCGGGCAAGCAGCCGTACCCTGCGGGGATGACACGATGGCTGGAGCTGGGGGCGCTCGACGAGCTCGGCGAGGGGCGACCGGTGCTGCGCAAGGTGGAGGGGATGCGGTTGGCCTGCGTGCGCCAGGGCGACACCGTGCACGCCCTCGACGATCGCTGTCCGCATCAGGGCTACCCGCTCTCGCAGGGGACGCTGAACGGCGGGGTGCTCACCTGCCAGTGGCACAACTGGAAGTTCGAGACGAGCACCGGCGAGTGCACCTTCGGCGGCGAGCCGGTGCGGCGCTATCCGACGCGGCTGGAGGGCGGCCGGGTGTACCTGGACGTGGCCATCGACGAACGCGCCGAGCTGGAGCGCGTCTCGCGCAGCCTGCGCACCGCGCTCTTCGAGTCCGACGTGAGCCGCGCCGTGCGCGACGGGCTGCGTATCGCCGCGCTGGCTGGTGACGCCGGCGCCGCCGTGCTGCCGGCGCTGGGGGTGATGGCCGCCGACGGCGCAGCGCGTGCACCGTGGGGGTTCGACCACCCGCTGGCCATGCTCGCCGACCTCTGCTCGTGGGCGGAGCGCGGATGGATCGGCGACGCCGAGGCGCTCGGCCTGGCGGCGACGGCCATCGGCGAGACGAACCAGGCCCGCGGGCCGCGGGAGCCCGCCCCGGCCGCCGCGCCCGGGGCCGAAAGCGCGGTGCGCGCCGACCTCCTCGCCGAGCGTCGCGCGCAGGCCGAGGGCGGGGTGCGCTGGCTGGCCCGCGAGCGCGGCGCAGTCGCGGCGGTGGAGGCGATGACCCCTTCGCCGCCGAGCACCTCTACGACTACGGCCATGGCGCCATCTTCCTGGCCAAGGCCGACGAGCTGGCGCGCCGCTTCCCCGCCGCCTCGGAGGAGGTGCTGGCCAGCACCTGCGCCATGCTCGCCTGGGCCACCGCCGTACCTCGTTGCCGCCCTTCGCCGCCACCCGCGCCGCACTGGAGTCCCTCGGCGGCGGCGACGGCAGGAAGGCCGGCGCCGGGGATGCCGGCTTCGATCGCCCCGCGCTGGAGGCGGCGGTGCTGGAAGGGGAGCGCGGCGGCGTGGCGGCGGTGCTGGAGCGGCTCGGCGAAGGCTGCGCACCGGTGGCCCTCCTGCGGGCCATCGCCCACGCGGCCGCGGTGCGCCTCGGTCGCTTCGATCCGGCCTGGGAGACGCGCCTGGAGGCCGAGGTCGGCATCCTGGACGTGACGCACGCGGTGACCTTCGCCGAGGCGGCCATCACCCTGGCCGAGCGCGCCGCGCCGAGGTCGGCGCCCGCCTGGCGGTGATCGGCGCCGGCTTCGTGGGCAAGCTGCGGCGCCGACGCCCCGAGCAGGCCCCATGCTCGCCGCGCCTGGGTGGCGACCTGAACGCCGCGCTGCGCGAGCGCGACCTCTCCGCCGCGGCCGGCGCGGTGGTCGGCCTGTCGCCCGCGGATCGACTCGAGCTCTACCCGCGCCTGGCGCCGTTCGCGGCGCTCGAGGCCGCGGTGCGCCCCATCTTCTTCGCTCACACCATCAAGAACACGGAGGCGCTGTGGCGCCTGGAGCGCGCCGACCCGGAGCCCGACGTCGCCTACATGCGCGCCCTGTTGACGTACCTCGTGCCGCGCCGCCGGGAGCGCAACATCCCGCGCGTGGCCACGGTGGCCCGCGACTTCCTGCGCACGGGCCGGCCGCCGCAGGGGCTGTACTAGGGCAGAAGCCGAGCAGCGCGCCGGTCTCGGCGCGGCTGGCCCGGGCGTAGCTGCGAGCTCCCTGTTCGCGCGAGAATCTCGTTGCCATCAGCGCCTGCTTCACGTGCACAGCGGAGCGTTGGCGGGAGCAGCGAGGACCGAGGTTGCCGACGTCGCGTGAAGGCCGCCGCCCGCCCGAGCCGGGCTTCGGGCAACGCTCGCGCGTTCCGTACTGAACCGCGCACTTGCTGGGTGGCGTCCGCAGCCGGAGCTGAAAGGGAGGGGAAAGCGCCAACACGGAGACGTCGAGCTGTCGCGAAGGTTGGTGCTGCAAGTGCGACCGGCGGCGGGGGCCGCGCGTGCGCGCGGCTCGCTGGAGCTGTCCAGGAGCGTATGGCCGCAAGCGCTCACGCTTCTCCTGGTCCCGGTGGCCTTGCGGGCCGATAGTTGCGCGTTCGGGGCGATGACGGAGACCGCGGCGGCCTCCCGTCGCGCATCCCTCGAAGAAGCCCGTCGACCTGGCCTGCGAGCAGACCGTTGCGAGCAGACCGTGGCGAGCAGACCGTTGCGAGCAGACCGTGGCTCGGGAACGACGGCAGGCGGCGTCGGCTTCGAACCGTGTATCGCTCGAAAGAGGGCAGTCGACCTGGCCTGCGAGCAGACCATTGCTCTTGGGGCGACGACAGCAGGGGGGCGGGGTCGGGATCTCATCCTGAGCGGAAGATTCTTTGTACACGGCAACTCGCGGGTGCCGTGACGAGCAGCGGATGAAGAACGGGGCAGAGCCTGTAAGGTCGAGTTGCTAAGGCCAGACCAGGAGGATGCCCCGTGTCGAACATCATGCTGGAGGTTCCGGCGGCGCTCAAGGAGATGGTTCCGGCGCTGCGCGAGTTGCTGGTGCAGGTGGAGGCGCAGGTGGAGCGGGCGTCGGGCCTGTCGCCGACGACCGCGTACGACAGATTCGAGAACGCGCTTCGGGAGGGGCTTGCCGCGGTGGAGCGCTGTTCGCATGGGATAGCGTTGGCGGCACTCGACGTGGATGAGCCGCGACTGCGGATCGACGGCGTCGAGCACGTACGTGTGGGTCGATACGAGACGACCTTCATGAGCCAGGCGGGGGAGGTGCCGGGCGTCGCCCGCTCTCTCTACCGGCGCGCCGGAGAACGCAACGGCGCGACGGTCGACCTCGTTGCACTGCGAAGCGGGGCTGTTGATGGCGTGTGGCTGCCCGGCGCCGCTCGCGGCATGGCGCATCTGCTGCAGCAGGGGACATCGCGGGAGGCGGAAGCGACGGCTCGGGAGATCGGGCGTCTGCCGTATTCGCGCTCGAGCTTCGAGCGGGTGGGGCATGCGGTGGGGTCGATCTACGCCGGCGTGCGGGAGAGGGTCGAGCGCGAGCTCATCGAAGCCTACGATGTGCCGCGCGAGGCCCGCAGCATCAGCATCTCGCTCGACCGGGTGGCCGTGCCGATGGAGGAACCGCGGGCACGACCTGTCGGACGCCCGCGAAGAGGCGCGGCGAAGAACCCGGTCGCTCGGGTCTACCGCATGGCGTACTGCGGAACGGTGACCCTGC
>JBBJMR010000111.1:0-25028 GCA_037720395.1 Polyangiaceae bacterium
GGCGCGGCATACGAAACCCAAAGCGAACGGGCGCGGCGTCCGGCTGGACCCCGCGCCCGTAGCTTTTCCGAGGACGGTCGTGCGCTAACGTGCCCGTCGGCCCCGCCGCCGGCCGGTAGTCGGCCGGCGGAAATGCACCGGTCGGCTTCAGTCGCAGGGCGCGGCCGCGACGCAGTCGAGGAACGCCTGGGCGGTGGTCTTCAGCGGTGCAGCGCAGCTGGCGACCTCCTGCAGGCACGCGAGGCACGCTGCAGCCTCCGGATCGTTCATCTCCACGTAGCCGTCACCGGTCGGATCGGCGCAAGCAGTGATCTCGTCGCAGCAGGCGTCGGAGAGGCACTTGTTCAGAGCCGGGTTCGGATCCTGGGCGTCCTCGAAGTCGGGGTAGGTGGTGACGAACCCGATCTGGCTCTCGCAGATGTCGAAGGGGCAGCTTGCGTCGCGGCACGTCGTGAACGCGGTGAAGAGCGGGTTCTCGGCGCAGAGCGCGAGTGTGGGGTCAATGAGGCACGCGTTGCACTCCGTGTCTGCCTCGCAGGGGGTGAAGGTGTCGCAACAAGCCGCGCCGAGGCAGGCGTGGAAATTGAGAAGAGGGTCGCCATCCTGGTTGGTGTTGCTCAGCTCGCCTCCGCAGATGGTGAGCGGGCAGCTGTCATCGCGGCACGTGTCGAAGGCGGCGAAGAGCGCGTTCTCCATGCAGCCGTCAGCCTCCGGGTCCTGGGACTCGAGGCACGCAGAGCAGTCCGCATCGGCGACGCACGGGTCGAAGGTGGTGCAGCAGTTCGCGGTGACACACCCGTTGACGACCTGGCTCTGGTAGACGAGCTCGCTGCCGCAGACGCCCTCCGCGACCGGTCCGCCGCCGCTGCCGCCGGTGGTTCCCGTGGACGCCGCCGTCGACGACGCCGAGGCCGGCCCAGGCCCCGAGGACGAGTTGGACCCCGCCGCGCCGGCGCCGCCCGAGCCACCGCTACCATCGGCGGTCTCGTCGCTGCCACAGGCAGTCACCAGCGCGCCCAGCGCCAGACCAGCTCCCACCGTCACCAAAGCGAGCTTGAAGGATCTCATAGTTCTAGTACCCCATCGTGGCCTGCGTCATGGCAGCCCTGCTGCGGCCCGGAGCTTCGAAAGAAGCCGACGGGGCGTTGATTGCCGGCGCGCATACCTCCGCACATCCGTCATGAGGCTGAGCCCCCGGCAGGAACCTCCTAGCACGCGTCGTGCCGCGCGCCTTCATGCGAAAAACCGGTGGCTGCCAGCCGAGCTGTCAGGCGGCTAACGGTCCGCCGGACCGGTCTCGCTCCCCAGACCTGGCTGCGGTATCAGCAGCCGGCCCCGGTCCCCGTAGTGGTGGGTCCAGCTGGGCGGCGCCTTTTCGACCCTGTGCCTCACGTCGCGCCTCACCCCTCCCTCGCTAACCACGCAATGACCGCAGAGCTCCGCGCGGATCCCTTCCAGCTCGACGGCACGACCATCGAGGGGAAGTATCGCGTGGCGTCCGTGGTCGGTGACGGCGGCTTCGGCGTCGTCTACCGCGGCGTGCACAAGGGCTTCGGCGAGCTCATCGCCATCAAGTGCCTCAAGCTCCCCCACGAGCTCGACGAGGCGGCGCGTGAGGCGCTGCTCGAGCAGCTGCGCGAGGAGGGCCGCATCCTGCACCGCCTCTCGCGTGCCACCAGCGGCATCGTGCAGGCGCTCGACGTCGGCGCCTTCACCACGCCCGCCGGCGTCTGGGTCCCCTACCTGGTGCTCGAGTGGCTCGAGGGGCAGACGCTCGCCGAGCTGATGCGCGATCGCGCCCAGCGCGGCGAGGGCGGCATGTCGCTGGAGGAGACCATCCGCCTCCTCGACCCGGCGGCGCGCGCGCTGGCCGTGGCCCACGCGCACAAGGTCGCGCACCGCGACGTCAAACCGGCCAACCTGTTCGTCGCCGAGGTCGGCGGCAAGCGCACGCTCAAGGTGCTCGACTTCGGCATCGCCAAGGTGCTGTCCAGCACCGCCTCCCTGACCACGGCGCTCGAGGCCACCAAGCTCGGCCCCACCGCCTTCACCCCGCGCTACGGCGCGCCGGAGCAGTTCAACAAGAAGCGCGGCGCCTCCGGGCCTTGGACCGACGTCTTCGCGCTGGCGCTCATCTTCGTGGAGCTGGTGAGCGGCAAGAAGGCGCTCGACGGCGACGACCCGACCGAGCTCTACATCGCCAGCGCCGACCCCACCCTGCGCCCCACGCTGCGCGCGCGCGGCGTCGATGTGCCCGATGCCGTGGAGGCCGTGCTCCACAAGGCGCTGGGCGTCGAGCCCAAGCAGCGCTACGCCGACGCCGGCGCGTTCTGGGACGCGCTGGTCGCCGCCAGCGGCACCACGCGCGGCAGCCAGCCCAGCACCCCGGAGGTTGCGGCGGCGGGCGCGCCGCTGGCCGCGGTACGCGCGGCCGGCCGGCGGAGCTCGCCGCGACCCGGCCGGTGGAGTCGATGGCCCCGTCACCGCCGCGCGCGTGCGCCCAGGGCGACGACGCGGCCGCGGTGCCGCCGTCGGTGGGCGAAGACTCGATGGTCGAGACGCCCATCTCGGCGCGCGGTCGCCTCCCGAGCCTGCGCCTCGGAGGCGACGAGTCGGTCGAGCCCGCGGTCCGCCTCCGAGGTCCGGGCGCACCGCGGCGAGCGCGCGCCCGCCGCACGCGCGCCGCTGTGGCCGTGGTTGCTCGGCGCCGCGCCCTTCCTGGCCGCCGCCGCCTGGGGCGTGAGCCAGCCGATGCCGGCCACGCCGACAGCACCCATCGGCTCCGGCAGCGCGCGCACCACGAACAGCGGGCCGCCCGCGAAGGTCAAGCCGGGCCGCGGCCGGCGCCGTCTTCCCCGGCGAGCGCCGCGGCGGCGGCCTCGGCCACGCCAGCCGCACCGGCGGTCGCACCGGAGGGCATGGTCTACGTCGCGCCGGCCGCGCTGCGCCTCGGTGACGGCGCCGCGGCCCGCGACGCGGCGGTGACGCGCGGCTTTCATCGATCGCACCGAGGTCACCGTGCGCGCCTATCAGGTCTGCATGCAGAAGGGCGGCTGCTCGCCGGCGAGCACGGTCACCCCGCCCGCGGCCGACGCCGAGGAGCCGGCCGGCGAGGACAGCCCCCCCGCCGACCAGTTCGCCGAGGCGTGGAGCCGGCGCTGCAACGAGCCGCAGCGCTTCCTCGACCACCCCATCAACTGTGTCGACTGGTCGAGCGCCGACAACTACTGCCGCTTCGTCGGGCGCCGCCTGCCCACCGAGGCGGAGTGGGAGCTGGCCGCGCGCGGCCCGGCGGCGCGCGTCTACGCCTGGGGTGGCGCGGCGCCTGACTGCCAGCGGGCCTGCTACGACAAGAACCAGAGCTGCCGCCCGGCGGGCGAGGACGTGGCCACCTGCGCGGTCATGTCCAGGAAGGGCGACGTGACGACCGATGGCGTCTTCGACCTCGGCGGCAACGTGGCCGAGTGGGTGGTGGACGGCTTCGCGCCCACACCTGCCGGCGGCGACGACCCGCGCGGGCCCGAGGCGGCGCCGCTGCGCGTGGTGAAGGGCGCGGGCTTCGTCGACGAGGCGCCGCGGCTGCACGCCGCGGTGCGCGACGGCATGGCTCCCGCCGCGGCCGCAGCGCGTGTCGGCTTCCGCTGTGCGGCCGACGTGCCCGTGGACGCGCACACCGTGCCACCTGAGCGCTGAGGAACGACCGATCCGGAGCGGCTGGATCGCCCGCGCTGCGCTGTCGCTGCGATAGACCTGCGCCCCGCCGTCGCCGCAGAATTCGCGACCTGCGCGCAGGCATGGGCCTTGCTGCCGCGGAGAGTGTGATGTCTCGCGCTGCAGCTCGGTGCGCGGTCTCGCCGGCAGAGCCCAGCGGCCTGCCCGTCCTGCGCGCCGCGCCAGCGCCCCAGGCTGCGAGCGAAGGGGTACGGCCAGCGGCCGAGGTCGCCGACCCGCGCGTCGGGCGGATGCTCGGCGACAAGTGGCAGATCGACGCGGCCATCGGCGCTGGCGGCGTGGCCACGGTCTACGCGGCCACCCACCGCAACCGGCGTCGCGCGGCGATCAAGGTCATGCACGCCCGCACCGCAGCCGACGACGAGGCGCGCGCTCGCTTCCTGCGCGAGGGCTACGCCGCGAACAGCGTCGTCCATCGCGGCATCGTCTCCGTGCTCGACGACGACGTGACCGAGGACGGCTGCCCCTACCTGGTGATGGAGCTGCTCGAGGGCGAGTCGATCGAGCAACGCTGGCAGCGCAAGGGCTGCGCGCTGCCCGTGGGCGAGGTGCTGTCCATCGTCGACCAGGTGCTCGACGCGCTGGCGACCGCGCACGACGTGGGCGTGGTGCACCGCGACCTCAAGCCGGCGAACCTCTTCCTGTGCCGCGATGGCACCATCAAGCTGCTCGACTTCGGCCTGGCGCGCACCACGCGCAGCGGCAAGACGACCACCTTCGCTTCCTCGGGCGCCAGGGGGACGCCGGCGTTCATGGCACCGGAGCAGGCGCTCGGCAGGACCGAGGCGGTCGGCGCACGCACCGATCTCTGGGCGGTGGGCGCGACGATGATCACCCTCCTCTCCGGGCGGCATGTGCACGAGGCCGCCACGGTCAACGAGATGCTGCTGTCGGCGATGACCCGCGAGGCGCCGGCCAGCGCCGACGTCATCCCCGGCCTACCGCGCGGTGTGGCGCGCATCGTCGACCGCGCGCTGGCCTTCGAGCCGCAGCGCCGCTGGTCCGACGCGCGCGAGATGCAGCTGGCGGTGCGCGAGGCCTACGTGGCCTGGGCGAGCATGATGGAGACCCGCCAGGGGCCGCCGCCGGCGCGCACCTCGCGCGAGGGCCGGCGCCCGTCGATGGACACCCTGCTCGGTGTGGCGCGCATCGGACTGGCGGCGGTCCTCGGCATCACCTGGGGCACGCAGATGGCCAGCGGCGACGTGCAGCCGGCCAGCCACGTCTCGGCCAGCGCGCTGCAGGCCAGCGCCGCAGAGGTGGCGCGCGCCGCGGCCGAGCCCAGCCCGACGATCACCCGTTCGCCGGCGGAGCTGGCCGACGCCGACGTCGCCGAGCCGGCGGTCAGCGAGCCCAGGCCGCCAGCGCAGGATAGTCGCGCTCCTCGACCGCTCCCTGCACCACGCACGCCACCTGGCCGCTGGGGGACACCAGCGCCTGCACCGGCAGCTCCGGCGACTCCTTGACCCCGAGCGCCGCCAGCCAGCTGGTGCGCGTGGTCCCTTCCGGCAGCCAGTAGCTAGCCCGCACGCCCGTCGCCGGCTGCGTCTCCAGGAAGCGCGCCAGCTGGCGCTCGTCGTCGTCGACCGACACGAACGCCATATCGACGAGCACCCCGCTCTGGCGCAGCTTCTCGCGCCAGGCCAGGAGACGCGGCATCTCCTCCTTGCACGGGCCACACCAGGCAGCCCAGAGGTTGATCCAGATCCACTTGCCGGCACCGAAGGGGATGGTGGCCTCGGGCGGCGGCACGCCCGGCGCCGATGCGGTGCGGATGGCGCCCTTCGGGGGAGGCCGCTGCTCGCGGGTGGTGCACAGCTGGCGAGGCGCGCCGGGCGCGGTCACCGCGGCGGTAGGTGGTGCGGTGACCGCGGGCTTCTGGGTGGCGCCGGCGTCCCCCGCGGCAACGGCGTTGCTCCGGCCGGTGGTCGGGGGCGCGGGCAGATCGTTCCTGGGCGCGTCGCAGGCGGCGAGCACCAGCGGCAGGAGGCCGACGCCGAGCGCGGCCCCGGCCCACGACGACGTTCGCTTCATAGCTGGCAATCGACCCAGGAGACGAAGGCGCTGCGGTTGATGGCCTCGGCGCTGCAGCCCTTGGCGCGCGACACGCTCCACGAGCAATACTCCTGGCCGAGCTGCGCGAACTCGCTGCCCAGCCAGAGCATGCCGACCTGCTTGTCGAGGTCGGGCTCCTTGTACTTGTCGCCGATGTGGAAGTGCACGCTGTTGGCGCGCTTGTGCGAAAGGGCCCGGTTGGAGTCGACGGTGCCCGTCTTGGAGGCGCGCGCCACCACGAAGAAGTAACGCGCGCCCTTGCGGTCCTGCCAGCGGTCGTCGATGAGCTTGATGGCCGCCTCGTCGAGCTCGTCCTTGTTGTCGTCGAACATGATCACCGCGCCGCGCGCCTTGAGCGGGGTGAAGAGCGCGTTGAAGTCGTCGTCGCTGATGGAGGCCAGCGTCTTGACGTCCGCCGGCTGGCAGCCGCGGCGTGAGTCCTGACCCACCAGGCCGCAGGCGTTGAGCACGCGCTGCAGCACGGTCTTGAAGGCCGGCGTGCAGTAGGCAGCCTCGGCGTCGTTGGCGATGGCCACCTTGGGCTTGGCGGCGGCCTCGGCCACGCCGGTGCGCAGGCGCTGCGCCGAGGCGCGCACCTGTCCGTGGACGGTGAAGGACGAAGCGACGAGGAGCGCGCAGCCCACGCCGATGCCCACCAGCCCTGCGCTCTTCATGCCGTCCTCCTCGTCTGCTGTGCCATCACTTCGACCTCAGCTGCGGAGCCAGCTTCTTGAGAGCGTATGCCATGCCGATGTCCGTGTCCTCGTCGCAGAGCCGCGTGTCACCGACGAAGAGCTGCGGGGTGGAGACCGGCAGGTGGTTCTGCACGACGAATCGCAGGTGCTTGTCGAGTCGGCGCCCGGTCTCCTTGCTGTCGACGCAGGCATCGAGATCGGGGAAGCGCTCGCGCACCATGGCGCGCACGTTGACCACGCCAGCGCCCGACTTGGCCGCGGCCAGCAGCTGTTCCTGGTGCTCGTAGGCCCACTCCAGGACCGACAGCGGCTGCTTGTCGTTGCAGAGGATGGCCTTGGCGACGACGCACGCGCCCGGGTGCACGGCCTTGTCGAGCATCCAGTTGCAGTCGCTGTCGAGGGGGAACAGCACCAGCGTGGTGTCGAGCTGGTCGAAGTAACCCTCGGCCACCAGGCGCTGGTGGAACGCCTTGCAGGTCGGGCAGAGCGGATCGACGAACAGGGTCACCGGCACGGTGGCCCCGGCGGGCTTGATGGAGATGACCCCGGTCTGCGCGTCGGCGGCCTTCCAGCTTGCCGCAGCCGCTGAGGTAGGAGCTGTAGCTGGGCAGCGCGCTGGTGTAGAGCAGCGCGGGCACCACCGCGAAGGCGGCCAGCCCGAGCAGCCAGCTGGGGATGAGCAGCACCCCGCCCTCGCGGCGCGGCGGCGGGACGTCGTCGAGGTCGTCGTCGATCACTGTCGCCGGCACGCCGGCAGCGCGCGGTGGGCGCGGCGGCGGCGCGGCGGCTGCTTCGCGCCGGTCCTCAAGCAGCAGCGCGATGCCGGCCACCGCCAGGAGCAGGCTGGCGATGTAGATGCCCACGCAGGTCTTGCAGAACTGCCCGAGGCGGGTGGCGGAGATGAAGGCCATCACCAGCGAGGCGGCCAGCGGGGTGAGCGAGGCCCCGCCCATGAACTGCGCGGCGCGCCGGGGCGCCGCCCCGCGCGCCAGCAGGAGGTAGAGGGCGAAAGCGGCGAAGAAGGCGAAGGCCCCGAGCGCGAAGAGCGAGATGGGGATGCCGCCCCAGTAGCTGTCCCGGAGCAGCGCCGCATAGGGGCTGTACATGGCCACGCGGCAGGCGGTGTCCGCGCCCTGCTCGGCGCTCACCCCCGGGATGAAGCTGCAGTGCAGGTCGTGGATCTGGCGGTCGAGGTGGCTGATGTAGTCCAGCGTGCTCGACGCCGCGAAGGCCAGCCCCAGCAACGACGCGACCAGCGCCAGAGCTGCGGGCCAGCGCTTGGGACCGCCCTGCATGGCCGCTGGATTACCCGCCCGCGGGTAGCTCGTCAAATCGGCTGCCCCGGGCCGAGGCGCCGCGGTCGCGCTCAACCGAGCGAAAGCCGGCGATTTGTCAGTGCGCGCGACCGGCTGATAGCGTTGGAATCGGCGCGCGAGGGGCGACACCCGATGGGGCTCTGGTCATTCGGTCGCGACAGCGACATCGGCTTCGTGACGCGCGTCGTCAGCGCGTACGCCTGCGACGGCGTCAAGCTCCGCGGCAAGCTCACGCTCATCTTCCGGGGGCCGCGCCCGCGCGGCATCGCCGACGCCGCTGCCGACAGCTGCACCGTGCTCGCCGCGCAGCTCATCGCCGAGGCGCACGATCACCGGAAGCTGATCGGCAACGAGGCGGGGCTCATCGCCAAGTTGCAGCAGCGGCTGCCCGAGGACTTCACGCCGTGCCGCGCCATCGAGCTCGTCGCCCTCCATGTGGTCGGCGGAGATCTCGCGGCGGGCGCCGAGGGCAAGCGCCCCGGCCCCGACCCGGGCAAGGGCAACGCCGAGGGGCCTGGAGCGAAGGACGAGGTCACGCCGCGCATCGACGCCGGCGCAGCAACGGCAGGAAAAGAGCCAGCGTCGGCGGAGGCTGCCCGTGGTGCGGTCCCGTCGCCACGCGCCGCGCCCGGCTCACCGGGTGCCGGCCCGGAGGCATCGGGGCGCGCGGTGCAGGTCTCGGCGCGGATCGAGCCGGCGACGTCGGGACGGGCAGCAGAGAGCTCGGCGCGGGCCGAGCCCACCAGCTCGGGGCGCGGCGCCCAGGCCTTGCCGCGCGTCGACCCCGCTGCGGCGCCGCGCATCCAGCCCGCGGCCGCGCCGCGCATCCAGCCCGCGGCCGCGCCGCGCGCGGGCGGGCACCCGCCGCGCTTCAGCCTGCAGCTGTCCGCGGCAGTGCGCCGGCGCCGGCGCCCATCGGTCTGCCCGGCCAGGCAGCCGCGCGCGCCGCCACTTCGGAGGAGCGCAGGAGCAACCCGGCGCAGCAGGCGGGAGAGGTCCGCCGCGACAAGCGCAGCGCGTCCGCCCCGCGCGCGGCGGCGCAGCAGGCGCTCCGGCCGCCGCCGCACCCACCGGCACCGGCACCGGCGCGGGGCGAGCGCGCGCAGCGTACGCCGCAACGGCCCGAACAGCAGCGCTCCACCGGCCCGGGCTCGCGGCGCGGGCCAGCGACCGCCACCAGGGCGCCGGCCCTGCCGAAGCGCGCCGCATGGCAGGCGGCGATGGCCCAAGTGTCCGAGAGCGCCTCGCTCGAGGACCTGCGGCCGCTCGGCGCCATGCTGCGCGACGGCGCGGCGCGCCTGGCCCTGGTGCTGCTGCTCTCGGCCGACCAGCCCAGCTTCGACCTCATGGCCTGCCTCGACGCCGAGAGCCCGGCCGCCGATCGCGACGACGTGGCGCGGCTGGCGCGCGAGGCCAGCGCCGCGGTGGCCTCGTTCTTCTACCTCGAGCTGCTCCAGGCCGGCCTGCCACAGAACTTCGCCATCGACGCACTGCAGGTGCTCGGCGACGCGCTGCCGGGCGGCGGCCTGCCGGTGACGCAGATGACGCGCTACCTCGGCGCGGTCGACGTCGGCGTAGAGCTGGCCAACGCCGCGGCCACGCTCTTCGAGTCGCCCGCGGACAGCGAAGCGATGGCGGCGGCGATGACCGCGACCATCGAGGAGCTGCGGGTGCGCCTGCGTCAGGCCGCCCGCGTGGTGACATCGAGCGCTGGACTCTGAGCGTCAGCCGCGCTTTGGTGGCGCGTGGCCGAGGCAGCGAGCGCAGCGGCGAGCGGCGCAGCCATCGAGCTGCGCGGCGTGGAGCTGGAGATCGGCGGGCGCCTGCTGGTGCGCGACCTCGACTTCTCGGTCGCCGCCGGTGAGACGCTGGTCCTGCTGGGACGGAGCGGCTCCGGCAAGACGACGACGCTGAAGCTGGTCAACCGCCTGCGCGAGGCCACGCGCGGCGAGGTGCGGGTGGAGGGCAAGGCGGTCACCGCCTGGGACACCATCGCGCTGCGGCGCCGCATCGGGTACGTCATCCAGGAGACCGGGCTCTTCCCCCACGTGGACGTGGAGCAGAACGTCGGGCTGGTGCCACGCCTGGAGAAGTGGCCAGAGGCGCGCATCCGCGCGCGCGTGCACGAGCTGCTCGACCTGGTCGGGTTGCCTCCGGCGACCTACGCGCGCCGCTTCCCGGCCGAGCTCTCGGGCGGGCAGAGGCAGCGCGTCGGGGTGGCGCGCGCGCTCGCCCTCGACCCGCCCATCGTCCTCATGGACGAGCCGTTCGGCGCCGTCGACCCGCTGACGCGCCTCGATCTGCAGCGCGAGCTGTCTGCGCTGGCCCAGAAGATCCACAAGACCATCGTCTTCGTGACCCACGACGTCGCCGAGGCCTTCGCGCTGGCAACGCGCATCGGGCTCTTCCACGAAGGGCGGTTGGTGGAGCTGGCGGAGCCCGCCGCCTTCGCGCGCTCGCGGCACCCGGAGGCGGTGGCCTTCATGGAGACGCTCGACGCCAGCGGCGCCGCCCTGGCGCTGCGCGACGGCGGCCCCGACCGCGCCGCGCGTGGCGGCGAGGCGGCCGGATGAAGCTCGCCGATGTGCTCGGCTCCGGGCGTGCCGAGCTCCTGGCGCTGACCGCGGAGCACCTCCTCCTGGTGGTGCTGGCCGCCGGCGCGGCGGTGGCCATCGGCGTGCCGGTGGGAATTCTGCTGACGCGCCGCCCGTCGCTCAGCCGCCCGGTGCTGGCGGTGGCCAACGTGCTGCAGACGGTGCCCAGCCTGGCGCTCTTCGGCTTCCTGATCCCGGTGCTCGGCTCGTACGGCATCGGGCGCCTGCCGGCGATCATCGCGCTGTTCCTGTATTCGCTGCTTCCCATCATCCGCAACACGTACGCCGGCATCCAGGGCGTGGACGCGGGTGTGCGCGAGGCGGGGCGCGGTCTGGGGATGACCGATTGGCAGCTGCTGACCATGGTCGACCTGCCGCTGGCGGCGACGGTGATCACCGCCGGCGTCCGCGTGGCCACGGTCATCTCCATCGGCACCGCCACCGTGGCCGCGGCCATCGGGGCCGGCGGCCTGGGCACGTACATCTTCCGCGGGCTGCGCATGAACGACACCGGGCTCATCCTCGCCGGCGCGGTGCCGGCGGCGGTGATGGCCCTGGTCGCCGATGCGCTCCTCGGCCTGGCCGAGAAGCGCCTGGGGCGCACGCGCCGCCACGATGCGCGACCGAGCGTGGCCCTGCGCGCGGCATTGCCGGCCACGGCCACGGCCGTGCTCGCCGGGCTCCTGCTGCTCGCCTGGGCCGGGCAGCGCGGCTCCGGCGGCGGGCGCGTGGTGGTCGGCTCCAAGGACTTCACCGAGCAGGTGCTGATGGGCGAGCTGCTGGCGCAAGCCATCGAGCGCCACACCGGCCTGGAGGTGGAGCGGCGCTTCGAGCTCGGCGGCGACCTGGCGCACCGCGCGCTCGTCGCGAGCGGCGAGGTCGACGTCTACGTCGAGTACACCGGCACGGCGCTGCTCTCCATCCTCAAGCACCCCGCCGAGACGGACGCCGCGCGCGTGCTGGAGATCGTGCGCGCCGAGTACCCGGGGCGGTTCGGCGCCGAGTGGCTGGCGCCGCTCGGCTTCGACAACACCTTCGCCGTGCTGGTGCGCGGCGAGGACGCGCGCCGCCTCGGCCTGAAGACCATCTCCGACGTCGTCCCGCACGCCACCTCGTTCCGCGCCGCCTTCGGTCAGGACTTCATGTCGCGCGAGGACGGGTACCCGGGCTTCGCCCGCGCCTACGCGCTGCGCTTCACCGACCCGCCGCGGGAGATGGATCTGTCGCTCACCTACCGCGCGCTGGCCTCGAAGCAGGTCGACCTCATCGCCGGCAACTCCACCGACGGTCTCATCGAGAAGCTCGACCTGGTGCAGCTCGAGGACGACCGCCACTACTTCCCGCCCTACCAGGCGGCGCCCGTGCTCCGTCAGGCTGCGGGGCGGAGCCACCCGGAGGTGGCGGAGGCGCTGCAGGCGCTGGCCGGGCGCATCGATGAGCGCGCCATGCGCCGCGCCAACCTCGCCGTGGACGGCGAGCGCCGTGATCCCAAGCGGGTCGCCGCGGAGATCCTGGACCGCATCGCGCCGCGCTGAGCAGCCGTGGCGGAGTGTCGGCCGCCGGCCGCTTGCTGGCGCCGCGGGCGAGCAGACTTAGACTCGCACCTGTCATGCCCGACGACCGCGAGCGCTCCGAGCACCCCGACCCCGACGTGCGCCGTGCCGTCGCGCTGGCCCGCGGCCTCGACGACCGCTACATCGACCCCATCGTCGGCTTGCTCCTCCCGGGCGCCGGCGACCTGATCACCGCCGGCGCCGGCACCTACGTGGTGTGGGTGGCACTCCAGCGACGCCTGCCGGCGGTGGTGGTGGCGCGCATGCTCCTCAACCTGGCCATCGACATGCTGCTCGGCGCCATCCCGGCCGTCGGCGACCTCTTCGACTTCGTGTTCAAGGCCAACGTCCACAACGCGCGGCTGCTCGAGCGAAGCGCGCCCGGATCGAGCCGCCCCGGCGACTGGTTGATGGTCGGCGGCGCCGCGCTCCTCTTCCTGGTGGCGCTGGCGGTGCCCATCACCCTGCTGGTGCTGACGCTGAAGGCGATCTTCGGCTGAGCCGCGATCACCCGAGCAGGTCGCTTTGGGCCCGCCGCCCAGGGTCGCGTTCGTGTGTCTCGGTATTCGTGCAGCGCAGAAGCTCTCGCAGAACTCGAGCGGGAGAACGTTCTTCGTGGCCACCGTCCGGGAGGCGAACGAAGCTGCATTCCATGTCGAGCCGGACGAACGTGCATTCCATGTCGAGCCGGTGGCACGCGTCCGGCATCGGATCGCGCAACGACGGGGTGTTGTCGTCCTGAGAGGTGATGTGGCAGTCAGCGCGAAGGGTAGACGGCGCATCGTAGTGGACGGCGCTCGGTATCTCTGGTGGGTGGTCCCGGATCTCGAGGACGACTTTTGCGGCACTCTGGTGCTCACGGTGGCTTCCGCGGATCGCAAAGTGCTCGTTCGCTATGGCCTGGTTCAGTCGCAGGGCCGGGAGTACGTCATCGTCCTGGGGCCGCGGTTCCGATCACATCCCGTTGGCCGCGGACCGTGGCGCAGGTTTCGTTGCCCCCGATTCGTTGCCGACGCGGCAGTGACGCCCCGCGACGTCGCGCGCTTCATCCGTTGGTGCGTGGAGCCGGGTGAGGTGCCTGAGCAGGTGGACTACTACTGGACGATCGCCTCGCCCTGAACCCCGCCGGGGTGCAGCCAACGCCGCGTCAGCGGTATGCCTGGACAGCTCGCCGCTCCCCGCGCGATTCGAGCACCCACGACACGAAGAGCTCGATCCCGGGGAGCAGTGAACGAGGGTCGGGAGTGAAACCCGGCCGCTCCAGGGTGACGCGATCCGGCTGGAGTGCCTGGACCGCTGGAAACGCCGCGAGCACGCCGCGCAGCCGAACGGACTCGTTGGCGATCTCGGCGCAGGCGTCCTTCGGCAGGGGCGCGGTGGTGAGGTCGACGTCGACGCACGTGGAGGGGCCTTCGCCGCCCCACGTGGTCCTGATCGCCGCGCCGAACACACGCTCTTCGCCGCCGAGCAGGCGCGAGGCAAAGACGAGGCGATGGAGGGACGGCCCTGTTGGAACGAGGATGGCGCTGTGCTCGCGGGCCGTCGCCTCCCACGCCGGACGTGAGGACTCGACGGCAGTCGGGAACGGGAGCTGGGCGATGGCATCGGCGATTGCCTGCGCCTTCTTGCGTGCGAAGAGGGCGACGGCGGCCATCCGCGCGGACTCGTCGTCGGCGAGCGCGAAGTGCATACCGAGATGGTGGTCGGACAAACGCACTTCGACGGCGCCACCGAGATCGTCCGTCAGCGCAGCGATGAACGACGCGAGCGCCGGCTCGGCGAGCCCCGGCCTTCCCGGTTGCGGCTCGACACGCAGCAAGTACCCCGCCTGCAGGCGTTCGGGCAGGAGGGGGGAGGCGCGGAAACCGTCGAGCATGCCGAGCGGCCGGAAGACGATGCCCAGCTCGATGTCGGGGTAGGTGATGTCGACATCGAGACCGAGGTGACCCTGGCGAGGTCCGTCAGCGACGCGCACGTCCACCGCTCCGACCGCTCCCTCCGCCAACACCGGAGGGCGTCCTTCGCGGAGGCCGGTAGCGCCGGCCATCGCGGCGGAGATCTGCCGGAGCCGCTCGCTCCCGACCGGCACCGCGAACGGGTCGCCGTGGACCGTCGATCGGGGCGGCAGCACCTCGAGAGAGAAATCGAAGGACGGGTCCGACGCCCAGGGGATCTCCACGCTGACGCGAAGGACGACGTCGTGATCGATGAAGCCGTTGTGGAACGTCGGGTGGATGCTGGCATCGGACGGGATGACGAACGGCACGCCGTCCCCTCCGCGCAGGCGCTCCGCCGGTATCCGGGCAGTCAGAGATTTGCCGCGACGTTGGTCTTTCCGGCCCATGCGCATGGTCGCAACGCTCGCGTAGGAGACGAGGACGGCGTCGAAGCGCGCATCGCGCCCGCTGCGGAGCGCGATGGTGCCCGACACCGGCTCGCCCTGCGCGACCACCCTCGACCCGAGCGACACCTCGATCACCAGCTCGGCGTGGAAGCCGTCGGGCGAACGGACGATGGCGGGCGCCCGGTGCCCCTCTCGCGACGGCATCACCACCACCGGCACGGTCCGTGACGTCGGATCGATCGCCCAGTCGACGTCGAGCCGCGCCTCGATGACGTGCTCGATGCCGCAATCTGGCCCCGCGAACTGGGGCGGCAGCCACGGGGGGATGTCGAGCTGGAACGGGAAGCGGTGCGTGCCCTGCGCCAGGGGCATGTTCGCGGGGAGGTCCGTTCGGACGGGCGAAACGAACAGGTCGCGGCGCACGACGCTGCGGCTGTTTCCGGAGCCATACCCCGCCCACGCCCTGCTTCGAAAGAACAGCTCGACCCGTTGCGCCCGCGGGATGTCCCCGGGCACGGCGAGCTCCAGGACCCCGTCGAGGGGGCTCCCGGCGACGACCACTCCGTGCGGGAGCAGCACCTGGAAGCCGCACTTCGGCAAGAGCGCCACCGACCGATGGTAGCGCCTTGGCGCCCGCCGGCCCGACCCTTGGTGGCCGTATCAACCGAGCAGGTCGATCGATCCCGGCGGCCGCCGCACCGCGGCCGCGCCGCTGCGCTCGAGCTGGGCGAGCACCGAGAGCACCGTCGGCTCGTCCCAGGCGTCCCCCAGGATCTGCAGCCCGATGGGCAGCCCGCCGCCGTCGACGCCCACCGGCGCCGTCCCCGCCGGCAGCCCGGTGAGGTTGCCCAGGAACGCGTAGCGACACAGGCCATCGAGCGCCACCGGATCGCTGAACCCGGTCCTGGCGTCGGCCTCGGTGTACCGCGGCGCGGTGATGGCCGTGGTCGGCAGGGCGATGACGTCGACCTCGCGCAGGATGGCCGCCGTCTCCAGGCGCAGCCCGGTGCGCAGGCGCTGGGCGTCGAGCTGCTCCAGCGCGGTGAACCCGGAGACCACCGCGAAGACCAGGCGCACGTCGTCGCCGATCTTGCTGCGCCGCTCCAGCCAGTGGGCGCGATTCGAGGCCAGCGACTCGGGCGCGATGGTCAGGTAGCCGATGCGCGCCGCGTGCCGCGCCAGCGGCATCTTCACCCCCACCAGCACGGCACCCTCGCGCTCCAGCGCGCGCAGCGCATCGCGGCAGGTGCGCGCCACCTCGGGGTCGGCGTCCTGCCACTCGTCGTCGTCGATGCCGATGCGCAGCCCGCGCACGCCGGCGCCGAGCAGGGCGCCGAAGCCGCGGTGCGGCGGCGGCGGCGCCCACTCGGTGAGCGGGTCGTCCGCGTCGCGCTCCGAGGCCACCGCGTCGAGGAAGGCGCAGAGGTCGAACACCGACGACGCCACCGGCCCGGCGTGGGCCACCGATCCTTGAACCCGTCGCCGGCGCGGCTGACGCGCCCGAAGGTGGGCTTGATGCCGAAGATGCCGTTCAGCGCGGCGGGGATGCGGATCGATCCGCCGCCGTCGCCGGCGGTGGCCAGCGGCGCCACGCCCAGCGCCACGCCGACCGCGGAGCCGGTCGAGGAGCCGCCCGGCGCGCGCGTCCCGTCGAACGGGTTGTGCGGCATGCTGGCGTGCACGTTGCAGCCGATGGGCGACATGCCCCACTCGGTGCACACCGTCTTTCCCACGAACACCGCGCCTGCCTTGCGCAGGCGCGCGACGACCGTCGAGTCGCGCTCCGCGGGCGCGTCGGGCTCGCACGGCGACCCGAGGCGCGTCGGCAGCCCGGCGACATCGAACTCGTCCTTGACCAGGAAGGGCACGCCATCGAGCGGGCCGATCGCCTTGCTGGCCGCGAAGCGCGCCGTGGCGGCGTCGGCGTCGGTGAGCGTGGCGGTGCGATCCGAGGCCACCAGGATGTTCATGCTCGGGCTGCGCGCCGGCAGGCGGGCCATCTCGTCGAGCGCGCGCTCGGCCACCTTGCGCGGCGTGGTGGCGCGATCGCGATCGGCGTACGCGGCGGCGTAGGCGCCGCTGGTGCGCGGCCAGCTGCTGGTGGGAGGCCGCGGCGCCGGCCCCTCGGCGGTGCGCCGACTGCTCTCCCGCGCTCGCAGCGGGCGCGCGTCCAGGGGCAGGTCCCCGCGCCACATCTCCGGCAGCTTGGCGAGCTGATCGATCCCCAGGCCACGCCGCATCACTTGCCGGATGGCGGCGTCGGTGCCCGGAGTTTCGGCGGCGATGCGGGCGGCGACGAGCGCGTGGCCGGAGAGACGCGGCGGCTTGGGCATGGCACGCCCGTCGTAGCCGCACGGCACGGCGGCTGCTCCTGAAAAGCTCTGGCCCCGGAAGGAGCCGCTTCCGCGAGCGCGCGCGATGCGCGGGCCGGCGGGGATGCCGCGCGCTACCGGCTCGCCGCGGCGTCGCGCCGGCGCAGGTCGGCGAGCTCGGTGGCCATGCGCTCGCGCGCCAGGGCCGAGAGGCGCCGCGCGTCGTAGCCCACCTCGGCCGGGTCGATGGGCGGCAAGATGCGCACCCACGTCTGACGCGGCCGGATGCAGAACGTTCCCTTGGGCAGGATGTCACCGGTGCCCTCCACCACCATGGGCACCAGCGGCACCTTGTTCTTGGCGGCGATGACGAAGGCACCCCGGAAGAAGCTCCCGATCTGGCCGGTGGTCGAGCGCGTGCCCTCGGGAAAGACGAAGAGGCTGTGCCCGGCGCGCAGGCGCGCGTGGCAGGTGCGCACCATGCGCATGACGCTCGGAAGGTTGCCGCGCTTGAGCGCCACGTACTGGTTGAGCCACATGTTCCAGCCCAGGAACGGCACCCAGAAGTTCTCGACCTTGCTCACCCACTTGTAAGGAACGTGGGTGGCGAACAGCGCCAGGATGTCGACCATCGACTGGTGGTTGGCGACGTAGACGCAGGCGCGATCGAGCGGCGCATTCTCGGCGCCCTCCACGGTGACCCCGGCCAGCGGCGCCTGGGCCAGGTAGTGCGCGCCCCAGCGGGTGGTGAACCAGGCCAGCATGCGCTTCTTCGGATCGCCGAGGCCGGCGAGCCAGAGGAGCAGCGCTGGGAAGAAGAGCACCGCGCAGCTGGTCAACAGGTACGGCCAGTAGAGAAGATTGAAGACGGCCAGCGTCAGGACGCCGTGCCGCCGCGCATCGGTCCGGGGCCTAGCCATCGCGAAGCCCCAGCGTATCCTCGCGCGCGGCCAGGCACGCCTCGCTGCCGATGACGAAGGCCCGACAGTTGTCCGGGCGCAGCGCGTAGATGCCGCACCGCTTGTCGCGCCGGAGGTGGAGGCAGCGGCCGGTGTCGTGCAGCTTGAGGGTCAGGTGCCCGTCGCGCTTGCGCCGCACGTAGGCGCGACCGTGCAGGTCGGAGCGCCCGGCCTCGCTCCAGCGCTCGATGTCGTCGCGGTCGAGGATGACGTTCATGTCGTGGCAGCAGGCGGCGCAGGCCAGGCAGTCCAGGGCCAGGCGGCGGCGCGGCCCGGGCCAGACGGCATCGCGATCGCACCAGTCGAGGACCGAGCCCGCGTAGTCGGGCGGGATGCGCGCCAGCGCCAGGCCGCGCGCCGGGCCGCTGGGCACCCGCCGCCAGCGCGGCTGCTCGATGGCCAGCAGCGCCCACTCGGCCAGCTCGGTGAGCTTGCCGCGCTGCGTCCCGACCAGCGCATCCACGCGATCGCCGCTGCCGACCAGGGCGGCGTGCCCGCCCGCGCGCACGAAGAGCGCCGCGTCGGGGGCGTACTTGCGCAGGAAGCGGCGCCATACCGGGCGGGACACGATCACGCGGGCCATGCTCCAGCCGCTGCTACCATGAGCCGCCGAAGATGGCGAAACCGGTGATGGTGGTGACCACGGGCGATCCCGTCCCCCGCGTGGCCGAGGAGCGGGGCGACTTCGCACGCCTCATCGAGGAGGCCATCGGGACGGCCTGGGACGGGCGCTTCGACGCCTTCGACGCGCGGCACCTGCCCGGGCCGGATCCCGAAGGCGCCGCGGCGTACGTCATCACCGGCTCGGCGGCGCACGTGCAGGACCGCGAGCCGTGGGTGGTGCGCACCGAGGCCTGGCTCCGCTGTGTGGTCACCGCCGGGGTGCCGACGCTGGGGATCTGCTTCGGGCACCAGCTGCTGGCGCAGGCGCTCGGCGGCGAGGTGCACCGCAACCCGCGCGGCCGCGAGATCGGCACGGTGGAGATCGAGCGGCTCGGCGACGACCCGCTCTTCGACGGCCTGCCGCCGCGCTTCGGCGCCAACGCCACCCACCTCGACAGCGTGCTGCGCCTGCCGCCGGGCACGGTGGTGCTGGCGCGCTCGTCGCTCGAGCACCACCAGGCGCTCCGCTTCGCCCCGGCTTGCTACGGGGTGCAGTTCCATCCGGAGATCGATGGCCAGGTGATGCAGCGCTACCTGGAGGCGCGGCGCGAGGTGCTGAAGGCCGAGTCCATCGACGCCGACGCGCTCATGGCCACCGTCGGCGACGCGCCCGAGGGCCGGCGCGTGATCGAGAACTTCTTCCGCCACGTGGTCGCGCATCGCGCCGCGCTACCGCGCCCCCAGCCTGGCCCGCAGAGTGCGGAGCCGCGCGGCACGCCCGACCGCTTCCGGTGAAGCGTCGCTGCACTCGTGCGCTGTCGCCAGAATAGGTCGCTCGAGCCCGCACCACTGGCCACAGCGGAAGCCATGTAGGGGCCCGAATTGCGACGCACTTTACCACACGCGGCTGGTAGCTTAGGGCGAATGCCTAGCGCTCGTACGGCGACGCCCATGGCTCCAGCGAGCGGCCCAGTGCAGGCGCCTCTGCTGTCGCCGGGCGATGTCATCGCCGACAAGTTCCGCGTCGAGCGCGTCATCGACGAAGGCGGCATGGGCGTGGTCGTCGCCGCGACGCACCTCGTCCTCGACGAGCACGTGGCGCTGAAGTTCCTGCGCCGCGAGGTGCTGGGCACGGAGAGCGTGGTCTCCCGCTTCGCCCAGGAGGCGCGGGCGGCGGTCAAGCTGAAGAGCGAGCACGTGGCCCGCGTCAGCGATGTCGGCCACGACCCGGTGCGCGGGCCGTTCATCGTCATGGAGTACCTGGAAGGGCAGGATCTGCGCGACCTGCTCAACGAGGTCGGCCGCGCCAGCGCCAGCGAGGCGGTGGAGTACGTGGTGCAGGCCTGCGAGGGCCTGGCCGAGGCCCATGCGCGCGGCATCATCCACCGCGACATCAAGCCGGAGAATCTCTTCCTGGTGGAGCGATCCGCGGACTGGCGGATCATCAAGATCCTCGACTTCGGCATCTCCAAGCTGCGCGGCGCCATCGGCGAGGCGCTGGAGGGCGGCCGCGACACGCTGCCGCTGATGGGGTCGCCTTGCTACATGTCCCCGGAGCAGCTGCGCTCCAACCGCAACGTCGACCACCGCGCCGACATCTGGTCGCTGGGCGTCGTCCTCTTCGAGCTGCTCGCCGGCGTCCCGCCCTTCGACGGCACGCGGCCCATCCCGGAGCTCATCGCCAGCGTGCTCGACGAGCCGACGCCTCCCCTCGGCGACTTCGTCCAGGGGCTGCCCCACGGCCTGGCCGAGGTGGTGGAGCGCTGCCTGGAGAAGGACCCGGCCGAGCGCTGGCAGACTGCCGCCGAGCTCGCCGTCGCGCTCTTGCCGTTCGCGCCGCGACGCGCGCGCGTTCCGGTGGAGCGAGCCATCGCCATCGCCCGCGCCAGCGGCATGCTCTCCGATCCGACCCTCAGCCTGCCGCCCTCGTTCGCACCCGGCCCCAGCGACGCCGCCGCCGCGTATCTGCCGCGACTCGGCGCGCTGTCGCCATCGCTGATGCCCGATTTCGGCTCGCTGCACAGCGCCCCGCCGAGCCACCCCGGCTCCCCGCCGAGCCACCCCGGCTCCCCGCCGAGCCGCCCCGGCCCGCCGCCGCGCGGACCGGGTGCCCCGGCGGCACCTCTGCGCGCCCTGGCACCGCCGACCGAGGTCACCGCGGTGACCGGCTCGAGCTTCAGTCACACCAGCACCGTCGACTTCGAGCCGCCGCCCCGCCGCGGCGGCGCGCGCTGGGCGGTGGTGCTCGCGCTCCTGCTGATCGGCGGCGGCGGCGCCTTCTGGATGACGCGCGCGCCCGCAGCGGACGAGGCACCGGCACCGGTGGCCTCGGCGCCGGTGGACGCGCCCCCGACCGCGGAGGCGGCAGCCGCCCCCCCGCCCGCGCAGGCCGGGCCCGCCGAGACGGCGAGCGCCAAGGCGACGGCGGCCGGCGCGCCGGCACGGCCCGGTCCGCGCCGCGGCGGCCCGGCCTCCCCACCGGCCGGCGGTTCGCCGCCGGCGAAGAGCGACGCGCCGCCCTCGCGGCCGTCGGCACCCGATCTGGAGATACGTCGCACCCGATGAGCGCAGCACCGCCAAGGATTCCTTTGGCAGGCCGTTCACTGCCTCGCTCGTCGAGGCAACAACCGGAGGTCGTCGATTGGTGATGAGCGGACGGCGTGCCCCGCGCGGGCGCGTGCTCTTCCACGCGCTGTGCCTGCTACTCCTCTCGCTGCTGGCCCCCGCCACTGGACGCGCCGACGACCTGGCTGACGAGGCGGACCTGCTCTTCCAGGTCGGCACGGAACGCTACGAGGCCGGTGACTTCCGTGGCGCGCTCGCCAACTTCCTGGCCTCGAACCGATTGGTGGCCAACCGCAACGTCGTCTTCAACATCGCCCGCACCTACGAGCAGCTCAAGCAGGCGCCCGACGCTTACCGTTACTACCTCATCGCCCTCGACGCCGAGACGGAGCCGGCCGCGAAGCGGCGCATCGAGGAGGCGCTGGAGCGCATCCGCCCCAGCGTGGCGGTGCTGCGCGTGGAGACCGACCCGCCCGGCGCCACCGTCTTCCTCGATCGCAAGGACCTGGGCCCGCGCGGCAACACGCCACGCGCGCTCGGCCTGCCGGCCGGCAAATACAAGGTCATCGTCGAGCTCTCGGGCTACGAGACCACCAGCACGCCGGAGGTCGACCTCAAGATCGGCGCCGAGACCCGGGTGGCGGTGCCGCTCAAGCGCATCCTCGGCGGCGTGCGCGTGGAGGGTGGCCCGGCCGGAGCCGCCGTGCGCCTCGATCGCGAGGACTCGGCGCCCATCGGCGTCATCCCCGGCACCTTCCCGGTGCCTCCGGGGCGGCACACGCTGCTGGTCTCCAGGGACGGCTACGCCTCCAGCGCCACCACCATCGACGTGCCGCTGAACGAGACGGTGGTCAGCCGGGTCACCCTCTCCCCGCAGACCGGCACCCTGGTGATCAGCGCCGACGTGCGCGATGCGCTCATCGCCATCGACGACAAGCCGAGCGGCTTCACCCCGGCGGTGATCACCGTCCCGGTCGGGCGCCACCGTGTCCGCATCAGCCAGTCCGGCTTCCGCCCCAACCAGCGCGTGGTCGACGTCGCCGACGGCCAGCAGGTGCGCATCGACGCCCAGCTGACGACCTTCGAGGAGGTGACCGCGGCCTCCCGAACCACGGAGGCGGTGGAAGACGCCCCGGCCTCGGTGACCATCGTCACCCGCCAGGAGCTGCGCGCCATGGGGTACCCGACCATCGCCGAGGCGGTGCGCGGCGTGCGCGGCATCTACCTCTCCGACGACCGCAACTACGTCACCGTCGGCGTGCGCGGCTTCTCGCGCCCCGGCGACTACGGAAACCGGGTGCTGGTGCTCGTCGACGGCCAGCCCGCCAACGACAACTACATCTGGTCGTCGTACGTCGGCTTCGACGGACGCGTGGACATCGAGGACATCGATCGCATCGAGATCGTGCGCGGCGCCGGCTCGGTGCTCTACGGCACCGGCGCATTCTTCGGGGTCATCAACCTCGTCACCCGCGATCGCAACAACCCGACCTTCACCGAGGTCGGCCTCTCCACCGCGGAGTACGGCGTGGGCCGCGCGCGCGCCACACAGATGGTGCGCATCAACGAGGACGCCGGCTTCTGGGCCTCGGTGGCCGGTGCCGTCGGCCCCGGCCGCGACTTCTTCTTCCCCGAGCTGGTGGCCGACCCCAGCGATCCGGACGCGGAGACGGGAAAAAATGGGCTGCCCATCGACGGCAACGTGCGCGGTCTCGACGATTTCGAGGCCGCCATGTTCAACGGTCGCGTCTGGTACAAGTCGCTGACGCTGCAGTGGTTCTACAACGGGCGGCGCAAGACGTTGCCCACCGGCGTGTACGACACCATCGTCGGGGACGACCGCAACCAGTTCACCGATCACCGCGCCTTCATCGAAGCGCGCTTCGAACCGCAGGTGACCAAGGAGATCCAGCTCCTCAGCAGGGCGCACGGCAACATCTACACCTTCGATGGCGACCTGCCCTATCCGGTGGCCGACGGCGGCGTGGCGCACGACGAGTACCGCGGGCTGTGGGCCGGCTTCGAGCAGCGCATCGTCATCTCGCCGAGCAAGGGCACACGCTTCACCCTCGGCGCCGAGGTGATCCGCCACTTCAAGACGCAGCAAACCGGCGAGGACGACGGGGGCCCCTACCTGCTCGACGACGACGGCAGCGGCGGCCGCAACGACCCCTTCACGGTCGTCGCCGGCTACGCGCTGGCCGACGTGAGCTTCACCGACTGGCTCAAGGTCTCGGCCGGCGCCCGCCTCGATTACTTCTCCAGCCTGACGTTCGAGGCCGACGCCGCCATCAGCCCGCGCGTGGCCCTGATCATCAAGCCGTACAACAAGGGCAACCTCAAGATCCTGGGCGGCAAGGCCTTCCGCGCGCCCAGCGTCTACGAGCTCTACTACAGCGGCGCCGGCCAGGTGCCGCCCGAGAACCTGCAGCCCGAGCAGATCTACTCCGGTGAGGTGGAATTCACCCACCGCTTCACCGACACGGTGAGCGCCACCGTCGCCGGGTTCGGCAACTACGTGCTCGACCTGGTGGAGCTGCGCCAGAACGACGCGGGCTTCGACCAGTACGGCAACTCCACCTCTCCGGTCGTCGTCCTCGGTGGCGAGGTCGAGGTGCGCCGCGACTGGAAGGAGGGCTGGATGGTCGGCGCCTCGTACACGCTGCAGCAAGCGCGTTATCTCGACGCCCCCACCTTGCGCGACGTGCCCAACTCGCCGCAGCACCTCGGCTCCATCAAGGGCGCGGTGCCGATCATCGGCCGCGCCCTGATGGGCATGACCCGCCTGTCGATCGAGGGGCCGCGCAAGGACACCAACGACTTCGACGGCGCCCCGGAGCAGGGCGACACCGACGCAGGCGTCGTCTGGGACGTGGTGCTCTCCGGCGAGGCCGAGCGCCTCGGCGTCCGCTACAACTTCGGCGTCTACAACGCCATGGACTGGCGCTACGACACGGTGCCCTCCACCGAGTTCCGCCAGCGCACCATCGTGCAGAACGGCCGCACCTTCCTGGCCTCCGCCTCCGCCCGCTTCTGAGCGCCGCGCCGTCAGCCGCGCGGCGCGCGCTGACTGGGGCGCTTCGGGGCGGTACGCGCCTCGGGCGCGACGCTCGGCGTCTTGGCCCAGGCGATGCGAAGGTACCCGGACTGCAAGAGGGCGAAGATCGCCGAGACGATCTCCTCGCGGGGACGCACGCGCTGGCCGCTGGCCTGCTCGAGGATGATCTCCTTGAGCGCACCGATGGTGAAGGTGGCGTAGAGCGCGGTGTCGCCGTCGCTGACGATGCCGGAGCGCTGCCCCTCCTCGAGCGCGGCGCGGAGCATGGTCTTGGCGCCGTCGTAGAAGCTCTGGATCTTCGTGACGAAGGCGGCGTCCAGACCGGTCGCATACGAGAGGAGGATCTGCGCCAGCAGCGGATCGTCGAGGAGCACGGCCACGATGGCGCGGATGTTGTGCTTCACCTGCGCCTCGACGTCGGCCTCGGCGTCGACGCGCAGGATGGCTCCCCCGATGCGGGTGAAGAAGCCGTCGACGAGCTCCGAGAAGATGGAGCGCTTGTCCTTGAAGTAGAGGTAGAAGGTGCCCTTGGCGACCTTGCCCGCGGCGACGATGTCGTCGATCTTCGCGTCGTGGTAGCCCTTGGTGGCGAAGACCTCCCGCGCCGCGCGCAAGAGCTCCTGCCGGCGCACCATCTTGTCCACGGCTCGACATGTAGCGCGATAGCGCGCCGCGGCGCGAGCACCAGCGCGCCCTCGCCGGGCCGGCGCGCGCGAGCCCGGGAGGCGGCCCGGCACCGGCCGCGCGCCGCAACGTCTACGCTCCCCGACTGACTGGCGCGTCACCCAGCCGCGCGCCGGCGCCGTCGAGAAGCTGCCGGCCGATCGCGCCAGAGCCGCGGCGCGCTCGCGGTCCCGGCCGACCGGGACGTCAGCTCAACCACCGATAAAGGTTGCGCAATCCCGGCATCCCCCGGGCCCACCCGGCGAGTTCGCCCGCGTGGGCCGGCCGACGCCCGCAAAGGTTGCGCGGCGGGCGACCTCGGGGTACTCCTTGCTGACCCGCCAGTCAGTCAGCCGTCGGGACGCATGGAACGGGGAAGCGCGAGCCGAATTCGGGCTCGGCACGTAGCGGCAGCACGGCAGCGAAGGAGACGGGATGGCTAGGCAGTCACACGACCCGGTCGTGTTGGGTATCGACGTGGGCTCGACGACGGTGAAAGCGGTCGTGCTCGACCCCCAGACCCTCGAGATCCTCTGGAGCGACTACCAGCGCCACCAGACGAAGCAGCCAGAGAAGGTC
>JBBJMR010000357.1:0-8489 GCA_037720395.1 Polyangiaceae bacterium
GGCTACATAGATAGCGTGTAACTTCGCGCCGCAGCTAATGGATCCTCGCGAAATGGACGCGCTGATCGCGCGCTTGGTCGCCAATCCGCACGACGAGGACGCGCTCACCCGCGCGCACTACGCCGGCACACAGGACCCCCGCTCGTACGCGGTGCTCCTGGAGAAGGTTGGACAGGGGACTCAGGATCCGTCCTACGCGGCGCACTGGCTGTCCGAGGCGGCCAACGTCTGGTCCACGACCATCGGCGACGCGCACCACGCTGCGCGCACACTGATGATCGCCATCGACAAGGACCCCACGCAGCGCACCGCCGCCGAGCGTCTGGCGCAGCTCTATCGCGACAAGCAGGACCAGAAGGCGCTGGTGGCGCTGCAGGAGCGTCTGGCCAAGCAGCTCGCGGCCGTGGTCTACGAGCGGCCCGACGTGCGCGATCAGCTGATCGCGATCTACGAGGAGCTGGGTCGGCTCTGGAGCGAGCCGCCGCTGTCGCGCCCGGAGCGCGCCCTCGACAACTGGCGCCGCCTGGCCGAGCTCGATCCGAGCAACGCCTACGCCATCTACGCGGCGCGCGAGCTGCTCAAGACCCAGCAGCAGTACAGCGACGCCCTGCCGTACTTCGCCATGGAGCATGCGCTCGTCGACGACCCGGAGCGCAAGCTGGCGCTCTATCGCGACGAGGCCGACATCCGTCGCCGCATCAACGACCTGGCCGGTGCCGCCGAGGCGCTGCGCACGGCGCGCTCCTTCCAGCCCGACGATCCCACCCTGGCCCAGGAGCTCGGCGCCTGCATCGTCGACCGGGTGGAGAGCGGGGCCGCGGTCCCGGGCAGCGAGAAGGACGAGGCCGCCGCGATCTTCGTGCACCTCGCCGAGACGTACGACGCCGACTACGGCCTCTCCTATGCGCTCTCGGCGCTGCGGGCGCTGCCGGGGCACGACCGCGCCATGCAGCTCGCCGACCACTACGCGAAGCAGCTCGAGCGCACCGCGGAGATCGCCCCGCAGTACGCGGCCTACGTGCAGGCCAACCCCAACGGCTTCATGGCCGCCGAGGCGCGCGTGCGCGCCGGCAGCGTGCGCCCACCGCCGCCTCCGCGGCCGTCGGCCGCCGCCGTCGCCCCGCCGTCGTCAGGAGCGTGGTCTGCCGGCGGAGGTTCGACCGGTGACTCGGGTCTGCACCGCGCCAGCGCGCCGCCGAGCCGCGGCGACTCGGTCAGCTCGCGCAGCCCCGCCGATCCGGCTCAGCGCCACGACAGCGGGCGCGGCTCGCAGCCGCCGCGCGCCGAGTCGCCGAGCGTCGCCGACCTCTCCGCCGTGCTCGAGGAAGCGCAGGCCGAGGCGCAGAAGGGTCGCAAGCCGCAGGCCCTGCAGAAGTTCCGCGAGGCGCTGAAGATCGACCCCGCCAACCCGGAGGCGCTCTCCTGGGTCGAGGAGCACCTGCGGCAGAAGCGTATGTACGCCGACCTGCGCGACGTGCTGCTGGCGGCCTCGCGCGTCCCCACCAGCTCCTCCGACACGCGCAAGGCGCAGCTCCGCGACGTGGCCGGCCTCTGCGAGTCGCAGCTGCGCGACCTGGAGACTGCCATCCAGGCCTGGAAGCAGATCTGCCAGCTCGATCGCAGCGACGACAACGCCCGCGATCAGCTGCGGCGCCTCCTGGAGCGCGGCGGCCGCTGGGACGACCTGGCCAGCCTCCTCGAGCAGGAGGCGATGAGCGCGCCGGACACCGAGCAGAAGATCGCCCTCGAGAAGAAGGTCGCCACCCTCCAGGAGCAGAAGCGCAAGGACCCGGCCGCTGCCGCCGAGGCCTGGGCGCGCATCGCCGCCCTGTCTCCCGAGGACGACGGCGCCATCCAGACCGCGGTCAAGCTCTTCGAGAAGGGCGAGCGCCTCGATCAGGCGGCGCAGGTCATCGCCGACAACATCGCCGGCATCTCCGACAAGACGGCGCGCGGCACGCTGCTCTCCAAGCTCGGCGACCTGCGCAACAAGATGAACGACCCCGGCGGGTCCGGTGACGCATACGCCGAGGCGGCCGAGGCGCTGGGGCAGGCCAAGGTCTGGGAGCAGGCGGAGAAGGGCTACCTGGTCGCGGGGCGCTTCTCCGACGCGGCCAATGCCGTCGATCAGCGCGCGCAGCTCGTGGATGGCAAGGCGCAGGCGGCGCTCTACGCGCATGCCTCCGAGCTGCTGCAGAAGGCCGGCGATCCGGGTGCGGCCATCGCCAAGCTGGAGCAGGCCACCGAGATCGATCCGACCCACGACGCCTGGGCGCAGACGCTCGAGGCGCAGTACCAGGAGCAGGGCCGCGAGGCCGACCTGGTGCGCTGGCTCCTGTCCCGCGCCGAAAAACTCGGCGACAAGGCCCGACGCGTGGCCGCCCGGCGCACCGCCGCCGCGGTGCAGCGCCGCCTCGGTGACAGCGAGGGGGCGCGCGAGAGCCTGATCCTCCTCCTCTCCGATGGTGACGACGCCGAGGCGCTCGGCTCGCTCATCGACGACGCCGCGGAGCGCGAGGACCACACGGAGCAGGTCGAGTTCCTGCGCCGGCTCGGCGCCATCACCAAGGACCCGCAGGAGAAGGTGGCCCACGCCCTGCGCGAGGCCGGCATCCTCGCCGAGGGGCTGAACGACATCGAGGGCGCCATCGAGCGCTACGAGAGCGTCTACAAGACGCTCTTGTCTCCCGCGACCGGAGCACCGGTCGACCCGCGCAGCCGCGTCGCGCTGCGGGCCGTCGCCGACCTGGAGGACAGCCGCGACAACGCCGCCGGCGCCGCCAACGCGCTGGAGCGAGAGATGCTGCTCGCTGACGGCGCCGACCGCGTCGACATCGCCCAGCGCCTGGCGCGCCTCTACGAGGGGCCGCTCCAGGACGACAAGGGCGCCATCAAGGCGCTGGAGATCGTGCACGCCTCCGACGCGGAGGACTTCGACGCCATCTCGCGCCTGCAGGTCCTCTCCGAGCGCGCCGACGACTGGCCGCGCGTGGCCACGCTCATGGCCACGCTCATCGAGGTCGAGGGCGACGAGGAGGAGGCCTCGCGCATGACGCGTCGCCTCGCCGAGATCCAGCACGAGAAGCTGGAGAAGGGCGACGAGGCGCTGGCCAGCCTGGAGCGCCTCGCCGACGGTGGCGACGAGCCCTGCCGAGAGGCGTACGTGGCGCTCGGCGACCAGCTCGGCTGGAAGGGCATCGTGGCCACCAAGCTGGTGGCCTGGAACGAGAGCGCCTCCGGGCCGGCGCGCAACGAGGCGCTGCGCGGCGCCTTCGATCGCTTCCTGGACATCGGCCGCGAGGCCGACGCTGCGCGCGTGGCCATGGAGCTGGCGCGCTCGCGCGCGGCCGACCCCGAGCTGGCCAGGCGCCTCGAGGACATCGGCGTGAGCCTCAAGGACCTCGACGCGCTCTCGGTGGCGCACGAGATCCTGGTGCGCGAGCTGTCCGGCCCCGCGCGCGCCGAGGAGCTGGTGCGGCAGGCCGGGGTCCAGGTCAGCGCCGGCGTCGACCCGCTCGAGGCCATGCAGCACGGCGAGAGCGCGCTGACCAGCGTCCCGCCCGGCGACGTCGAGCCGCTGCTGGAGAAGCTGGCCACGCTCACCCAGGCGCCGGGGCACATCATCGATCTCTACGAGCGCCAGGTGGGCCGCTGTCGCGTGCCCACCGACCGCCTGGCTGCCCTGGCGCGCGCCGCGCAGGTGGCCGCCGAGCGCGGCGCCAACGACCGCGCGCGCGGGTTCTTCGAGCTGGCACTCTCCGGCGGCGTCCAGGAGGAGACCATCGTCGCCCTGGAGGGCGCGGCGCGGGGCGGCGACGAGCGCAGCGGGGACACCGCGCTGCGCACCATCCTCGCCGAGGCGCTGGCCGCTGGCGGGCAGGGCTCGCGCGACGGCGGGCGCACCCGCGGCGCACTGCTGCGCCGCGCCGCCCAGATCGCCAAGAGCGACCTGGGCGACGTCGATCGCGCCTTCGGCTGGCTCGGGGACGCCATCGTCACCCACGTCGACGACGCATCGCTCGATGCCCTCGACGAGCTCGGGCAGAGCGTGGGCGAGATGCAGCGTGTGGAGGCCACCCTGGGCGCGCCCTGGAGGAGGTCTTCGACGGGCCGCTGGTGCGCAAGCTGCTGAGCCGTCGCGCCAAGCTTCGCCGCGAGACGCTCGGCGACAGGAAGGGCGCCGCCGTCGATCTCAAGAAGCTCCACGATCTCTCCCCGTCCGATCAGGACGGATGAGCGAGCTGTCCAACCTGCTCCTCGAGCTCGGCGACCACCGTGGGATGATCCAGCTCTACGAGGACCAGATCCTGCGCGGCCGCGATCCCGCCATGCGCGCCGAGCTGGCGCGCAAGGTGGCGCGCATCTGGGAAGAGGACCTCGGCGACGCGCGCGAGGCGGCCGACGCCTGGCGTCGCGTACTGCGCATGAAGGCCGGCGATCAGGAGGCGACCACCGGCCTGGAGCGCGCCAAGAGCGGCAAGCTCAGGCGTCCCCGCCGCCGCCGACCGTGCCCGGTCGGAGCTCGGTGGCGCCGCCGCCGCCCTCCGGCGCCGAGCAGCGCGAGGACGTGGAGTCCACCGCCGACCAGGAGCCGCAAGGCGTGGCGTCCGGAGCGACCGGCGACTCCCCCGACGCGGGCGCCGGCGGATACGACGAGGCGTCCACCGGTGGCGACACCGGCCCCTCCTTCGCCGGCACCGGCAGCCTGCCGCAGACCGCCGAGGGCGACGCCGCCGCGGGAGGCGGCGAGGACGTCTCCGTCTCGTTCGCCTCGGGGGGCGGCGCGGAGGGTGCTGGCATCCCCGGCGGCGCGCCCTTCGCGCAGGGCGGCGACGCCCACGGCGGCAGCGGCAACGCGCACGCGGCGCCGCCCACGCAAGAGGGCTACGCATCGCCAGGCGACGAGGGCTTCCCCGGCGGCGCCGACACCGGTGGGTGGGGTCCGCCGCCGCAGCAGCAGGGGCAGGGCGACCTCGCCGAGACGCAGGCCGCGACGGCGTTCTCGCTCGACCCCTCGCTGCGCAACGACGCACATCCCGACGCCTCCGCACCGGGCTACGGCTACCCCCAGCAGCCGGGTGACCCGCAGCAGGAGTACCCGCAGCAGGAGTACCCGCAGCAGGGGTACCCGCAGCAGGGGTACCCGCAGCAGGGGTACCCGCAGCAGGGCTACCCGCAGCAGGGCTACCCGCAGGAAGGGTATCCGCAGCAGGAGTACGCCCCGGCCAACTACGGCCAGACGGCGCCCGGCTATGCGCTGGAGCCTGGCGACTACGCCGCGGCCGGCGTGCGCGGAGCTTTCGGTCCGGCCGGGCAGGGATACCCGCCGGAGCACGCCGACAGCGACGCGCACCGCGATCCGGACGACAGCGCCGTCGACGTCGACGACGCCGAGCTGATCGACGACGACGAGCCCGGCAAGCCCTTCCAGCCGGGCTGAGCAGGCGAGCCGGTGGAGCTGCCGGCGGCGCTGCGGCCCGGCGACACGGTGGCGGTCATCGCCCCGTCGAGCCCGTTCGAGCCGGTGCTCGCCTGGGTCGGGCTGGGATGGTTGGCCACGCGCTATCGGGTGCGCTTCGGTCGCGGCATCTTCGCGCGCCAGGGCTATCTCGCGGGTGACGACTCGCGCCGATTGGCCGAGCTGGAGGCGGCGCTCTTCGATCCAGGGGTGCGCGCGTCATCGCCGTGCGCGGCGGCTATGGCCTCTCGCGCATCGCGCATCGCGTGGACTGGGCGCGGTTCGCAGCACGACCGTCGTGGATCGTCGGCTTCTCGGACGTGACGGCGCTACACGTGGAGGCCGCGGCGGTGGGGTGGCCAGCATCCACGCCGCGCACGTCACCGCGCTCGGGCGCGGCGACGCGCACGGACGCGCCGCGATGCGCGACGCGCTGGAGTCGCCGGCAGCTCCGCGCGCCTTCGCGGACCTCGAGGTTTGGCGCGGCGGACGGGCAGAAGAGCCGCTCTTCGGCGGCAACCTGGCCCTGCTGCAGGCCTGCGCGGCGGCCGGTCGCCTGCGCGTGCCCGACGGATGCGTGATGCTGCTCGAGGACGTCACCGAGCGCCCGTATCGCATCGATCGCATGCTGGCCACGCTGGCGGCCGGTGGGCACCTGGCGCGCGCTGCGGCCTTCGTCCTCGGCGATTTCAGCGACTGCGTCCCTGGCGCGGACGGCGTGACCGCCGAGGCGGTGCTGCGCGAGGCCCTGGGCGGCCTCGGCGTGCCCGTGCTCGCCGGGCTGCCGGTAGGGCACGGACGGCGCAACGTGCCGGTGGTGCTCGGGGTGCCGGCGCGCGTGGAGGCCGGAGCGTCGGGCGCGCTCCACCTGGCGCCTCCGGCCCGTGGGTGAGCGGCGCAGGGCGATGCGGCTGCTAAGGTGCGGCGTGCTTCGCGCTCGTCCTCGAGCCGCCTCGCCCGCACCGCGCGCCCCCGCGGCGCTGCCGGCCAGGTGGCCTGCGCCCGCGTTGCGTCCGTTGCGTCCGTTGCGTCCGTTGCGACCCGCCTTTCCGTGGTCGCCGCTCCTGCTCGCGGGCGCGCTGCTCGCCGTGGGGTGCGGGGGCAGGTCGGCTGCCGGCTGGGCCGACGAGGTCCCGGCGTCGACACCGCCCGCCGCCGACGCGCCGGCGCGCCTCGCGGAGGGCGAGCCGCCGCCAGCCTTCTCGCTGCAGACCAGCGACGGCGCCGTGATCGAGTCGCGCGACGTCGTGGGCGCGCGGCCGTGCTCCTCGTCTTCTTCGCCACCTGGTGCAGCATCTGCCGGCGCACCATGCCCGAGGTGCGCCAGGTGCTGCAGCTCCTGGAGAGCACGCCGCCGGCCGGCAGCGCCGCGCCGGTGGACGACACGCTCACCGTGCTGGTGTCGCTGGACGGAGCGGAGACGTGGCCGCGTGTGCCCGACTACCTGGCTGGCTACCAGCTCGATGAGGCGGTGGTGCGCGGGGCGATCCACGAGCCGTTCGTGATGAGCTACGACCCCACCCTCGGCGTCCCGGTGGCCATCGTCGTCGGCCGCGACGGCAAGGTGGTCGACATCCAGCGCGGCTGGTCGCCGGTCGGCGCTCGCCGGCTGCGCGCCGCGCTGGAGCTGGCACGGGCCGCCCCTCCGGCCGGGGGGACTACCAGAAGATCGACTTCCGCTCCTTGAGCCCGCGGTTGAGCATCGACTGGATGACCTGCTTCACGCGCAGGACCTTCTCCTCGATGACCGCGTCGTCGTCGTCCGGATCGCCGTGGAAGTGCAGCGGGTCCCCGAAGGTGATGCGGTACTTGGTGGGCAGCGGCATCTGCATGCCGGGCACGAAGAGCTGCGGCACCAGCGGGAAGACGGGCATGCGCAGCGCCTTGGCCAGGGTGCTGGCGTTGCCGAAGGACACGTACTGCTCCTCGCCGCCGATGACGCTCACCGGCACGATGGGCGTGTTCGTCTCCAGCGCCAGGCGCATGAAGCCGAGCCCGAAGTCGGTGAGGCGGTAGCGCTCGGAGAAGCTCTTGGAGATGCCCCGGATGCCCTCCGGGAACACGAGGAGGATCTCGCCCAGCTCCAGGAGGCGCCGCGCGTTCTCCGGAACGCCCACCACCTGCCCCAGGCGCGAGAAGAGGGTGGAGACGAAGGGCAGGGTCTGCGACCACTTCTCCACCATGCTGCGAGTGATGCGCGGGGGCTCGGCATCCAGGAACATCGACGCGGCGATGAGCAGGCCGTCGACCGGGACCTGGCCCGAGTGGTTGGCGACGAGCAGCACCCGACCCGTGGGGACGCGCTCGATGCCCCGCACCTCGGTGCGGAAGTAGACGCGGTGGAAGAAGGCCGCGATGCCGCCCGCGTACTTCGCCCACTCCGGATCCATGCCGAAGGGATCCACGCCGCCGCTCTGCGCCGCCTCTGACGCGGGACGAGGTATGCGGCGCAGGCGCTCCTCGAAGTCGCGCCCCAGCATGCGGATGGTCAGGTCGTCGGCGGTCTCGCGCAGCAGCTGCGAAGCACGCTGCGCCATCGGCAACGCGTCGTGCGTGGCGAAATGGGAGATCCGGGCCAGGGTGCGCGAAGTCACGGGGCGACCGTAGCTGCGGCCGTCCTGCTGTCAATCGCGCGCCGCGACGGCGACGCTGGCACGCAACTGGTTTCGCACGGATTTTCCGGGGACGGTGGCGCCGGCCATTTTGCCCACTGGGCGGGCACGGGCACCGGGAGTACTGTCCCGCGCGGTGGCCAGCTCTTTTGGGGATCGCGACGGACGCTTCCCGCGCGACGACGAGGAGATCGCCGTCAGCTCGGCAGCGAGCGCGCAAGCGCCGGAGAGCGTGCGCAGGTCGGCGCGCAGCGCTCTGCTGCGTGCCGGCGCCGACCTGGCATCGCGCCCCATCCTGATCACCGGCATCTGCGGGCGCCTCGGCCGCCGCCTGGCGCGCCGCCTGCACCGCGAGCGCCCGGTGCTCGGCATCGATCGCCGCGACTTCGTGGGCCGCCCCAAGGACATCGCCCATCATC
>JBBJMR010000112.1:0-24930 GCA_037720395.1 Polyangiaceae bacterium
GGAGGCATGGCCTGCGCGGGTGGCGATTCGGTCGACCGCAGCTCGGCGGCGTCGGGTGACGCGGCCGGGCCGGGCTCCGGGGGCGCGGGGGCGTCGCCGGCTGGCAACGGCGGCGCGGGCGCGTCCAGCGGCGGCAGCGGGGGCGTCGGCGGCGGTTGCGTGCCGGTGCCCGAGGAGCTGTGCGACGGCGTCGACAACACCTGCGACGACGTGATCGACGAGGGCTGCACCTGCGTCGCCGGCACCAAGGAGTCGTGCTTCGGCGGCGACGAGGCGCTGGTGGGCATCGGCATCTGCAAGGCCGGCGAGCGCATCTGCACCAGCGAGGGCGTCTGGGCGGACTGTGAGGGCGAGGTCCTACCGAAGACCGACCTGTGCAACGGCGAGGACGACGACTGCGACGGCGCGACCGACGAGGACCTCGGCAGCACCACCTGCGGCAAGGGCATCTGCGAGGTGACCACCGAGAACTGCATCGCCGGCGAGTCGCAGGAGTGCGAGCCCGGCGCGCCGAACCCCCGCGGTGAGACGTGCGAGGGCTCGGACGACGACTGCGACGGCCTGGTCGACGAGAACTGCACCTGCACCAACGGCAACACCCAGGTCTGTTACGGCGGCAGCCCGGCCACCAAGAACGTGGGCACCTGCGCCGACGGCCAGCAGACCTGCGTCGGTGGCCAGTGGGGCGAGTGCCTCGGCGACGTGACCCCGGTGGCCGAGACCTGCGACGGCCTCGACAACGACTGCGATGGCAACGACGACGACGGCGACCCGGAGGGCGGCGCATCCTGCGCGACCGGCAACTCCGGCGTCTGCGGGCCGGGCGTGGAGCACTGCAGCGGCGGGCAGATCCAGTGCCAGCAGACCAACCAGTCCTCGCAGGAGACCTGCAACAACCTCGACGACGACTGCGACGGCGCCACGGACGAGAACAACCCCGGCGGCGGCGGAGCCTGCTCCACCGGCAAGCAGGGCATCTGCGCCCCGGGCACGCTCACCTGCCAGAACGGCGCGGTGGCCTGCCTGCAGAACGCCCAGCCGGGCGCGGAGATCTGCGACGGCCTCGACAACGACTGCGACGGCGCGGTCGACGAGAACAACCCCGGAGGCGGCGGCGCCTGCAACACCGGCCTGCAGGGCCCGTGCGGCCCGGGCAGCCTGATCTGCCTCTCCGGGCCTGTCCTGCGTGCAGAACACGCAGCCCGGGGCGGAGACGTGCAACGGCGTCGATGACGACTGCAACGGCGCGGTGGACAACGGGGCCAACGCCTGCGGCGGCGCCTGCGTCCTGGGCAGCGCGCCGGGCGGCGGCTGCGACGGCAACGACGCCGACCTGTGCAACGAGGGCACCTGGCAATGCTCGGGCCTCAACGCCGTGGTCTGCTCGGACGCCACGGCCAACAACCAGGAGACGTGCAATGGCGTTGACGACGATTGCGACGGCAGCGTCGACGAGGGCACCAACGCCTGCGGCGGCGTGTGCGTCCTGGCCCACGCGCCGGGCGGCGCCTGCGACGGCGCCGACACCGACGTCTGCAACGAGGGCAGCTGGCAGTGCTCGGGGACGAACAACACGGTCTGCTCCGACGGCACCGGCAACAACGTCGAGATCTGCGACGCCATCGATCAGGACTGCGATGGCAACATCTCCGAGGGGCCCTGCACCCTGACCAACGCCAGCTCGACCTGCACCAACGGCGCCTGCACCATCACCACCTGCAACGCTGGCTTCGCCAACTGCGACAGCAACCAGGGCAACGGCTGCGAGGTCCAGAGCGGCGGCGCCAGCAACGTGGCGCCTGGTGAGAACCTGGGCAGCTGGAACGCCGACTCCAGCTCGGGCTTCCCGTTCTGCTCCGGCGACGGGTGCGACGCGCTGCTCACGCGCACCGGCACCCGCGGGAAGTTCTTCAACATCGGCGCCATCGAGGACTCGGACTGCTCTGCGTACATCTCGCTGCGCTTCGACCTCGATGTGCCAGCGGGCGTGGACTACGACCTCTACATCACCGGCACCGCCTGCTTCGCCGATCCGGCGTTCTCGCAGACCGGCGCCGGCGACAAGAGCATCGTCGTGTGGTGCAGCGACGTGTCGGGCGACGACGACAGCTTCACCGCCAACGTCGAGGTCCGTTACGCATCCGGAAGCTCGTGCACGCCGTGGACGCTGAGCGTCTATCGGCACGAGTGCTGACCGCGCGGCAGCTACCCCGCTCTCGACACCACGTTCATCCCGCGCTGCGCGGATTGCCAACTTGGCAGGCGCGCCCGGGCACGTGCGACAACTCGTCGTCGGTGTGACCCCTCGGCCCGCACATTTCGCGGAGAAATCGCCGTCGGCGGGCGTGCGGGCGGCTGGCACGCACGCTGCTCTGGTGCCTTCCCGATGCGTGTCCAACTCCACCGCGACCTCCCGTTCGCCGTCCGCGGCGCCTTCGCCCTCGCACCGCTCGCGCTGCTGCTGCAGGTCGGGTGCGCGCAGACCGCGCCTCCGGCGCCCACCAAGGTCGGCAAGAGCGAGCTGGCCGTCTCCATCGACGTGCGCGAGAGCGGCCCCATCCGCAGCGAGCGGATCGCGGTGGCCTTCGACGACGCCAAGCGCGTGGCCAGCCTGGTCGAGCGCGCGCTGGTGGAGTCGCCGCAGCGTGGCGAGATCCGCGCCGTGCTCGTCGACGACCGCACCGGCGAGCTGGTGGTCCTCGGGACGCAGGCCGGCATCGCCCAGGTGCGCGCGTTCCTGTCGCCGGGGCTGGTCTCCGCCGAAGGCACGGACGCGGTGGAGGTCATCCGCGTCGTGCACGGCGACGCCCGCGAGCTGGCCGGCATGGCCGCTCGCATGGTGCCGGCGCGCGTGCGCATCGAGCCCGACGCGGCGCTGAACGCGGTGATCGTCTCCGGCGACGCGCCCTCGCGCGAGCGCGTGAAGCAGGCCATCGCCGTGCTCGACGTCCCCAACGAGAAGGCCGCGCGCGCCACGCCCTGAGGCCGGCGCGCAGACGTCGCGACCCTGCGCGCGCTGCCGGCGCTGCGGAGGCGTCACCCAGCCTTCGCGCGGCGTCCGTCGGACAAGCTCGCTCGTCGTCGCCGGCGTCGGCTTCCTGCTCGCTCGCACGCGCTCGCAAAGGAGCTCGCTTTCGCCTCGCTGTGTCTTCCGCGTCAGGCGTGTGGTGCGCCCGTCACATGCGTACGGCGCTCGCTCGGACGCGCGCTGCGATCGCGCGCACGCACCGACCCACGGCCACGGCCGCGGCGCGAGCTCGCCCGCCGAACGGGCGCCGGTGAGGTGCGAAACGCCGGTAGCACCCGCCCTGGCCTCCGGCTTGCTCATCCCCCTGCAGCCGCCCGCGCCGGCTCAACGGCGCACCGCGGAGTTTTTCCAGGGTTGTCATCGAGTTGTTGCACCGCGTTTCCGTGACGGCCGCCCTCGGCGGCTCCGGGTTGTGCCGCTGGGTGTTGCCAGCGAGCCACACTCCGAGCCTCGAGAAGCGATCGGGCAGGGGCAGCGCGTCCAACGCAACACACCAAAAGTCAAAATGAATTTGTCCTCCTGGCGAATCGCGTGATAGTCCCCGCCGGCAACCGTAGGACTCCGATGGTGGAACGACGCAAGGTAGACCGAGCCATCGTGCTCGCGGCCGGGACGGGCTCTCGGCTGGTCAACGGCCAGCCGTACCCGAAGCCCCTCCAGGCCGTCTCCGGCGTGGCCCTGCTGGTCCGCGTGCTGCGGACGCTGCAGGACGAGGGCATCCGCGAGGCGGTGATCATCACCGGCCACCTCGGCGACACGCTGCGGCGCGCCCTGCAGGCGGAGCCGAGCCTGGCGCTGGGGCTGACCTTCGTCCACAACGCGGAGTACACGAAGAAGAACGGCGTCTCCCTGCTCGCGGCGCGCGAGTGGATCAAGGACGACGTCCTGCTGACCATGGCCGACCACCTCTACTCGCCCGAGGTGGTGCGCCGACTGCGCAGCATGGAGCCGCCTCGCGGCAGCGCGGTCCTGGCCGTCGACGCCGACACCGAGCGCTGCTTCGACATCGACGACGCCACCAAGGTGCGCGTCGAGCAGGGCCGCATCGTCGACATCGGCAAGGAGATCGCCCACTACAACGCCATCGACACCGGCGTCTTCCGCATCGGGCCCGAGCTCTGCGACGAGCTGGCCAGGATCCACGCGCGCACCGGTGACTGCTCGCTCTCCGACGGCGTGCGCGCCCTCGCCGAGCGCGGCCGCTTCCTGGCCTGCGACGTGGGCGACGCGCGCTGGATCGACGTCGACACCCCGGCGGCCATGCAGCGCGCCGAGGCCATGCTGCGCGTCTTCGGCGACGATCTCGGCGACGAGCCCGCCGGCTCCACCGGGATCATCGACCCCGAGGCGCTGGAGCAGTTCGCCCCCAGCTGGGTCCGCGGCGCGACGCCGTACCGCGAGGACCATTTCGAGGTGGCCGCCCAGCGTGAGGGCGTCGATCGCCTCATGTCCAACGAGAGCCCCTTCGCGCCGAGCCCGCGGGTGCTGCAGGCCATCGTCGAGGCGGCCATGCGCGGGAACCTCTACCCGCAGGGCGCCACCGCGCTGCGCGGCAAGCTCGGCGAGCGCGAGGCCCTCGACGGCGACCACGTGATCCTCGGGGCCGGCTCCGCCGAGCTCATCGATCTGGTCATCCGCACCTTCGTCGCCCCCGGCGAGGAGGTGCTGCTCAGCGTGCCCACCTTCTCCATGTACGAGGCGCGCACGCGCACCGTCGGCGGGCTGCCGGTGATGGTGCCCATGACCGAGGACAGCGAGTTCGACGTGCCGGCGATGATCGCCGCCGTCACCGAGCGCACCAAGGTGGTCTTCGTCTGCACGCCGAACAACCCCACCGGCAATCGGCTGCAAGAGGCGGCGCTGCGCCGCATCCTGCGCCTCGGGCTGCCCACGGTCATCGACGAGGCCTACTACGAGCTCGCCGAGGAGCCGGAGTCGCTGTCCTGGCTGCTCGCCGAGTTCCCCAACGCCATCGTGCTGCGCACCTTCTCCAAGGCCTACGGGCTGGCGGGGATGCGCATCGGGTACGGGCTGGCGCACCCGGCGGTCATCCGCCTGCTCTCGCGCGTCAAGCTGCCCTGGAACATCTCCAGCATCACCATCGCCGCCGCCACCGCCGCCCTGGCCGACGAGGCCGAGCAGTCGGCGCGCCTGCAGGTGCTGCGCGACGGCCGCGCCTACCTCACCCGCGAGCTGTCGAGCATCGCCGGGGTGCACGCCATGAGCAGCGAGGGCAACTTCATCCTCGTCGACCTGGCCCAGACGTTGGGTGCCAAGGCGACGACCGAGGCCGTGTCCATGGCCATGCTCGAGCGCGGCGTCTTCGTGCGCACCCTGGCCGTGCACCACGCCAGCCGCGGGCTCATCCGCATCACCGTGGGCACGCCGGCGCAGAACGCGCGCTGCGTGTCGGTGCTTCGCGACGCGCTCGCGGTGCTCACCGGCGAGCAGATCACCGAGCCGCGGCGCATGGCCTACTTGCCCCTCTCTCAGGGCGGCGACGCGGAGTAGCTCGCTCCGCGGCGCGCCTCGGTGCGCGCCCGCTTCCCGGAGCCGGAGCGCGCGTCAGTCGGCGGCGCGCGCCGTGCGCGCTCCGGTCGGCTGCGCGGGCAGGGGCGCGAAGACGTCCTCGGTGGCCACGGCCCACCAGCTCGGCGACGGCCGGGTACGCTGGCGCTCCACGAAGGGCGCCATCCTGTGCAGCGTGGTCGCGGTGCGGTGGCCCTTCATCTGCGCCGGGTGGCGGCGGCCCTGGTCGAGCCAGCAGCGCACCAGGAGGCTCTCCTCGTGGACGGGCAGAGCGGCCAGGTTGCGCGACCAGCGCGCCCACATGCCGGGCTCGAACAGGTACTGCTCCACGTTGGAGACGTAGAAGGTGCTCACCTCGAGGCGGTGCTCGCGCAGCCAGGCGGCGATGCCCGGCAGCGCGCGCTCTCCGGCGAAATCGCCGACCACCGGCACGATGCGCCCCTCGCGCTCCAGCCGCTGCACGAAGCGGAACGAGGGCTCGCTGGCCAGGAAGCCGGCGCTGCGCCCGTCGGCATCGGTCCGGGACAGCAGCTCGCGCAGCGTCGGATATTGCCGGCCGTTCTTGTCGTGCAGCTCGAAGCGCAGCTCGAGCTGGCCCTTGTGGAAGGCGCGGTGCGCGGCGGCCAGCGACTCCAGGTCCCCGGCGTCGAGCTTGACGCCGTAGGCGTCGAGGATGCGAGCGCGCAGGCGAGCGTGCGTCTCGGCCAGGGTGGCGTCGCTCGGGGGCGAGCGCGTGGCGTGAGCCAGCACCTGGTCCACGGAAGCGTCGGCGGGCGGCGCGCTCTCCGCGCTCCACGGGCGGCCGAGGAGCAGCGCCACGAAGTGCGACCGCGAGGTGGCCTCGTCGAACACGGCCCGGTAGAGCAGGTGGAGCAGCATGTTCTCGCGGCGGATGTCGACGACGAAGGCCAGCTCCGGCCGGGTGAGCGCGATGTAGCTGAAGTTCTGCTCGGGGCCGACGCCGAGGTAGACGCCACCCGGGCGGGCGCTGCGCTCGAGCGCGGGCGCGATCTGCAGGTAGCTCGTCTCGTTGGAGATGTAGTTTTCGGAGAAGAAGCTCGCGTCCGGCTCGGAGAGCGTGCTCACCAGCCCGGCGAAGTCGATGCTCTCGCCTGCCGCGCTGGCGGCCACCGCCCTGGGCGCGGGGGTCGGCGCCGGCGCGGCCACCACCTCGGCGCTGCGGCCGGCGCGCTCCGGGAGCGCCGACTGGCTGCAGGCGGCGGTGACACAGAGCAGGCAAACCAGGGCGGGGAGGCGGAGGGCTCGCAACATCGATGGCTCTGGATGGCAACGCCGCGGGCGCCGCGCGGATTCCGCCGTCGGCCCCTGGCGCAACGTCCGCCGGGATGGCCGGCCCCGGCCGGTTCGCGTGTGGGTGGCCAAGCGACGCGGAGCGGGTAGGCTGAGCCGGCGTGCGCAAGGCGGCCCTCGTCCCGATGCTGCTCCTGGCGCTGTCCGCCGGCGACGCCGCCGCCTTCGTGTGGCCGAGCGTCCCGGAGCGCGTGGCGCGCGCGCTGGCCTCGTCCGACGTGGGCGAGCGTCGGCGCGCCGCGCAGCGCTTGCCCGAGCTGCCTCCGGAGACCGCGGCCGAGCTGGTGAAGAAGGCGCTCGGCGACCCGGACGTGGAGGTGCGGCTGCGCGGCGCCCAGGCGGCGGTGGCCCTGCGCCTGCCGCGCGCCGGCGACCTGGTGATCAGCTGGCTGAGCGAGGGCGACGCGCGCCTGCGCCTCGCCGCCTGCGACGTGGTGCGCGCTGCGCCCACCGAGCGCGCGGTGGTGGCGCTGGGGCGCGTGCTCGGCGACCCCGACGCGCACGTGCGGCTCGCTGCGGCGGCGGCCATGGGCAGCTCGGGCCTGGCCGAGGCGGTCTCCTCGCTGCTCGGCCACCTCGACGACCCCTCGGTCGACGTGCGCGCCGAGGTGGCCCGCGCGCTGGGTCGCATCGGGGACGCGCGCGCGGTGCTGCCGCTCATCGGCAAGGTGCAGGACTCGGCGCCGGAGGTGCGGCGCGCGGTGGCGCGTGCCCTGGGCACCCTCGGCGACGCCCGCGCGCAGGGCGCGCTGATGCTGGCGCTGCAGGACAGCTCGCACGACGTCCGCGTGGAGTCGGTGTCGGCGCTCGGCAGGCTTCGCTCCGACGAGGCCACCCTGGCCATCGCCGCGCTGGTCGAGGGTCCGCCCGAGGTCACCGGCGGGCTGGCGCCGGGCCGACCGGCCGGCAGCGGCACCGGTCAGGGCGAGGTGCGCGTCGCTGCGCTGCGCGCGCTCGGTCGCATCGGCTCCGAGGCGGCGGTGCGCGCGCTGGTGGCGGCGCTCGCCAAGGACGATCCGGCCGCGCCGCGCTCTCCGGTGCGCGAGGCGCTGGTCTCCGCGGGGCCCGCGGCCGCGCCGCTCCTGGTGAGCACGCTGGCCGGCGCGCCCGAGCCGCGCGTCGCCTCGGGGGCGGCGCTGGCGCTCGGCGCGCTGCTGGCGCCGCGGCCCCCGTCGACGGTGACGCCTGCCGCCGTGGCCACGGCGATGGTGCGCGCCATGCAGCGCGGCGTGCTCTCGCTCCGCTTCGGTCTGCGCGCGCTGGCGCTGCTCGGCGACGCCACCGCGCTGCCCACGGTACTCGAGCTCGTCGACCACGACGACGCGGCGGTGCGGCGCGCGGCGCTGCGCGCGGCGGCGGCGCTGCTCGATCCGGCGCGACCCGATGGCCGCGCCGTGGATCCGGTGGCCGCGGCGCTGCGCGACGCGGGCACGGCCGCCGACGAGAAGGTGGAGCTGGTGCACGTGCTCGGGCGCACCGGCGCCGCGCGCGCCCAGCCCGTGCTGCTCGGCCTGGCCAAGACCAAGAACGACACCCTGCGCGAAGCGGTCATCGAGGCGCTCGGCAGCCTGCGCGTCTCCTCCCCGGCCGGCGACGCCGCCCTGCTCGAGGCGCTCGGTGCCCAGCGCGCCGAGCTGCGCCTGGCGGCGGCCATCGCCCTCGGCCGGGTCGGCAGCGAGAGCTCGGCGGCGGCGCTGCTGGAGAAGCTGGCCGTGGCTGCCGAGCAGGACCGCGGGGCGTTGGGCATCGCCATCTCCGGCGTGCTGGCGCGCGCCGCGACCGGCGCTGGCGCAGCGCGCCGGTGCCGCGGTGACCAGCTCGCCGGACGTGGCGCGCGACGCGCTCGTCGAGGGGCTGGGGCGCATGAAGGGCGCCGCCGCCGGCGCGGAGCTCGGCCGCCTCGCCTCCGGCGTCATCGACGACCGGCGCAAGGTGGCCGAGGCGCTGGCCAACCACCCGGAGAGAGCCGACAACCTGAAGCGCCTGGCGCGCGACCCGGACCCCGGCGTGCGCGCCAACGCCGCCTGGTCCCTGGGCACCGCCGGCAAGCGCGACGCGGTGCCGCTGCTCTCGCCCATGCTCCACGATCCCGACATCGCCGTGGCCGGCAACGCCGCCGCCGCGCTGGGCCGCGTCTCGGTGCGCGAGCGCGACGCCTCCGCCGCAGCGGCGCTGTGTGCGGCCCTCGCCGACGGCCGGCCCTACGTCCGCGCCAATGCCCTGGTGGCGCTGGGCGCCATGGGCGCCGCGTGCGACGCACATCCGCCGCGCGACGCGCTGGCGCGCGATCCATCGGAGTCCGTGCGCGTGGCCGCCGCGGACTGGCTGGGCAAGAGCATCGCCCGGTCCAAGGGCGCGGCCAGCGACGCCGACCGCCGCGCGCTGCTGCGCTGCACCACCGAGGACAAGAGCGCCACCGTGGCCGACGCCTGCGTGGCGGCGCTGTCCCCGCGCGCGGCCGGCGCCGAGAAGCCGCGCAGCGACGTGCAGGTCTTCGTGGTCCCGGACGGCAAGAACGCGCCGACCCCGCGCGCGCCCTTCGCGCTGGTCCGCGCCGACGGGTTCCTGCGCCTCGGTGTCGCCGACCGGCGCGGGGCCGTGCTCGAGCTCGCCGTGCCCGACGGAACCTTGCGCCTGGCCGTCCCGGCGGCGCTGGCGCGCTAGACCGTTGTTTCCACGAGCGTCTCAGTCGAGATAAGGATCGGCGTTGGTGGCGGACGGTGGTTTCAGCGGGCGCGAGCAGCACGCGGGCTGGGAGGCCCCGCGAAGCTCGCTTTCGCGGGGGGAAGGGGCGCGAGCCCCTTCCCGGGACTAGATGGCGGAGACGAGCGAGACCAGCCCCAGCACCACCCGCGTCCGGCGCCGCGCCGCGCGCCTGGCCGCCCGTCTGGTGCGCGCGCAGACCGAGCACCCCTGGCTGGTGCTCCTCGGGGTGCTGCTCACCGTGGCCCTCGCCGGGCTGGCCGCGTCTCGCCTGACCCTGAAGACGAGCTTTGGCGAGCTGCTTCCGCAGAACAAGGACAGCGTGGTCGTCGCCGAGCGCGTCAGCCAGCGCCTGGTCTCGGCGTCGACGCTGGTCATCGTCGCCCAGGGCGACGACAAGCTGGCGCTGCAGCGCTTCGTGGACGCGCTCGGCCCCGAGATCCGCGCGCTCGGGCCGTCGCTGGTCGGCGCCGTCGACGACGGCGTGCGCGCCTCGCGCCAGTTCTTCGAGCAGAACCAGGTGCTCTACGCGCCGCTGGCCGACGTGCAGCAAGTGCACGACGACATCCTGGAACGCTACGACTACGAGGTGGCCAAGGTCACCGGCAGCGCGCTGGAGCTCGACGACGACGCGCCGCCACCGCTCACCGCCGAGAGCGTGAAGCAGCGCCTCGCCGAGCGCGGCCAGGCCGCCACCAAGCCCAGGCCCGACGACCCGCAGTACCCCGACGGCTACTACATGGAGCCGGACGGGAGGATGATCGCGCTCCTGGTCCGCACCGGCGTCTCCAGCGGGGACATCGAGCGCGCCAACAGCTTCATGAAGCGCATCGAGGAGATCGTGGCGCGGGTCGATCCCAAGCGCTTCGACCCGCAGATGCGCGTTTACTACACCGGCAACTTCATCACCGCCGCCGAGGAGTACCAGCAGATCAAGGGGGACCTGGCCGACGTGGGCCTGCGCGGCGTGCTCATGATCCTGGGCGTCGTCTTCCTCTTCTACCTGCGCGTTCGCACGGTGCTGCTCATGGCCCTGTGCGTGGCGGTGGGGGCCATCTGGAGCTTCGGGTTGGCCTGGCTCACCGTCGGCCACCTCAACTCCTCCACCGGCTTCCTGGTGAGCATCATCGTCGGCAACGGCATCAACTTCGGCATCATCTACATGGCGCGCTACATGGAGGCGCGTCGCGTCGCCGGGGTCGGCGCGGCGCTCTACCTCGCCCATCGCGACACCTGGATGTCCACCCTCGCCGCCGCCGGCGCGGGAATGGTCTCGTACGGGTCGCTGATGATCACCGACTTCCGGGGCTTCAAGCACTTCGGGATCATCGGCGGCAGCGGGATGATGCTCTGCTGGCTGGCGACCTACCTCTGCCTGCCGGCCTTGCTCGCTGCCTCGGAGCACATCCAGCCCATCAAGCCGGAAGGCGGCCTGGCCTCGCGCCTGCGCGCCGGCTTCGGGCGGCCCCTGGCCTGGCTGACCACGCGCTACCCGCGCACGCTGATGGCGGTGGGCGTGAGCACCGGCATCGCCGCGCTGGCCATCACCGTCCACTACATCGTCAGCGACCCGATGGAGTACGACCTCTCCAACACCCGCAACAAGCCGGTGGCGGTGGAGAGCAACGCGCGCCTGCTCATGCGCCGCGTCGACAAGGTCGTCGGCCGCCTCGGCCAGGACGGGGTGGCCATCCTCGTCGACCGCCTCGATCAGATCGCTCCGCTCAAGGCCGCGCTGGAGGCGCGCCGTGACGCAGCGCCCGCGGCCGCCAAGCCGTTCGCGCGGGTGGTCACCATCTACGACCTGCTCCCCACCGAGCAGGACAAGAAGCTGGCGCTGGTGGACGAGGCACGCGACCGCCTGCAACGCGCCAGGAAGCGCGGGCTCATCACGGAGGCCGACTGGACCGACCTGGAGACGCACCTGCCCGCGGCGGGCAAGAAGCCCCTGGGCATCGACGACCTCCCCGAGCAGGTGGCTCGCTCCTTCGTGGAGAAGGACGGCACCCGCGGGCGCCTGGTCTACATCGTTCCTTCCAGCGGCCGCAGCGTGTGGGACGCGCACTACCTGATGGAGTGGGCGGACAGCTTCCGCAGCACCACCTTGCCGGACGGCTCGGTGGTCAAGGGCAGCGGCTCGAGCGTCATCTTCGCGGACATGATCGTCGCCGTGCTCGAGGATGTGCCCAAGGCCATCGTCGCCTCGGTGCTGGGCACGCTGGCGGTCATCCTCTTCGCCTTCCGCGCGCGTCGGGCGTCGTGGGCGGTGATCGGCGTGCTGCTCCTGGGCCTGTGCTGGATGATGGCCGTGCTCGCGGTGTGGGGCTCGAAGCTGACCTGGGCCGGCGGCATGCCGCACTTCGAGCTGGTCGGGCTGAAGATCAACTTCCTGAACTTCGTCGCCTTGCCGGTCTCCATCGGCGTCGGGGCCGACTACGCGGTCAACGTCATGGAGCGCTACCGCATCGAGGGCCGTGGGTCGGCGGCCTTCGTGATCATCGAGACCGGAGGCGCGGTGGTGCTCTGCTCGCTGACCACCGTGCTCGGGTACTTCGCCCTGACCAGCTCGGTGAACAAGGCCATCATCAGCTTCGGCATCGCCTCTGCGGCGGGGGAGCTGGCCTGCCTGACGGCGGCGGTGGTGGTGCTGCCGGCGTTCCTGGTGTGGCGCGACCGTCAGGTGCGCTGGACGCCTCCCTCGGCGACGTCCGGTGAGCCGGCGACCACGCCGCACGCCGCCCACGCCCGGCGCCGACGACGCACCGGCCGCCCCGCCGGTCGTGGCCGGCGCCGGCGAGGTGTCCGCCGGAGCGCGCGCCAGCGACTCCACCACCACCAGCGCCGCGGCGGCGACCACCACCGACGCCAGCGCGTGAGGCGTGTCGCCGATGGCGCGCATCCCGGTCCAGAACGAGTCCTTGCCGGCGTAGAGGGCGATGGCCAGCACGGCGGCGCGCACCGCCTCGGCGGCGAGCAGCCCCCGCGCCACCAGCACCCGGTGGGCGCTGGGCAGGGCGGAGAGGACGGCGAAGAGCACCGCGGCGCGGGCCAGCTCGTGCTTCCAGGCGATGGCCGCGCCGATGCGCAACATGCTCACGCCCGGCTCGCGGAAGGCGCCCGCCCCCCAGTCGAGGTACATGAAGTCCAGGCCGCGCTGGATGCCGATGCGCTGCAGGAACGTCCAGGCGAAGAGGAAGGTCACTGCCGCCAGCACCAGGGATGCTCGGGGCGCTTTCTCCCGCGGTGCCGGCCCGGGACCCTCCACGGACTCGCCCCGCAGTGCCTCGCCAACGATGCGCGCAACGAGGTAGGTGGCCACCAGCACCGGCAGCTCGTCGTCGCGCGCCACCTGGCCGTAGGAGGCGACCAGGAGCAGCTCGGCGAGCACCCGCCGCCGCGTGATCCAGGCCACCGCCGCGACCAGCGGCGCGCCGAGCCAGATGCACAGGCACACCGCGGCCGGCGCGGCGGTGCGCGCCCACAGGGAGACCATGGCCAGCGCCACCCCGGCCGCGGCCAGCGCGCGGGTCGTCGCCTCGCCGCGCCCGGCGCGCGCTTCCTGGTCCCGGCGCACCGTCGCCAGGACGATCAGCGCCAGCAGCGCGGCGACGCGGCGGCCCCAGGGATCGTTGCCGAGCACGGCCGGCGCGAAGCCGTTGTTGAGGATGCCCACCGGCACCATCGGCAGCGCGATGGCCAGCGCCAGCGCCACCCGCCGCCACGGCAGCCGCCAGGCCGCGGGTGATAGCCAGAGGCGACGGGCCTCGGCGTCGCCGCGTCGCGCACGCAGGTCTTCGCCACCGCTCGCTGGCAAGTCGAGCGCTGCATCGCCGCCGGGATCGCCGATACCGATGGTCATGGCCGCGCCGCCGAGGACCAGCGCCAGCACCAGCGACTCGATCTGCGTCGACTTGGTGTCGGTGACCAGGAGCAAGCCGGGCAGGACCGCGGCACCGAGCGCCGGGTGGGCATCGAGCCACGCGGCCGCCGTCCGCGGGCGCAGCAGGGCCCAGAGCAGCGCCGCGTTGGCCGTGATCAGAGGGCGATGCGGGCCGCGTTGGCCACCAGCCGAGGCGCTCCAGGTGGACGAGGACCCACAGCGCCAGGGCGGCGAGCGCGGCCATCACCAGCGCCGCCCGGACGAAGCGCGGCACGTCGCGCGTCACCAGGGAGCCCAGGCCGGCGATGGCCAGGCCGGCGCCGCCGACCACGGCCAGGAGCGGTGCCAGCCAGGTCCACGCCATCCCCGGGCCGTGCGCCGTCTGCAGCACGCCATCCAGCGCCGCGGCGGCCGTCGCCGCCGACTGGATGCGCGTGCGCGCGTCGCCGCCGGGCGCGCACGCTGCGTCGGTGCCGGTGGCGTGCACGGCGTCGTTGCCTGCGCGCGCCAGGGCATGGTTGCGCAGGCGCGACAGATCGGCGCAGGCCATGGCGGCGCGCCGCTCGTCGTCGACGTCGAGCCAGTCGACGAGCACGTGCCCGCGCCCGTCCACCGGCGGGGCCACGCCGAGCAGCGCGGCGAAGGTGCCGGGGAGATCGACCTGATCGAGCCGGCGCGTCTCGGCGCGCCCGGCGACGATGCCCGGGCCCCAGGCGGCCAGCGGGGAGCGGCGCTGCACCGGCGTGTCCGAGCCATGCGTGCCGGTGTCGGTGGCCCCATGGTCGCTGGTGACGATCACCGTGGTGTCGGTCGGGAGCGAGCGCACGAAGGCGTCGAGGTCGGCGTCGAAGCCACGCAGGTGAGCGCGGTAGCGCGCCGAGAAGGTGCCGTAGGCGTGCGCCTGGTGATCCGGCGTCACGAAGTGGACGACGAGCAGGTTGGGGCGCGGCGTGCGACCCGCGAAGTCGTAGGCGGCGGCGAAGATCTCGGCGTTGTAGTCGACGTCGATGGCCACGCCGTCGGGATCGGGATGCACCAGGTCCCAGGCGCGCGGGAACATCCGGAACCAGGCGCGGTCGCCGATGCCCGCGGTGACCAGCCCCGCCTCGCGCGCGTTGCCGATCACGTCGTCGTAGGCCACGGCGGCGCCGGTCTCGTTGTTGACGATCTGCTCCAGGTCGCCGCGCTGTCCGCTGCCGTAGGTCAGCACGGCCGACGAGGTCATCGACACCGGACCGGCCCAGATCTCGGCGTGCGCCTCGCGCGCCATGCGCTGCGAGAAGGCCGGCATGGCCTGGGGGTCGATGGCCAGATCGTGGCGCAGCCCGTCGATGACCACGAAGACCAGCTGCCGGGTGAGCGGCGGGCCGAGCGGCGCGGTGGTGAGCTGGCTGCGCTCCGCGGGGCGCGCCACCACGAGCCGGATGAGCGCCAGGGTCAGCGCGGTGACGAAGGCGATGGCGCCGAGGAGAAGCGCGGCGCCGGCCGCGATGCCGCGCCGGGGAAGCACGCGCGGCAGCCTAGCAGGGTGCGGAATTGGCCGCGTTGTCGCCAATGGCAGCGTTCGTCGCCGCATGGCCTCACCCCCAGCCCCCTCTCCGCAAAGCGGCGAGGGGGAGCCGACCCGCCGAGGCCTTCATCGAGTACCTTCGGGGGTGGGGTGGAGTCGCAGGCGAGCAGCGAAGGGGAGGTGACCACGGCCGGCGCACCCGCGCTCTCGTCGGGCGCCCTCCTGGCCGGGAAGTACCGCGTTCGCCGGCACCTGGATGGCGCGCGCGGCGTGCTGCTCGAGGCCGTGCAGGAGACGGTGGACCTGCGCGTCGTGGTGCAGGTCCTGCCTGCGGATCGCTACGACGCGCTGGAGCGTGAGCGGTTCCGCCGCGAGGCCAGCGCGCTCGTCAGGCTGGAGTCCGAGCATGCGGCACGCATCCTCGATGTCGGCGCGCTCGAGGACGGCAGCCTCTTCTCCGTGCGGCAGTATCTCGACGGCGAGCCCCTCGACACCTGGGCGGCGCGCAGCGAGCGCGTCCCCGTGGAGGAGGCGGTGTTGCTGGTGCTCCAGGCCGCCGACGCGGTGGCCGAGGCGCACGGCCACGGCGTGGTGCTGCGCGAGCTCTCCCCCGGGCATCTTTTCGTGAGCCGTCGTCCCGGCGGCGCCGCCATGGTCCGCGTCGTCGACTTCGGGATGGCCAAGCTCGCCCGCGACCCGCGGGTCACCGAGGAGGTCACCGCCGTCGGGCTCCTCGGCCTCTCGCCCTACGCGTCGCCGGAGATGGTGCGGCGCTCGCGCCTCGTCGACGTGCGCAGCGACGTCTGGTCGCTGGGCGCCATCCTGCACCTGCTCCTCGGCGGTCGCCCGCCGTTCGAGGGCGATGAGTCGGAGCTGATGCTGGCCATCCTCAAGGAGAGGCCGCGCGCGCTGGCGGCGGAGCGTGGGGACGTGCCGCGTGCCCTCGACGAGGTGCTGCGCTGGGCGATGGCCAAGGACCTCGACGAGCGCTTCCGCGACGTGCACGCCCTCGCCCATGCGCTCGAGCCGTTCGCATCCGCCGAGGGCAAGGTGCTGGTGGCGCGCATCGCGCAGACCAGCGCCGAGGCCAAGCGTCGTCGCCGCCAGGCCGTCCAGGAGGAGCGCGCGCGTGGCGCCGCGGATCGCGCGGCCATCGAGCGCGTTGGCGCGCCGGAGGTCGACGCGCCGGCCACCGGCGCGCCGGAGGTCGCCGTGCACGTGGCCGAGGCCGAGGCCGAGGCCGAGGCGGCGCCGGCACCGGCAGCGTCGCCGGTCCCCGAGCGTCGGCCTGCCACCGGCCCGCGCGCCTCGAACGCCTCGGAGGAGATCACGCGTGCCGCGCCGCTTCCGGATCCGCGCACCGCGCGCCGCGGCAGCGACGCCGCGGCGGAGGCGGGCTCGGCACGCGGTCGTGAGGCAGGGCAAGCGCTCCGCCCCGATCCACAGCGCGCGGGTCCGACGTTCGCCGGCGCGGCGGCCGACATGCGGATGCCGCGCGCAGACGTGGCGCAGCCGGCGCATCGCCCCATGCCCTCTCCCCGGCGCGCACGCCGTCGACGCCCCCACCCGTCGCGGCGCGCACGCCGTCGACGCCGCCGCCGGGGCGCACGCCGTCGACGCCCCCGCCCGCCGCGGCGCGCACGCCGTCGACGCCGCCGCCGGGGCGCACGCCGTCGACGCCCCACCCGCCGCGGCGCGCACGCCGTCCTCGCCGCCTCTGCCCGTCGGTGGCCCCGCGCCGGCACCCGTCGCCGCCGTGACCGCCGCGGCTTCGCCGGTTGCACGTCCATCGCCCGGAGCGTCGTCCGTGTCCCGGCCACCATCGTCCGGGGGCCTCGGCACCTTCAAGCTGGTCGCCGCGGGCATCATCTTCGCGGCGCTTCCGGTCACGCTGGCCGTCGCGCTGCTCGGACCGTCGGCGCCGGACCCAGCAGAGCAGGGGCAGCCGACGGCGATCGCGCCCGCGCCGCCCGCGCGCCCGGCGCCGACGGCCACGGCCATCGAGCCTCCCGCCAGGCCGGCGCCCGAGGTGGCGGTCACGCCCGCCGACGCGCCGCCGAAGGGCGCGCCGCCCCCGGGGAGCTCGACCGGCGCCGCGCGCGCCGCGGCCGGCGCCCCGGTGTCCCCGCCCTCGACCGGACGTCCTGGCGCCGCGCCCTCCGCCGCCGAGACCGGGACCCTGGTCGCCGTGGCCGTCGGCGGCAGCTGCGCGTTCCTCGTCAACGGCGTCCAGCGCGGGTCGGGCGCCTCGCTGAAGCTGGCGCTGAAGCCGGGTGCGTACCTGGTGACGTGCAAGCCGCCGACCGGCGAGCGCAAGTCGCGCAATGTCGTGATTTCCAGCGGCGGTACGGCGATGGCCACCTTCAAGTTGTGACGAATTTCCGTCGCTGCCGCGCGGCGTCGCGACTGCGCGAGAGGAAGCTGACAGACCACCTACAGCCACGTAGCAGCGGCCCCTTTTTCCAGGCTGCCATGGAATACTCCCGCGCATGGTCGGCCAGCACGCGGAGGTCGCTGCGGCGCTGCGCCTCCATGCGGCAATGAGGAGCGCGCCTTCCGGATGAGCCGAGGTGCCACGTGAATCCGGGCGACGTCCTCGCCGACCGCTTCGAGGTCGAGCGCCTCGCCGCCACCGGCGGCATGGGCGACGTGTACCGCGCGCGCGATCGCACGTCGGGGGAGACGGTCGGTCTCAAGGTGCTGCACGGCCCGGGCGCGCGATACGCGGCGCGCTTCGCGCGCGAGGCGCAGCTGCTCGCCGAGCTGCGACACCCGGGCATCGTGCGCTACATCGCGCACCGGCAGACGCCGACGCGCCAGCTCTACCTGGCCATGGAGTGGCTCGAGGGAGCGGACCTCGCGCGCCAGCTGACGCGCGGCGGTCTGAGCGTCGAGGACAGCGTGTCCATGGCGCGCGCAGCCGCCGAGGCGCTCGGCGCCGCGCACGATCGCGGCATCGTTCACCGCGACGTCAAGCCCTCGAACCTCTTCCTGCCCAACACCGGCGTCGGCAGCGGCTTCTCCGGCGTCAAGCTGCTCGACTTCGGCATCGCCCGCCTCGCCGACGCCACCGTCACCCTGACCGGTGTCACCTTCGGTACGCCCGGCTACATGGCGCCGGAGCAGGCCAAGGGCGACCGCAACCTCGACTCCACCGCGGACATCTTCGCGCTCGGGTGCGTGCTCTTCGAGTGCCTCACCGGCCGCGCCGCCTTCCCGGGCGAGCACGTGATGGCCATCCTGGCGAAGATCGTCCTGGCCGACGCGCCCCGCGTGCGCGAGCTGCGTCCGGAGGTGCCGCGCGCGCTCGACGGGCTGGTGGCGCGCATGCTGGCCAAGCTGCCCGGGGACCGACCGCGCGACGGCCGCGAGGTGGCCGCGGAGATGGCCTCGCTCGGCCCGCTGGTCGGCGCGCCGGTCTCCGTGTCCATGCCCCCGGAGTCGTCGCTGACGCCCGGCGAGCAGAAGCTCCTCTGCGTGGTGCTCGCCGGCGCGCAGGGCGTGCAGCCGACGACGTCGGTGCTGGCGGTGCACGACGACGCCACCGGCCGCCTCGGCACGTCGGCGACGCCTCTTCCCGCGAGGCTGGGCACCGGCGGGCGCACGCCGCCGCTCGGCACGGCCACGCTCGACTCGCTGCGCGCCTCGGTCGACCTCTGCGACGCGCACATCGAGATCCTCGCCGACGGCTCGGTCATCGCCACCCTGACCGGCGGCAAGAGCGCCACCGATCAGGCCGCCCAGGCGGCGCGGTGCGCGCTGGCACTGCGCGGGCACATGCCCGACGTGCCGGTGGTCATCGCCACCGGCCGCGGCGTGCTCGCCGGGCGTCTCCCGGTCGGCGAGGCCATCGACCGAGCCGTGCTCCTCCTGCGCGCCGACGAGACCGTCGAGGACCACTCCCCGCAGTCCCGCGGCGAGCCGCCGCCCCGCTCCCAGCCCGGTCCGCGCATCCGCATCGACGACGTGACCGCCGGGCTGCTCGACCTGCGCTTCGACGTCGGAGGCGACTCGGGCGGGCTCTACCTGCGCGGCGAGCGCGAGACGCCGGAGACGGCGCGCACCTTGCTCGGCAAGGAGACGCCCTGCGTGGGGCGCGAGCGCGAGCTGCTCACCCTGGAGGCGCTCTTCGCCGATTGCGTCGACGAGGGCGTGGCGCGCGCCGCCCTGATCACCGCGCCGGCCGGCATCGGCAAGAGCCGGGTAGCCTCCGAGCTCTGCAAGAAGATCCGCGAGCGCGACGAGCGCGTCGAGATCTGGATCGGCCGCGGCGATCCGCTCTCCGCCGGCTCGCCGTTCGGGATGATCGCCTCCGCGGTGCGGCACACCGCCGGCGTGCGCGCCGGCGAGCCACTGGCCGTGCGCCAGAAGAAGCTGGCCGCGCGGGTGGCGCGCAATCTGAGCGGGCGCGAGGGCGCGCGCATCACCGAGTTCCTCGGCGAGCTGGTGGGCGTGCCCTTCCCCGACGGCGACAGCGTGCAGCTGCGCGCTGCGCGTCAGGACGCCATGCTCATGGGCGACCAGATCCGGCGCGCCTTCGAGGACTTCCTGGCCATCGAGTGCGCCACGGCGCCGGTGGTGCTCCTCCTCGAGGACCTGCACTGGGGAGACCTGCCCAGCGTCAAGCTCGTCGACGCCGCCCTGCGCGTCCTCAAGAACCAGCCGCTGATGGTGCTGGCGCTGGCGCGCCCCGAGGTGCACGAGCTCTTCCCCAAGCTCTGGGACGACCGCCGCGTGCAGGGGGTGCGCCTGGCCACGCTGACGCGCAAGGCCGGCGAGCGCCTGGTGCGGCACGTCCTCGGCGACCGCGCCACGCCGGAGGTGGTGCAGAAGCTCTGCGACCACGCCGACGGCAACGCCTTCTACCTCGAGGAGCTGATCCGCGCCGTGGCCGAGGGCCGCGATCGCGCCCTGCCACCGACGGTGCTGGCCATGGTGCACGCGCGCCTGGAGGGCCTGGGCGCCGAGGCGCGCTGGGTGCTGCGCGCCTCCAGCGTCTTCGGTCAGGACTTCTGGAAGGACGGGGTGAGCACGCTGCTCGGCGGCGTGGAGACCGGCATCCAGCTCGATCGCTGCCTGCAGTCGCTCATCGAACAAGAGGTGGTCGATCTGCGCTCCACCAGCGGCCGCTTTCCGGAGGAGATCGAGTATCGCTTCCGGCACGCGCTGGTGCGCGAGGCAGCCTACGCCATGCTCACCGATGACGACCGCGTCCTCGGGCACAAGCTGGCCGGCACCTGGCTGGAGAAGGCCGGCGAGACGGAGGCCATCATCCTCGCCGAGCACTTCGATCGCGGCGGCGAGCCGGCGCGCGCCGTGTCCTGGTATCGCCGGGCCGCCGCCCAGGCGCTGGAAGGCAACGACCTGGCCGCGGCGGTCAAGCGCGTCGAGCGCGGCATCGCCCTGCACCACGCCGCCGCCAGCCCGAGCGGCTCGCGCGCCCCGACCTCGCCGAGCCACGCCGCGGACATGGCCGCGCTCTCCGCCGCCAACCGCGAGCTGGCGGCGGCGGCCGCCGGCCTCGGCTCGGGCGGCGTCGTTGCCCGCGATCCCGGCGGCGCCGGCTCCACGGGCGGCCGCGGTGATGCGTCGTCGCAGGCATCGCGACCGAAGAAGGACCGAGCGCGCGCCGAGCTCGGCGCTCTGCTGCTGCTCGGCGCCGAGGCGCACCGCTGGCGCGGAGAGCATGGCGAGGCGCAGGCGCGCGCCATCGAGGCCCTGGAGGTCATCCCGCGCGGCAGCACGCGGTGGTACACGGCGGTGGGCGAGGTGGCGCTGGCCACGGTGCGTCTCGGCAACTACGACCGCCTCCTGGCCCTGGTCGACGACCTCACCGCGCCCGCCGCCGACGCGGCCTCGTCTCGGCGGCACGTGGTCACCCTGGGCCGCACCGCGGTGGCCCTCCTCTATGGGGGTCGCTACACCGAGGCCGAGCGCGACATCGCCCTCATCGACCGCCTGGAGAAGACCATCGCCGGCGTCGATCCGGCCGCGCAGGCGGTCATCCACCGCGTCCGCGCCACGCGGGCGGTGGGCACCGGCGACCCGGGCGCGTACCTGAGCGGCATCGAGGCCGCCGCGGCCTGCTTCGAGCAGGCGGGAGACCTGCGCAACGCCTGCAACGCACGCGTCAACGTGGGCCACGCCAACATGGAGCTCGGCGCCTACGGCCGCGCGGAGACCGCGCTGCGCGAGGCGATGGCCACCGCGGCCCGCATGGGCTTGCCGGCGGTGGCGGCGCTCGCCAAGCACAACCTCGGTCTGGCGCTGGCCCGGCGCGGCTCCCTGGATCTCGGCGAGGCCATCGAGCGCGAGGCCATGTACGCCTTCCGCGAGCAGGGAGATCGCCGCCTCGAGGGCGGCTCGCGCATCTACCTGGCGCTCATCCTGGCCCTGGCCGACAAGCCCGCCGAGGCGGAGCGCGAGGCGCTGGTGGCGGAGGAGATGGTGGCCTCGATCTTCGGCCTCCGCGCCTACGCGCTCGGCGTGCTGGCGGTGGTGCGCATCGCCCGCGGCGGCGACGCGCTCACGCCGGCCAGGAAGGCCATCGAGCTCCTCGAGGAGATCGGTGGGGTGGAGGAGGGCGAGTCGCTCATCCGCCTCGCCCACGCCGAGGCCCTGGCAGCCTCCGAGCACACCGAGGCCGCCGCCAGCGCCATCCGCGCCGCGCGCGACCGCCTCGAGGCGCGCGCGGCGAAGATCGCCGACCCGTCCCACCGCGCCAGCTTCCGCGAGCGGGTACCGGACAACGCGCGCACGCTCGAGCTCTTCCGCGCCTGGTGCGGCGCCTGACGGGATCGCCGTGCGCCGACTGAACCGCGCCTGAACGAGCGCTGGCGCAGACAACCGAGCTCGCCGCGCACACGCGGAGGCGCGAAGGCGAAGCCGCGCGAAGCAACCGGCCTCATTGCATCGGCGCGAATAGATTTCGGGATCCATCGCGGCCGCTTGCGAAGGCCACCGCGTGGACAAATGGTGCAGCGCTCTGAATCGCGAAGCGGCATGGACACCCACCCCGACGCCGCTTTCCGCGGCTCGCGGAGGTGTCGAAGAGTCGACCCGTGCATGGTCGCGGCCATGCATGGCACCGATCCGCGCCGCTCGCAGGCTCGGACCTCGGAGGAATCGACATGACCCTTCCATTGCCACAAACCCGGCGCGACCTCGTCGAGTCAGCGCCGGCCATCGAGCGGGACGAGAGCGGTACGTTCCCGCGCTTCGCGCTCGAGGCGCGCGAGCGGTATCTCGCCCAGGACGAATTCGTCGTGGTCGACCATCTCGTCGACGAGGCGCGCGTCGGGAAGCTGCGCGCCGAGGCGATGGCCCTCGCGCCCCACATCACCCGCAAGCGCGTACCGTTCTACAAGAAGAGCGGCAGCGTGGGGTACCACCGCATCCGGGAGCTGGCGCCGTCGGTGCTGGAGCTCTACCGCGACCCGGAGCTGCTGCGCTTCCTGCGCGCCACGACCGGCGCGCAGGACCTCGACGTCTGCCCCGACGGCGACCCGCACGCCGCGGCGCTCTACTACTACACCGAGCCGGGCGATCGCATCGGCTTCCACTACGACTCCTCGCACTACGCCGGCGCGCGCTACACGGTGCTCCTCGGTCTCGTCGACGAATCGAGCAGCCGCCTCGTCTGCCGCATGTTCACGCGCGACAAGACGCGCGAGATCGTCGAGGAGCGCGTGGCCCTGCTCCCGGGCACGCTGGCGCTCTTCAACGGCCGCACCCTTTACCACGCGGTCACGCCGCTCGGGCAGAACGAGCGGCGCATCGTGCTCACCCTGGAGTACGTCACCGACGCGCGCATGTCGCCGGCGCGCCGCGCGCTCTCCAACCTCAAGGACGCCATGACCTACTTCGGGTTCAAGGAGCTGCTCCGCGGTCGCCGCGGGCAGCAGCGCACCGGCTGAGTGCACGCCTCACGGGTCGACGACCAGCACGCCGAACGCCTCGGGGACATGGAAGTTCGGCTTGCTGGTCCGGGGCGGGCTCCAGGCCAGGTACTTGCGCTCGCCCTTGCCCTCGATGCGGTAGATCCCCAGCGGCCAGCGTGCCCCGGGCACCAGCAGCCGGGTGATGTCGGCGGCGCTCATTGAGACCTCGATGACCGCCTGTCCTTTCGCCGCATCCTGCGTGGCTGCAATGCGCGCGCCGCTGGACCAGGCGATGGTCGGCTTGCCCGCGTTCACGTCGAGGTCGAAGAAGTGTCCGAAGGGGCCAAGCTCGATCTCGTAGTAGCGCTTCGGTGTCGCGGGGTCGGGGCCCAGGAAGATCTCCACGCAGTCCTCCTGGTACAGCGCCTCGCGCTCCACGCCGACGGCGCGTGTTCGATCGGTGGCCAGCCCGGCGCCCTCCAGCTCGAACAGCGCGTGGAGCGCCTCCTTGGACCAGGCGAAGCGCACCCGCGTCGAGATCCCGCTCGGCTTCCCGGCGTAGTCCGTGTCGAACGAGAGCGCGGGCGCCTTCTGCCATGCCTCCTCGGCGCGCCCGTCGATGGTCAGGCGCGTCTCGCCCAGGGCCATGGCGTGCGCTTCGCGCTTCGCGCCGCCTCCGGACGCTGCGCTCGTCGCCGGTCCCGTGGTGGCTGCGTGGCCGGTCGGTGGGGTCACCGTCGCGCTCGATGCGCCTGTCGCCGGCGCCGCCCCGGTCGTCGCCGGCGCGGCGGGGGCAACGATGCTCGTCGCCCTGGACTGCGGCGCCCACTGCGGCGCGCCGTCGGTGTGGATGGCGAACGGCGCCATGCTCTTGAAATGCGTGGGTCGCGGTGCGCTGAGCAAGGCGACGCCGTCGCCGCTGGTCTTCACCGCGCCGAGGTCGAGTTAGTAGCGGCGCGCCGCGAGCTCGATGAGCGGCGATCCCTTGTGTCCACCGAGCTCGGGGCCGAGCTTGGCCACGTCCCAGAGCCCGAGCAGCTGCGAGCCCACCTTGTCCACGGCCACCGGGTTCGTCCCGCCGACGGCGAACATCTCCGCCGTCGGCCAGAGCGCCTGGAAGCCGTCGCCGCCCATGCCCGGCGCGCCGTCGGCGAGCACCACGTCGGGCATGCTCAGCTCCAGGACGTCGATCATGCGTTCGGCGAAGGCGCGCAGCGAGTCGACGTACAGCTTGCGCTCGGCGGCGATGGTCGCCGGATTGGTGAGGCCGGCCTCCTTGTTCGCCTTGCGCAGCGCCAGGTAGTCGGTGAGCTCCTGGTGCATCTTGAACTTCAGCTTGTAGGCCGGGCCCCCGTCGTTGCGCATCACCGTGCCCTGCATGCCCTTGATGCCCAGCGAGACCACCGAGAAGCGGTGCGCCTTGACCTTGGGCAGCGACACGAACACGCCGTGATCGAGGTGCTCGGCGAGCACCCTGGGCAAGAGCAGGCCTGGCACGCGCGTTGCGCCGATGCCCTCGATGCGCACCGGCTTGCCGGGCCGATCGCCCTCGACGTCGAAGACGCCGTCGTCGTCCATGGCCACCAGCGGCACGCCCTCCTCGCGCGCCATGGCCTCGTAGCCGGAGACGAAGGCCACCTGCCTCCAGAAGCCGTTGGAGTGCCCGCAGCCCTCGGCGATGGTCACCTTGGCGTGACCGCGCGCCTTGAGGCACTGGATCACGCCGCGCGTGAACTCCGGATCGGTGATGCGCCCGACGATGCCGTCGTCGCCCTTCCACTTGACCGGATCCTTGATCCCGTCGAAGCCGCAGATGTTCGGTTTCAGGAGGATGGGCGTCTCCTTCGGCTTCCAGGGCATCACCGCCTCGCAGATGCGCTTGCCGAGCTCGAGCGGCCCGTCTCCGCGCAGCACGGTGACCGGCGAGTGGTCGCTCTTCAGGTGCTCGATGTGGCGCTTGCGCAGCGCAGCGCCGTCGATGGCGTTGCCCACCACGACCGACGGCGGCGGCGGGCCGGCGCTGCCGGCAGCCGCCGGCGAGGCATGGGTCACCGTGTCGGCCTCCGGGCTGGAGGTTGCCGGCCAGGCG
>JBBJMR010000113.1:0-24875 GCA_037720395.1 Polyangiaceae bacterium
GACGTCCTTCGAGATCATCCGGCAGACCTCCTCGATGCTGCTCGTGCAGCCGGTGCCGTCATGGCTTCGGTCGCGGGTGCAGCCCATCGCGGTCACCGACGTCGTCCGGGACCCGGCCGACGCGCTCGAGGGCGACGCGACCGGCACCGTCGACATCGGCGGCCCCGACGTCGTCACCTACCCCGAGCTGCTGGAGCTGTACGCCGAGCTGGCCCACCTGCAGCGATGGCAGGTGCCTGTCCTGGTGGCGCCGGTGGGCGCCGTCCCCGGTGCGGGCTTGGCCGGCGCGGCGGTGGGCTTGCCGGGGGGGACGGGTGCCGCCTTCTGCGTCGCGGCGCCGCCCGGCTTGGTGGGCGTGGTGGGCGTGGTGGGCTTCACCGGCGTCCCGGGCTTGGCGGGCGTCACCGGGGTGGTCGGCGTCGCCGGCGTGGTCGGCACCGGCGCAGGGCGCGGCGGTGTCGGCGTGGGCCTGGAGTCGGCGGTCAGCGACGACCAGAGGATCAGCGCCGCCACCGGCAGCACCACCGCCAGCACGGCGAGCACGATCTTGACCCAGGACAGGGGCGCCTTGCCCCAGACCTTCGATGTCTGGCCGTTGACCAGCAGGCGCACCGGCGGCTTCTTGGCGTCGTAGCGCGCGGCCAGCACCCACACCGGCACGTGCAGCAGGTCGATGGTCTCGCGCTCCAGGTAGGTGCGCTGGTCCAGGCTGCGGTGCGAGTCACCGGGCATGAACTTGGTCAGCTCGGCGCTGACCTTGTCCATCGTCTCCTGGCGCGCCAGGGCGGTGCACTCCGCCTGGGTCATCGTCGGGTCCTCGGCGATCCAGCCGGAGAGGATGGCCGGCGTGTAGCGGCGCAGCGTCTTGTAGTCGAAGGGCTCGACCAGCTCGATCTCGGCGTTGTTCACGCCGCGCGACGCGGTGACCAGCACGTCGAGCACGTACGACGAGTGGCGGCCCTGCAGGTGTCGCCACTCCGTCTTGGTGACGGTGCGCGTGCGGGTCACCAGGTTCCCCTTGGAGTCGGTGGTCGTGTAGGTCTCCGTCTCCTGGTAGTTCTCGCCGATCTCCGCCTGGTAGTCGGCGTGTGCCACCGCGCTGTAGAGGTAGGCCGGCACGTAGAGGCCCTTGATGTCCTCGATGTGCGCGCCCTTGAGCCCGGAGTGCGTGAAGATGCCGCGGCTCTTCTGCCAGTGCCGCACCGCGGTGCGCGCCCCCTCGTGCGCCACCGTGAAACCCAGGGTGAAGGTCGGCGCCGGTCGGTCCTGCGCCGGCCCGCGCTCGACCACCGAGGGCGAGGCGCAGTAGGGGCAGTTCGCCGTCCGCAAATGCGGCTCGAGCTGCATCGAAGCCCCGCAGTTGCCGCACTCGACGTGCATCGAGCGGCGAAGGTATCCGCCGCCGCACCCCCGAACAAGCAGTCAGGTGCTGACGACCGTTTCAGGCGCTGCGCGGGCGCGTGTACTCGTCCATCACGTTCGCCACCAGCTCCGCGAGGAGGCCGTCGGCTACCCGCAGGCGCCGCGAGATCTCGCGGGCCACGTTGAGGACCAGCAGCGAGTAGCTCTTGAGGTCCCTGCGGTAGAGGCCGTCCAGGTCCTGCGTGGTCAGCTTGAGCAGGCGCGACGGAGCGATGGCTCGCACTGTGGCCGAGCGCGGCATGATGTCGAGGATGGACATCTCGCCGAACCAGTCGCCGGGGCCGAGGATGGCCACGCGGGCCTCCAGGCTGCGCTTGGAGCGGCGCAGGATCTCCATCTCCCCCTCCAGCACCACGAACATCTCCCGCCCGCACTCGCCCTCCTTGAAGACGAGCTTGCCGGGGGCGATGTCGACGACGTCGAGCGAGCCACCGAAGTCGGCGAGCACCTCGTCGGTCAACCCCCCGAAGAGGCCGATCTCGCGCAGCCGCTTGGCGCCCTCGCCGCCGAGGGTGGCCCGCACGCTGGGACGCTCCATGTCCGCTGCCTTCATTGACATACCCCGTACTCCTGCGCTCCGAGGATCACCGGCGTGGTGAAGCCGGTGCAAAACGTGCCCCCGGAGCACACGCCCTTGGACGGGTTCACGCCGCAGTACTTGAGGCACTGCTGGTCGGGCGCGGCGCCGAAGCAGCCGAAGCCGCCGGCGCAGTCGCCATTGTCGACGCAGGCCGCGCCCTGCGTGCCGGCGCCGGCGCCCTGGCAGAGCGTGAACAGATCCATGCTCACCTCCTCCTGGCCGAGCGCGCAGCCACCCGCGGAGCAACCGGTGTTGGTGATCGGGTCGCAGTTCAGCGAGCACAGGACGGCGTCGGGGACGGTCTGCTGGGCCGAGTCGACGAGGGTGATCAGGCACTGGCCGCCGGGCGCGTTGCAGGCGCCGTCGTCGGCGCAGAACTCCATGCACAGGTCGACGCCGGTGTTGACGCACATCGAGCCCGCCTGACAGTCGGCGTTGCTGCCGCATGGCTCGCCGGGCGGGGTGGTTCCACCGACGGAGCAGGCGCGCCCGCCCGGATTGGCGGCGCTGGTGGGTCCGATCACGCACTGCTCGCCAGCCGGGCAGCCGCACTGCGGGGCACCAGCTTGCACGGGTCCTCGGTGCACGCCGCGCCGCCGCGGCTGCTGCCACCGACCGACGCGCCGCCTCCGCTGGCCGCGGTGGACGCGCTCGACGCCCGCCGACCTTGCCGGAGCTTTCACCACCGGCCGCGCCGCTGCCGCCGGAGCCGGACGGGCTCTCGTCGTCGTCGTCCGTGTTGCCACCGAGGTCACCGCTGCCGCTGCCGGTGGCGCAAGCCGCGCCAAGGGTCGCCATGGCGGCGAACGAGGAAGCGAGGAAGAAGCTGCGAGGTCGCATGGCGCCTCCGTGCGGCAAAATACGCCGATCACGCCGAGCGTACGCCCACCGGTTCAAAGGTCAACTGCGCGCGCCCCCTCGGGAGGCGCGCGCACGAGAGCGAGGGCGCGCCGGCTCGTCCGGGCGCGCGGTGTCGGCGGCGCTGCGCGGCTCAGTTCGGGCGCGGCGTGTCGCCAGCGCGCGCCTGGCCGACGCCGAGCGTCTTGGTGAAGACGATGCGCAGCCGGCCGGGGCCCGCATAGTCCTCCGACTCGACCATCGACCAGCCCAGCGCCTGATGGAAGCGGACCGAGCCCTCGTTGCCGAGCGTGGTGATGGCCTTCAGCGTCTGGCACCCGGCCCGCCGGCAGTCGGCCTCGAAGGCGGAGTAGAGGAGCTGGCCGACGCCGCGGCGGCGATGGTCGGGGTGGATGCCCACCAGGTGCACGTACCCCACCGGCGGGTCGCTGCAGACGAAGCCGAGGAGGAACCCGACCAGCACGCCGTCCTCCTCGACCACGCGCGCGTGCCGCCCCAGCTCGTAGAAGAACATGGGGTGCGCGAGCGCGCTGGTCGGACCGCCCCACCAGCGGTCGATGACCTGCACGATCTGGTCGTAGTCCGTCTTGGTCAGCGGGCGCGTTTCCATCGAGCCCTCGCCCTGGGAGCGGTGATCGCTTCCCTCCCCGTCTACGTACTTCTGCCCCATCGAGCAACACTCATCGCATCCCGCCGTCCGCCCCGGCGCGCCCGCCTACTCCGGGGGCACGCGCCTACGTACGGCGCGGGGCGGGGCTACCGCTCGGGGGCGGGCGGCAGTAAAGGTCGAGCCGTGCAGCGCGACCAGGTGCTCATCGCCCCTTCCATCCTCTCCGCCGACTTTGGCCGCCTCGCCGAAGAGGTGCGCGCCGTGGAGGCCGCCGGCGCCGACTGGATCCACGTCGACGTCATGGACGGGCGCTTCGTGCCAAACATCACCATGGGCCCGCCGGTGGTCCGGGCGGTGCGTGCCGCCACCAAGCTGCCGCTCGACGTCCACCTGATGATCGTCGAGCCGGAGCGCTACGTGGCCGACTTCGTGAAGGCCGGCGCCGACTGGGTCTCGGTGCACGTCGAGGCCTCCCCGCACCTGCACCGCACCCTGCAGCAGATCCGCGGCCTCGGCGCCAAGGCGGGCGTGGTCCTCAACCCGCACACCCCCGAGGAGAGTATCCGCCACGTCCTCGGTGACCTCGACCTGGTGCTGGTCATGAGCGTCAACCCGGGCTTCGGCGGGCAGAGCTTCATCCCCTCCGCGTTGCACAAGCTGGCGGCGCTGCGCAGGGCCATCGACGAGCGCGAGCTCGACGTGGTGCTCGAGGTGGACGGCGGCGTCTCCCCGTCCACCTCGGCCGAGGTCACCGCAGCCGGCGCGCGCGCCCTGGTCGCTGGCTCGGCCGTGTTCTGTGCGGAGCAGGCACCGCCGGAGGAGAGCTTCGAGGACCGGGTGAAGCGCTACCAGTCGGCCATCGACGCGCTGCGCGCCAGCACGCGGAGGCTGGCATGAGCGCGCGCCGGCCCGCCGCGGCGGCGCTGGCGCTGGCCCTGGCCGGGTGCGGTACCTCGGATCCTTCGCCGGTGTGGCCCGCGCCCGGGACAGGGCCGGCCGCGCCCGTGAGCGCGCCCGCGGTCGCCGGTCCCGCGGCCAGCGGCGACCCCTCCGTCGACCCGGTCGAGGCCGCCGAGAACGCGCGCCGCTCGCAGAAGATGCTCGAGGTGGTGGCGCGCATGCGCGCCCTGCCGGTGAAGAAGCCGGTGCCCGGCCGCACCCTGAGCCGCGGCAAGATGCTGGAGCGCATCCGCGCCCACGTCGACAAGGACGTGCCGCGCGCGGTGCTCTTCGATCAGGGCGAGTCGCTGGCCGCGCTCGGCCTGGTTCCCGCGGACTACGACTTCGTGGAGGGCATCTTCGCCCTGCTCGAGGGGCAGATCGCCGGCTTCTACGAGCCGGACGACGGCACCATGTACCTGGCCGACGACCTCGGCGAGGAAGAAGCCGCGGCCACGCTCTCCCACGAGCTGGTGCACGCCCTGCAGGACCAGAGCTTCTCGCTGAAGGACATGCTCGACTTCGCCCCGGGCGAGGGCGATCGCACCACCGCCGCCCACGCGCTGGCCGAGGGCGATGCCATGGTGGCCATGTTCGACGTCATGGCCGGCGGCCCGACCGACATCCCGGTCGAGGCGGTGCGCCTCAGCGCCACCGCGTCCATGGCCATGACCGCCAGCACCGCGGCCACCCCGCGCGCGCTGCAGGCCTCGCTCATCGCCCCTTACGTCGACGGCTTCCGTCTGGTGCAGGGGCTGCGCAAGCGCGGCGGCTGGCCGGCGGTCGACGCCGTGTGGCGCAAGCTGCCGGAGACCACCGAGCAGCTGCTGCACCTCGACAAGCTCGACGCGCGCGAGCCGGCGGTGAAGGTGCCCACGCCGCCGGTGAGCGCGCTCGGCGCGACTGGAAGGTCACCCTCGACGAGCCCATGGGCGAGCAGGGGCTGCGCATCACCCTCGCCGACTGGTCACCGAACGCCGTGGCCGAGCAGGCCGCCGCAGGTTGGGGCGGCGATCGCTGCGTGGTGGCGCGCCGCGAGCCGGCGCCGGGACGCCACCGCCGGGCTCTCCCATCGGGCCGAGGCCGGACGGGCGGTGGCGCTGGCGTGGTCGCTGGTGATGGACAGCGACGCCGACGCCGCCGAGGTGGCAGCCATCCTCGCCAAGCAGTGGGGCGGCGCCGGCGCCAGGGCCGCCAGCGGGTGCAAGGAGCGCGAGGACCTCGGCCCCGCGGCCTGGGCGCGCAAGGGCAAGGCGCTGGCCTTCGTCGCCGGCCCCTTCCAGCGCAGTGGCAAGGCTGCCAAATCGTTGTCGGACTGCAAGGCGGCGTCGACGTGGGCCGGTGCGGTGCTCGCGTCCGCCGCTGCCTCGCCGGCGCCGGTCACGGCAGCGGCGCGCTGACGCGCCTGGCGCTCGACCACGCGGCGCGCTGAGGCGACTGGCGCTTGACCACGCGGCGCGCTCGATGGTCAATGCTCCTCGATGCCTCGCGTGACGCGCCCGGCCGTGCACCTCGGCGACGCCCTCGACGCCTACGCGCGCGGCCGCGACCCACGGTCATCGTCTCCGACGGCGCCTACGGCGTGGCCGGCTTCCCCGGCGACCCGCCCACCGCCGCCGGCCTCGTCGACTGGTACGCGGCGCACGTCGAGGCCTGGTCGCGCCTGGCGCTGCCCTCGACCACGCTCTGGTTCTGGGGCACCGAGCTGGGCTGGGCCACCGTGCACCCGCTGCTCGCGCGGAGCGACTGGGAGTACCGGTCCTGCCACGTCTGGGACAAGGGCATGGCGCACGCCGCCGGCAACGCCAACAGCAAGACGCTGCGCAAGTACCCGGTGGTCAGCGAGGTCTGCGTCCAGTACGTGCGCGAGGTCCGCTTCGACGTCGGCGATCGCCGCCTGAGCATGAAGGCCTGGCTGCGCCACGAGTGGGAGCGCGCCGGCCTGGCGTTGTCGCTGGCCAACGAGGCCTGCGGCGTGAAGAACGCCGCCACCCGCAAGTACTTCACCCAGTGCCACCTCTGGTACTTCCCGCCGGCGCAGGCCTTCGAGCAGTTCGCGCGCTACGCCAACGAGCGCGGGCGGCCCGAAGGCCGGCCGTACTTCTCCATCGACGGCCAGCGCACGCTGCGCGGCGACGAGTGGGAGGCGCTCCGCGCCAAGTTCCACTGCGCCCTGGGCATCACCAACGTCTGGAGCGAGCCGGCGGTGCGCGGCAGCGAGCGCTTCAAGGACGCCGCGCGATCGATCCACGGCAACCAGAAGCCGCTCAAGCTCCTCGACCGCATCGTGCGCGCCTCGTCCGACGAGGGCGACGTGGTGTGGGAGCCCTTCGGCGGGCTGTGCTCCACGGCCGTGGCCGCGTGGCGCGCCGGGCGCCGCGCCTTCGCCGCCGAGACTTCGCCCGTGTTCCACGCGCTGGCCGTGCAGCGCCTGGAGGCCGAGCTGGCCCGCAGCGCACCGGCCGCCTGAGCGTCTCCAGCGCGCGCCTCGATGGCCTCAGAGGTCGTACTTGCGGCTGGCGGACGTCTCTGCGGCCGCCGCCGTGCGCCAGTCCTCCATGGCCGGAAGGGCCCAGATGGCATCCATGTACGCGCGCGAGGAGGCGTCGACCTCGACCTCGTAGGTCACGAAGCGCGAGACCACGGGGGCGAAGAAGGCGTCGGCGATGGTGAACGCGCCGAACAGCAAGGGCCCGCCGGCGCCGAAGCGCGCGCGCGTCTCGCCCCACAGCGCCTGGATGCGGGCGATGTCCTCGGCGACACCGGGTTTGCGGCCCATGCCCGGCGCGTGCCGGCGCACGTTCATGGGCATGTGCTCGCGCAGCGCGGCGAACCCGGAGTGCATCTCGCAGGTGACGGCGCGCGCCAGCGCACGCGCGTCGGGATCGGCGGGCCACAGGCCGGCGGCGGGCGCGCGCTCGGCGACCGTCTCGGCGATGGCCAGCGAGTCCCACACGGACAGGTCGCCGATGCGCAGCACCGGGACGCGCCGCGACGGCGAGGCCTTGGCCAGCTCGGTCGAGCTGTCCGGTCGGTCGAGCAACACCAGCTGCTCCTCGAAGGGCACGCCGGCGTGCTTCAGCACCAGCCAGGCGCGCAGGGACCACGACGAATAGTTCTTGTTCCCGATGATCAGCGTCCAGGGTTCCATGACGCGGCGTAGCACGCGCGTGCGCCGCTGGAATGGGCCGCTCCGCACGGCGCGGCTGTGCCATCGGCGGGCGGTGGCCGGTCGCCGTGGGATTGCGGACTTGCCGCGGGCCGGCCGGCTCGCTCGAATGGGCCGGTGCGCTGCTGCCACGGATACGCGCTCGTCGACGGCAACGAGGCGCTCTTCAGCGTCGACGTTCAGGCGCTGACCTTCGGCCCCGGCGCGCTGGCCGAGGCCGGCGAGCTCCTGCGGGGTGCCGGCGTGCGCCGCGCCGCGCTCTTCACCGACATGCGCGTGCGTGATCTGGAGCCGTTCGCCGCCATGCGGCGCAGCCTGCAGGCCGCGGGTATCGACGCCGTCGTCTACGACCAGGTCGAGGTCGAGCCGACGAAGGCCTCGTTCCAGGCCGCGGCCGCCTTCGCGCGCGACGGCCGCTTCGATGGGTACGTCTCCGTGGGCGGAGGCTCGGTCATCGACACCTGCAAGGCAGCCACGCTCTACGCCACCCATCCGGCGGACTTCGAGGCCTACGTCAACGCGCCCATCGGCGAGGGCCGCCCCGTCCCCGGTCCGCTCCCTGCGCACATCGCCTGCCCGACCACCTGCGGCACCGGCAGCGAGTGCACCGGCATCGCGGTCTTCGACGACACCGAGCGCGCGGTGAAGACGGGCATCGCCTCGCGCCACCTGCGCCCATGGCGAGCCCTCGTCGATCCGACCTGCACCCGCACGTTGCCGGCCGAGGTCGTGGCCGCCAGCGGCTTCGACGTGCTGTGCCACGCGCTGGAGTCGTTCACGGCCCGCCCGTTCACGGCGCGCGCCCGGCCGGCGTCGGCGGCGCTGCGTCCGATGAGCCAGGGCCGCAACCCGTGGAGCGATCTCGGCAGCCTGGAGGCGCTGCGCCTCGGCGGCCGCTACCTGGTGCGCGCCGTGCGCGACGCCGCCGACACCGAGGCGCGCGAGGCGCTGGCCTGGGCGGCGACGCTGGCGGGCATCGCCTTCGGCAACGCCGGCGTCCACCTGCCGCACGCCATGTCCTACGCCGTGGCCGGTCAGGTCGAGTCCTGGCGCAGCGCCGGCTACCCGGGCGAGGGCACGATGGTGCCGCACGGCATCTCGGTGGTGGTCAACGCCCCGAGCGTCTTCCGCGCCATGGGCGACACCAGCCCGGATCGACACCTCCAGGCGGCGGCGGCGCTGGGCGCCGACACGCGCGGCGCCGCGCCGGCCGACGCGGGCGCGCTGCTCGCCGCCGCGTTGATCGACGCCATGCGCGCGACGGGCATCCCGAATGGCATCGGCGGTGTCGGGTACGGCGAGACGCACCTCGCTGCGCTCGCCGCCGGGGCCATCGCCCAGAAGCGCCTCGTCGACAACGCGCCGCGCGCGGTGGACGATGCCGCCATGCGAGACCTCTTCCGCGGCGCCCTCTCGTACTGGTGACGCGGACGATGCGCCCCAGCCCCGAGCCCCGCGCCGCCTACCGCTGGTTCGCCGACGTGCCCACGCGCTGGATGGACAACGACGTCTACGGACACGTCAACAACGTCGTCTACTACGCGTACTTCGACACGGTCATCAACCGCTTCCTCATCGCCGAGGGCGGGCTCGACATCCACGCCGGGGCGATCATCGGCCTATGCGTGGAGTCGCAGTGCGCGTTCCTGGCGGCGGTCTCCTTCCCCGCAGACCTCGAGGCCGGGCTGCGCGTCGCGCACCTCGGAAACAGCAGCGTCCGCTACGAGGTGGGCATCTTCGCGCGCGGCGCGCCGGTGGCCGCGGCGCAGGGACACTTCGTGCACGTGTTCGTGGACCGTGCCAGCCGCCGTCCGGTCGAGCTGCCGGCGCCGCTGCGCGCCGCGCTCCAGCGCATCCAGGCGGGCTGAGGCAGCGCGCCGGCGCGGCGCGGGTCAGCCGGCGGTGCTGCTGCCGTCGGTGCGCGCGGCGTACGGGGCGTCGAGCCGCGCGACGGCCGCTCCCGCCGACGCCCGACAGGGCATGGCGAAGAGGAAGGCGATGCGATCGCCGACCGACTCCACCTCGACCGTGCCCCCATGGGCCTTGGCGATCTCGGAGACGATGTACAGGCCGAGGCCCAACCCGGCGCTGCGGCCGCCACCCGGCCCGCGCGAGTACGGCTGGAACAGCGTCTCCAGCACCGCGGCCGGGATGGTCGCGCCGTGGTTCTCGACGCGCAGCTGGAGCTCCGCCTCGTCGCTGCGAACGTGGACGGCGACCGGCGAGGCGGCCGTCCCGTGCTCCATGGCGTTGGCCAGCAGGTTGGAGAGCAGCTGCTCGATGCGCTTCGCGTCGCAGCGCACCACCGCGCCCAGCGCGGCGTCGAAGGAGATGGGTCGGGTGGGGTGCGCGGCTTGCACCTCGTCGACCACGTGCGCCAGGCGCGCCGCCAGGTCGTCGGCGGGCGCGCCGTGGAGCGCGATGCCCCCGCCGACCCGGCCGCGGGCCAGGTCGAGGAGCTCGTCGACGAGCGAGGTGATGCGGCCCGCGCTGGAGCGCATGCGCTGCAGCACCTTGCGGTCGGCGGCATCGGCGGCCCGGCGGAGCAACAGCTCGGTGCCGTAGACGATGGACGAGAGCGGGTTGCGCACGTCGTGGCCGAGCACGGCCAGGAACTGATCGCGCAGGTGCCCATCCTTGCGCTGGGCGACCAGCTCCTTTCGCCCGGACTCGTGGCGCTCCTCCGCGTCGAGCTGGAGCGAGATGAGCTCGCTGAACAGCCGCAGCATGGTCAGCGTCTTGCCGTCGGTGAGGCGGCGCGGCTCGGGGTCGAAACCGCAGATGTTGCCGAAGTACTCGCCGTTCTGCCGGAAGATGGGCACGGCGATGTAGCTCTGGAAGCCGTACATCTGCGGCGTCGGGTGACCGCAGTAGCTGGCGTCGGTGCGCACCTCGTCGCCGCCCACCCGCCGTGGTGTCCGCATCGTCCGCGCCGTTCCACGAGCGATGAGAGTAGACCACCGCCCCCTCTGCCAACATCGAATTCCACCCGCCGGCTGAGGAGCGGTCGGTTCTCCGCGTCTTGCGAGCGCGAGAGCGAGACTGCCAGGACAGGCGGTCAGTCCCAACCCCAGATCGAGCCCGACCCTTTGGGCGGCGCCGGCGCGGGCGGCGCACCCGAGGGCCTCGGCTTTCCAGGGCGAGTGGTTCCTGCGGCGGTCACCGCCGGCTTGGGCCCGGCGATGCCGGCGCTGGGCCCAGCCGTGGAGGTTGCCGACGGCGGCGGTGGGGGATGCAGCGCGGCCGCCGTCGGCGCAGCTGGCGTTGGCTCGACGGCCGGCGCGGGCGGCTCCGCCGGTGGCGACGCTCTGGTGGGCACCGCGGGGTCCGCCTCGACGGGCGATGCCGGCGCCTCGCTCGACGCCGCCCGCCCGGGCGAAGGTCCGAATGCGATCCACGCCGCCCCCAGGCCGCCGAGCAAGATGAGCGCCGAGCCGATGGCCACGGCCACCCAGCGATGGGGCCGCGCGCGCTGCCGTCGATCCGTGCTGCTCGTGGGCGCGACGGTAAGCGAGGCTTCCATCTCCGGCGTGCGCACGGCCCCGTATCCTGCGGAAGGGCCCGCGTGCGGCGCGCTCTCGAGCGTGGGACCGGTCGCGTCTGCCGAAGCGCCCGGCACCCCGGGTGTCTCCCCTGGCCCGTCCGCGGGCAGCCCGGCGCCCGTGCCCGGCGCCGGGGGCCGTGGCGATGCCGTGGACGGCGCCAGATCGAGCGCCTGCATCTCGTCGACGATGCCGGCAGCCCGCATCGCCTCGTCGATGCGCAGGGCCAGCTCGCGCGCGCTCTGTATGCGGCGCTCTCGGTCGCGCACCAGACACGCGTCGATGATCGCGGCGACGACGGCCGGAACTTCAGCCGAGCGCGTCTGCACGGGCGGCGGGTCGGTGGTGGCGAGGTCGATGAGCAACGCCTGCGGCGTGGGGGCGTCGAACGGCGTCCCGCCGGTCACGCCCTCGAAGAGCATCACGCCGAGCGAGTAGACGTCGGTGCGCTCGTCGACAGCCAGTCGCCCACCGGCCTGCTCCGGGCTCATGTAGGCGGGCGTTCCCACCATCATCCCGGTGCGGGTCGCGGTCATCGAGCCCGGGCCGAGGATCTTCGAGATCCCGAAATCGAGGACTTTGGCGATCAGGTCTCCCGTTGGAGACCGGTGAATGAACACGTTGGCCGGTTTCAGGTCGCGATGCACGACGCGCTTGTCGTGTGCCAAGGCCAGCGTTCGGGCCACCTGCCGCACGATGGGCAGCACCTCGCCCAGGCGAAGGCGCCGGTGGCGCTCGAGGAGCTTCTCGAGAGTGACCCCGTCGAGAAGCTCCATCACCAGGAACGGCGCGCCGTCGTCGTTCCGGCCGAGGTCGAGCACATCCACGATGCCGGGATGCCGGATCGACCCGCAGATTCGCGCTTCGCTGAAGAAGCGCTGCAGCGCGTCCTCGTTCAATGCCAGCGCGGGCGACATGAGCTTGATGGCCACGTCGCGGTCGATGGCCTCGTTCTTGGCGGCCCAGACGACGCCCATGCCGCCCTCCCCGATGGGGCGCAGCAGTCGATAGCGGCCGCCGATGCACTGTCCCGCGGTCAGCATGGGCTCACACGACGCATGGCATTCAGAAGCGCACCACCACGCCCCGCGCCGAAGCGGTTGTCTTCGCGGGCCCGCCACGCCGAGCGAGCAGGACCAATCCAACGCCGAGGGCGACGGCGCCGGCGCCGAGGGAAACGCTCGAGATCCAGCCCTTGGTCCGAGCGCCGTCTTGCTCGGCGCCTTGCGCTCGAGCCGTGGCCGGGTCGGGGCAGACACCGCCGGGGCAGGCATCCTCCACGCCGGAAGCCTGCGACAGCGCGAGGGCGCCGAACACCGCCCCGACCGCGAGCGTTGCCGCGCCCCCACCCACCATCGAGAACGCCGGCAGGCGACTGGAGCCGCCGCTCGGGGGCGGGGAGGTCGCGATGGGCGGCGGTGGGGCGGCAGCGGGCCTTGGTGGCGGTGCGTCCACCGGCGCTTCGGCAGGCGCGTCGATGGGCGGCACCGGCGGGGGTGCGGACCTGTCCAGCGCCGTCAGCCGTTCGCGTGCGTAGGCGACCCGCTCGGGCACTTTGTCGGCGGCGCCGTGATCGCCGACGTACCGATAGTAAACGACCGCCCGGCTGGCATCTCCGAGCTTCTCGTAGCAGTTGGCGAGCTGGAGCGCGGTTCCCTGCGTTGCGTAGGTGTCGTGCGCTTCCTGGAGCACTGGGCACGCCGCCTGCCAGTTGCCCGCGTCGCCGAGCGTCTTCCCCTGGTCGAAGAGCGCCTTGGAGGCGGCTTCGCGCGCCTGCGGAGAGTCGCTCGGCTGGGCGAAGGCAACCCGCTCTGACACCGCCGAAACGAGCATCCCGAGCGCGACGACGCGGATGAGTCGCAGCATCGACGCGATCTTACGCCGGACGCCATGCTCCGGGAATACTTCGGCGCCTCGGTTTTGCCGGCGGCGGGCGAAGCGGGGGACGTCGTTTGACGTGGCCCCCCAGCCGCGCATCCCCCTGAAGCCTCCTGGGTTTCGGCCCATCCGGTCCCTCGAAGGGTCCGGGAGGCGCCGAACGACGAGCTCAGCTATCGACCGGCGACGCGCAGCTACTTCGGGACGGGGTCGGTGACCACGGTCACCGTGCCGCCGGTGGCGATCCACTGGAAGTTGTCGAGCAGCACCGTGGAGTCCCAGGCGTCGTCGCCGGTGTCCCAGAGCGCGAAGCGGATGGTGACCTCGGAGCCGCCCTCGACCGGGGCCTTGGTGGTCAGCCAGCTGGTGGCGCCGGCGTCGTCGTCCCAGCCGCCGCCGAAGCCGGTGCCGGCCAGCTCCGTATCTCCGAGCGCGCAGCCCGCGCACACCTGGAAGAAGGCGATGTTGACGCTGACCGGGTTCGACATGGAGTCGAACGAGATGTTGCCGTTGATCGATCCCATCGGCGGCGGCGAGACCAGCGAGATGAACTGGTCGTTGTAATCGGTGCACACGAACTCGGGATACTCGAACGAGTAGAAGTCGAAGTCGAACGAGTACCCGGTGGCGTTGGTGGGAGCGCGCAGCTTCACCTCCAGGCCGATGTCGTCGTTGATCTCCTGCGCGCCCTGGCAGCCGGGCACGTCCTGCGGGAAGCCTGCCGGCGCCACGCCGGCGCCGTATCCCGAGCAGGAGTTCTGCTTGCAGGCCCCGGCCTGGCCGGGGATGCGCGCGTGACCCGACGACAGGACGAGCACCTGGCTGCCGGCGCGCGGCGCCACGTTGCCGCCGAAGGCGCCCTGATGCCGTGCTGCTGCGACGCCGCCGCCGGCTGGCCGTGGCTCTCACCGGCCTCGAGCAGGCCGTAGCCGGGCTCGCTGGCGCCGACGCTCTTGCAGAGGCCGATGGCGCGCGCCGCGTCGATGGGATCGGCGCTGTCGAGCGCGATGCCGTCGTCGCAGACCGCGCTCACCGCCTCGTCGACCTCGCCGTTGCAGTCCTCGTCGACGGCAGGCACCTCGTTGCCGTCCTCGTCGGGAGAGGGCACCACGACCTCGATGGCCCCGGGGCTGACGTTGGCGTCGCAGTCGTTGCAGTCGCCCGCCGAGCCCGTGTAGCCGTCTGCGTCGATGTCCGAGTCGGCGGTGCTGCTGCACTCGCCGCTGCCGCCGCCCACGCCGGCCGGGTCGATGCCCGCGCCGCCCGTGCCCGTGCCCGCGACCACCGCCGAGCCGCCGCTTCCGCCGTCGCCGCCCGATCCGGTCGTGGCGCCGGGGTCGTTGTCGAAGCCGTCGCTGCCGCGGGTGTTGGCGGAGCAGCCGGCGAGGGCCAGCGAGGCGACGAGGACGAAGCGCGCGCTGTGGCAGGAGGTCATGGTGCCGATCCCCAACGCAAGCGGCATTCCATGGGGGCGGACAGGCATTCGTGCGCGCATCGGCCCTCCCGCGCGACGCGGCTGACGCGCAAACCGCATGGATCGGCCGCCGCAGGCCCATCGAGCGTCGGCGCTGACGCGGGCGCGCGGTGCTCTGGGTCGGAAAGCCGACGGTGGCGCGGTGGGGGTGCGCTGACCGCAACGAGGCGCTGCCAACGCGGCACCCCGGCGCTGCCAACGGCCGGTTGTCGCCGCAGTGCTCGCCGCTTACGCGCGGCCTCGCCGGCAATCTGCGGTGAGCCCACCCGCGGCGCGCGGGTCACCAGAAGCGGGCGCAGCAGTTGAAGTCGACTTGGCAGTTCTCGATGTCGTTCACGCACGTGCCTACGGCCGCCCCGCCGATGAAGCACTCGCAGTCGATGGGGCCGCCATCGACGCGCACGCAGTCCATCCGCACCTGCCCGGTGGAACACCCTTGCGCGCCGGCGCAGCTGTAGTCGCCTGCTGAACCGTCGCCTGTGGACGAGTTCGTGAAGCAGTCGACGCCGCGCGCGCAGCTGTCGAGTGCGGCGAACTCCGCCTGGCAAACGTCCTGCCCGCACTGTTCGGTGGACTCGGCGATGCAGTCGATCTCGGCGAGCATCTGGTACCCGCAATCGCCGGCGCGCTCCACCCAGGTGTCGCAGGCCGACTGGCACTGCGTCGGCACGTTCTCACAGCCCAGCTCTTCGAACCTGTCGCAGAGCTTGCTGCAGGCGTCGGGCGAGACGCCTCCGCTCCCTGATGTGGACCCACCGGCTGCGCCAGCTCCACCGCCGCCGCCTCGCCCGCCTCCGCTGCCGCCGGTGGCCCCGGCTGGGCCCTCGCCTCCCGTTCCTGGCGCGTCGTCCGAGCTGCAGGCGATGAGGGTGAGGAACAGGACGAGTGTCACCGAACAGGAACCGGCGCGCGGCTTCAAGGCGCCGGATCCCGCGCGCAGCGCACGCCCCCGTACTGAGCGATCGCCAGCCCCCACTGCTCGATGCGCTTGGTCACCGAGAGCTCGTAGTTGTCGTACGTCCAGTTGCCGCCTCGGCTACTGTGGTCATCGGTGACGCCGCCGAGGTTCGCGCAGTCATTGCACGGATTGCCGCCGCCGCCTTTCTGGAACCAGGTCTCGCTGTACTGGTCGAGCGTCCACTCGCTGAGGTTGCCGCTCAGGTCGTGGTGGCCGAATCGGCCGACACCGAGCGGCCGCGAGCCGGCGCTCTCTAGCCAGAACGATTCGGGAGGGTACTCCTCGATCACGTTGTAGATGGCCAGCTCCGGAGTCGGGGCGGAGATGCCCCAAGCGTAGATGCGGTTCTCCTGTCCGCCGGTCGCGACCATCTCCCATTCTGCATCTGTCGGCAGGCGGCCTCCGCTCCAGATGCAGAAGGCGAAGGCCATCGGCCAGCTGACACAGTTCTGCGCCATCGAGTTGGGCGATGACGTCAACCACGCCGAGAAGCCGTTGCAGTCGAAGCGCAGCGGATTGTCGAGGGATCCGCCGATCGGCGGCAGCTCCTCGTTCCACGCTTCGCGCCAGCCACTGTCGGCGATGCGGGGGTGCGCGCCGGCGCCCGGCGCCGGATTGCCAGCGTTCCGCCAGCCCTCGTACTCCTCATCGAACTGGCGGAAGCGCCCCACGGTCGCTTCGAACGTGTCCAGGTAGATGTTGCCGATCGTGGCCGGGTGCTCCGGCCCTTCATCGATGGTGAAGCACGGTCGCCCGGGGATGCTGTTGCATCCCATCCGGAACTCACCCAGCTCCTCGCCCTCGACGAGTCGGCTCTCGCAGCAGCTGGCCCCGTCGGGGCCGCAGATATCGCTCTCTATGCAGCCGGCGCCGATGATCGTGAGCGGCAGCGCGCCTTGCCCGCCACCGCCCGGACCGGCGCCGCCGAAGCCCGAGCCGCCGGTGCCACCGGCGCCGGTCGGCTCGATGGTGTCGATGTCCAGGAGCTCGCCGCACCCGCTCATCGCCATCGCGAGCGCCAGCGCGGCGATCCCCATCCAAGGTGCTGCTCGTGACATCGCCGCGGCTCCGCTCCCAAGCTAGCAGGCCTGGTGGCAGGCCCGAAACCCCGGCGCCGACCTCACTCGAAGCACTCGACGGCGGCGGCGCAGTCGGTGGGGTCGGCGGTGCAGATCAGGAAGCCCTCGATGACCTCCTGGGTCGCCTCGTCGCAGCTGGCCGCCCACGAGGCGGCCTCGGTGCCCGTCAGGCAATCGAAGAAGCCAAGAGACTCGCAGCTCATCTTGCAGTCCGCGATCTGCTGCGGCGTCGGGCCGGGGACGGCCTCGGGGTTGAACGTGTAGTAGCAGCCGACCGCGTCGCACTGGGTGACGCCCCCGCTGCCGACGCAGGACGCGAAGGTGCTCTTGTCCTCGGCGCTGGCGGTCATGCACACGGCCGAGCAGTCGTCGAAGGTCGCAGCGTCGATGCAGCTGAAGAACTGCAGCGACTCGCAGGCGTCCGTGAACGCGCTGTCGCTGTTGCATCCATCGCTGGCGCAGGTCGAGTTGCTCGAGTTGCTGGAGTTGCTGGTCGAGTCGCCGGTCGGGCCGCTGCTGGGCTCCGGCTCCGGCTGGATGTGCGTGCAGCACTCGGGGTCGCAGGTGTCGTTGGTCACGCAGGCGCTCCGCGCGTCGGCGCTGACGCGGGCGCGGGTCGCTCCACCTCGAGAAGCCGACTGCGCGCGGTGCGGGAGCCTCGACCGCAACTGCGCCCTGCCAACGCGGCAGCGCTGGCGCCGCCAACGGTCGGTTGTCGCCGTGGTGCTCGCCGCTTTACCTACCCGCCGCCTGGTGTCTCAGTGCGAAGAGGCCCGAGGGGGCGGGCGCCGCGAGGCGCGTCCCCCGGTGCCGGAACGAGCGTGTCACCGCGCGCACAGGTGCGGGCGGCGCTCGCTCTCCCACACCCTGGAGGGCCATGAAGGACACCGGGTTCTGGAAGGCGTCGACGCTGGTGCTGGCCGGGGCGCTGGCCCTGGTGCTCGGTCACAGGGCCACCGTGCCCGAGGCCAGCGCGGACCCTCAGCCGCACATGAAGGCTGCGCTGGCCACCCTGGTTCCCGCGAAGAACCAGCTCGCGAAGGCGAGCCATGACAAGGCCGGCCACCGCGTGAAGGCCATCGCGCTGACCGATCAGGCCATCGACGAGGTGAAGAAGGGGATGGCCGCCGACAACCTGCAGCGAGGCGTGCTGAGGCTGAGGCCACGCCGCGCCCCGGCCAGGGTGCCTCAGGTGACCAGGATGGTGGCAACGATGGCTTGCTAGATTGACTCCCCTACCCGCCGCCCGGCGCACGTCGTGCTTGCCTTCGGTATGCGCAGGAAACTACGGCACTCCTAATGGTCGTGTGGGTGCACGGGCCGGGCGACGGCTCAGCGCAGCAGGCTGCGGGCTGACGGGCTCGCGCCGCCCAGAGTGCGGTGTAGGGGCGACAACGTGATCCCGGAGCAGCAGAGGAAGAGCATTGCGATGAGGCTTGCGGCGCTGTGAAAGCCGTAGGCCCGGCGTGTGAGCACGCGGACCTTGCCGTTCATGCCTTCCACGCGCCCGTTCGAGAGCCCTGTGGCCACGTAGCCGACGATGCCCTCGACGTGCTTGACGACCGTCTTCGCGACTTTCTTGAAGGGCTCGAGTCGAGAGTGCGTTGCCCAGCTGGACCATTCGAGGAGCCGGCTGCGTGCGACGTTCACCTGCCGACCATCGAGGATGGCGGCGAGCGTCTCCTTGAGCAGATAGGCGCGGTAGAGGGGGCGGTTGCGGCGCTGGACTTCCGAGAGCCGTTCGCTCTCCGGCTGCGTGACGTTCCACGGATTCTTCTGCAGCGCGTAGCGCGTCTTCTTGACGACGCTCGCCTCCGGAGTACCCGCAAGCTCTCGGACCTGCGCGCGGCGCACCTCGTCCAGCGCGTCGTGCGCAAGCCGCTGCACATGGAACCGGTCGAAGACCAACCGGGCGTCGGGCGCCATCTCGCGCACGGCCTCGATGTAGGCGGGCGACATGTCGATCGTCACCACCTCGAGCTTCGCCGCGCGCTCGGCCCCCAGCTCGCGGAAGAACTGGCGCAGGGTCTCTGCGCTCTTGCCCGGCGCAGCCCACACCACCCGGCCCGTGCCGTGGTCGGTCACGATGGTGATGTACTCGTGGTGCTTGCGGTAGCTCAGCTCGTCGATCCCGATCTGTGTCAGGCCGTCGAGCAGGTCCTTGGGCCCCAGTCGGGCGACGACGCGCTGGATGATGCTCCCCGCGGTCGCCCAACCGATCCCCATCATCGAGGCGACCGTGGTCTTGTCGGTCTTCTGCACGAGGTAGGCGACGACCTCCTCGAACGGGCGGGTGTACCGCGAGCCCGGCTCGGCCCAGGGGACCATCTCGGCGGTGACCCCGCACCGCCGACAGTCCACCCGCCGACGCTGGTACTGCAGCTCGACCCGGAGGCCGAGCACGTCCAGGTGCCGCCAGGTGCGCAGCTTGCGATCGTACAGGCGTGCGCAAGGCCGCCCGCACCCGCCGCAGCGGGGCACCCACGTGGTGGGCTTGACCTGCACGAGCAAGCCGAAGGCCACGAGCTCGAAGGCGACGACGATCGTCTGGTTCAGACCGAGCAGGACGCGGAGTAGACTGGTGGCGCGCATGGACGACGGCTCCGTTGGTTGGCGTAGGAACCGCCAGTGTCGCCGCTCGTCCGTGCGTCTTCGAGTCTGCCGCAGGCCGCCCAGCTGTGGCAGGATCGCGCAGACGCCACTTCTCCACTCTCGCGCGAGGGTCGACCTCTCGGAGCCGCGCCGCTCCAAGCACGTTCACGCCGCACGTCCTCTGCTGTGCACCCACTCATCCATTAGGAGAGGCTCTATTCAGTTGGGGCATTGGCTCGCGCACTGACTCAGTTCGCAATCGAGTTCTTCGAAAAGGTTACAAATTCTCTCACAAGCGTCTGGCGACGTGTCCCGTCGACGAGGCGGCTCTCGCAGCAGCTTGCCCCGTCGGGGCCGCACACGTCGGTCTCCACGCAGCCGCGGCCGAGCACTGTCTGGGGCAACGAGCCGCCCTGGCCACCGCCGCCTTGCGCACCGCCGGCCGATCCGCCCGCGCCTCCGCTCGGCGACGAGCCACCCGCGCCGGTCGGCTCGATGGTGTCGATGTCCAGGAGCTCGCCGCACCCGCTCATCGCCATCGCGAGCGCCAGCGCGGCGATCCCCATCCAAGGTGCTGCTCGTGACATCGCCGCGGCTCCGCCGTCCAAGCTAGCAGGCCTGCTGGCAGGCCCGAAGCCCCGGCGCCGGCCTCACTCGAAGCACTCGACGGCCGAGGCGCAATCCGTGGGGTCGGCGGTGCAGATCAGGAAGCCCTCGATGACCTGCTGGGTGGCCTCGTCACAGCCGGCCGCGCACTGTGCCGCCTCGGCGCCGGTCAGGCAGTCGAAGAAGCCGAGCTGCTCGCAGCTCATCTTGCAGTCCTCGATCTGCTGCGGCGTGGGGCCGGGGACGGCGTCGGGGTTGAACGTGTAGTAGCAGCCGACCGCGTCGCACTGAATGACACCGCCGCTGCTGACGCAGGACGCGAAGGTGCTCTTGTCGTCGTCGCTGGCGGTCAGGCACAGGGCGGCGCAGTCGTCGAAGGTCGCCGCGTCGATGCAGCTGAAGAACTGGAGCGACTCGCAGGCCTCGCTGCACGCCGTGTCCGTGTTGCACCCGTCGCTGGCGCAGGTCGAGTTGCTGGAATTGCTCGAATTGCTGCTGGAGTCGCCGGTGGGGCTGCCGGTCGGGCCGCTGCTGGGGTCGGGCTCGGGCTGGATGTGCGTGCTGCACTCGGGGTCGCAGGTGTCGTTGCTCACGCAGGCGACGAAGAGCTCGATCTGGGCCGAGCTGGCCTCGGCGCAGTGGTCGTAACAGGTGGCCTGATCCTGGGCGTCGTTGCAGTCGAAGAACTTGAGCTGGTCGCACGAGCTCTTGCAGTCCGCGATCTCCTGCGGGTTCGCGCCGCCGCCCGGGTCGCCGGAGCTGCTGCCGTCGTCGCCGTCGGCGCCGCTCGAGCCACACGCCACGGCCAGGGTCACTGCAGAAATCCAGCCCAGAAAGCCAACGAGTTTCATGATTTGTCCTTCCACCACAGCCCGTGCGGAGCCCCGCCGCGCGCAGGTCTCTGTCGGGAGGAGGGGGTGAGTGGGCGGGCGTTGCATACAAATCGCCTCCCGCCCGCACGGACCGGGATCGCTCTGCTACAACCGGCGGTGCGGTGCCTCGGACGGTGCGAGCCATGCCGCACGACCCGCTGGGCCGTTGCGGGTCGACGCATACCGGGCGAGGTGTCCGGTGAGCAGCGGGCGTGCGTCCATCGATGAGGCGCTGATCGTCGCCTACCTCCAGGGCACGCTGCCCGCGGAGGCGCGCGCCGCGCTCGAGGATCGCCTGGCCGACGACTCCGACGCGCGCCGGGTGGTGTCGGCGCTGGCCTCGCTCTCCATCTTCTCGTCCACGTTGCCCGCCGGCGAGGCGGTGCGCGGCGCTAGCACCACCACCGACGACCGCGCCGGGAGCTCGCTGCCGGCGCCAGCCGCGGGCGAGCTGCTGGCCGAGAAGTACCGCGTCGTCGGCGCGCTCGGGCACGGCGCCATGGGCATCGTGCTCGAGGTCGAGCACGTGCTCCTGCGCGAGCGCTACGCGCTCAAGCTGCTGCGCCGCGCCACCGCCGCCGATCCGCTGGCCGTGCAGCGCCTGGTGCGCGAGGCGCGCGCGGCGATGCGCATCGACAGCCCGCACGTGGCGCGCGTCTTCGATCTCGGCGTGCTGCCCGACGGTCGCCTCTTCCTGGTCATGGAGCTGCTCACCGGCCGCGACCTCAAGTCCATCCTCGCCGAGCGCGGCGCGCTCCCGGTGGACACGGCGGTGGCCTGGATCGCGCAGGCGGCGCGCGGGGTGGCCGCGGCGCACGCCGCGGCGGTGGTGCACCGCGACCTCAAGCCCGCCAACCTCTTCGTCATCGGTGAGGGCGACGGCGCGACGATCAAGGTGGTGGACTTCGGGCTCTCCAAGGCGCCGGAGGTGCACCGGCGCGCCTCGGACGACGCGGCGCTGACCACCAGCGGATCGATGATCGGCTCGCCGATGTACATGGCCCCCGAGCAGATCCGCGACGCCAAGACGGCCGACGCGCGCGGCGACGTGTGGGCGCTCGGCGTGGTGCTCTACGAGATGCTCGCCGGCAAGCCGCCCTTCTCGGCGACCACGGTGAGCGGCGTGCTGGCGTCGATCATGGTCGACGAGGTGCCCTCGCTGGCGGCGCACGCGGTGCCGCCCTCGCTGGAGCGGGTGATCCTGGCTTGCCTGGAGAAGCGTCAGGCGAAGCGCATGGCCAGCGCCGAGGCGCTGCTGGAGCGGCTGGCGCGCTGGCAAGAAGAGGAGGCGCCCACGCCCGAGACCTCGGTATCGGGCACGGTGGTGCCGATGCCGGCGCTGGCCCGCGCGCGCCGCTGGCCGCTGGCCCTGGGTGCGAGCGCGGCGGCGATCGCCGGCGGCCTGGTGGCGCTGGCCGCGGCCACGTCGAGCCCGACCTTGCTCACGGCGCGCGCCTCGGCGCTCCAGCCGGCGTCGCCGGTGCCGCTACCCGCCGCGCTCGACCTCCCGGTGGCCGCCGGGTCACCAGCGCCGTCCGCGCAGTCGTCGGCGGTCTCGCCCCGGTCGGCGCGGAGGCGCCGCCGCGCGATGCGACCTCGCCGGCTGGCGCGCCAGCGCGCCCGCGCCGCGGCGCGCCGCGCCCCGTCGCCGCGCCCGCCGCGCCGTCGGCCACAGCCCCGGAGGTCGTCTTCGGCAAGGAAACGGAGCAGCGCCAGTGAGCGGCGCGCGGCGCCGGGGCGCGCGGAGCACCCGCGCGCGCGTCGCAACCGTGCCCGGGCGGCGGGCGTGCCTCGGCGCCACGTTGCTGGGGCTCGTTGCCTTCGTGCTCTGCTCGGCATCCGCGCCGGCGCATGCGCAAGAGGGCGGCGTGAAGCAGCCACCGCCGAGCAGCGAGGCCAGCGCCGAGGCCGATCGCCTCTTCCGCGAGGCGCGCCGCCTCATCGACGGCAAGCGCTACGACCAGGCGTGCCCCATGCTCGCCGAGAGCCAGCGCCTCGATCCCGCCGGCGGCACCGCGCTCACCCTGGCGCTCTGCCACCAGGCTGCCGGCCGTCTGGCCACCGCGGTGCGCGCCTTCGAGGCGGCGCTGGCCTTGGCCGAGCGCGATCGCCGCGCGGACCGGGCCAAGGTGGCGCGCGACGCCATCGCCAGCCTGACGCCGGCGCTCTCGCGCCTGACCCTGCGCCTCGAGCCCGGCGTGGCGGCGCTCGAGGGCTTGCACGTCGAGCTCGACGGCGTCGCGCTGGAGCCCGGAGACTTCGACGTGGCGAAGCCCATCGACGGCGGCTCCACGAGGTGGTGGCCAGGGCGCCGGGCCGTCAGGGCGTGAACCTGCGCTTCCCGGCCAGGGTGCGCGAAGAAGAGCTCGACCTCACCGTGCCCTGGCTGCCGCCGCTCGCCGCAGAGGAGAAGCCGCCGACGTTGCCGGTGGTACCCGCCAAGCCCGCTCGGCCTGCGCCCGTCGCGCCGCCGCCGTCGCGCACCGTGCGCACCGCGCTGACCATCGGCGCCTTCGGGGTCGCGCTGGTCGGCGGCGTGGCCGCGACCTGGCTCGGCCTCTCGGCGCGCGCGGACGACGCCGACGCCGACGAGCTCTGCCACGGGTCGCCTTGCAGCAACGCCGACGGCCTGGCGCTGAACGAGGACGCGCGCCGCGAGGCGTGGATGGCGACCGCGGCCACGGGCATCGCCGTGGCCGGTGCGGTCACCGGCGCGGTGCTCCTCTTCACGTGGCCCAGCGCGGGCCCGGCCGCCGCCTCCACCGGGCAGCGCGGATGGAGCATCTCGGCGGGGGCGCGCGGCGTCGCGCTGCGAGGCGCCTTCTAGCCATGGCGCATGGACTGCTCGCGCTCCTGGCGGCGGCCATGCCCGCCGGCACCGCGCTCGACGACGAGGTCGGCACGGAGCTGGACCGCGCCCTCGCCGAGGCGCGCGCCGCGTGGCCGGGCGTGACCGTGGCGCCCGAGGCGCTGGTGCCGGTGCTGGCGCAGGAGCTGTCGCGCGACGCGACGCGGGCGCCGCTGGAGGTGCTGCGCGGGCTGCACGTGCGCGACCTGTACCTGGCCGCTGCCTGCGCCGTCGGCGACGCCGCCGCGCTGCGCGCCGTCGACGCCTACTGCAGCGGCGCCATCCGCGACGTGGTGCGCCGCATCGGCTCCTCGGCGGCGCTGGGCGACGAGACGGTGCAGGTCACGCGCGAGCTGCTCTTCGTCAAGAAGGGCGACGCGCCGCCGAAGGTCTCCAAGTATGCCGGCCGCGGTGACCTGCGCAGCTGGACCATGGTCGTGGCCGCGCGCGAGGCGCTGCGCATCGCCAAGGCCGAGGCGCGGCAGACGCCGGCCCTTGCCAGCAAGCTCCTCGACGCCGCCAGCGTGGCCGAGGCGGACATCGAGCTCGACTACCTGAAGCGCACCTATCGCCCCGAGTTCGAGCGGGCGCTCGCCGACGCCCTGGCGGCGCTGCCCTCGCGGGACCGGGCCCTCCTCAAGTATCACTACGTCGACGGGCTCAACGGCCGGCGCATCGCCGCGCTGCACCAGGTGCACCCGGCCACGGTGACGCGCTGGCTCGAGGCGGCGCGCCAGGCGCTGGCCGACGGCACGCACGCCCTGCTGCAGGAGCGCCTCGGGGTGGGCTCGAGCGAGCTGGCAAGCCTGGAGCGGCTGGTGAGCAGCCAGCTGGAGCTCAGCCTCTCCCGGCAGCTCGGCAGCAAGGCCGACGCCGGTTAGTGCCGGCCTTGCCGGCGGGGCCACGCGGCAGGCGACTCGTGGATGAAGGGGCCCTCGCACTTCACCGAGTGCACGGTGTGGTTGTCCATGAACCAGCTGCCCTTGGCGTGGACCTGCTTCTTGCCGCCGGGCGCGCCAGCGCGCCTCCGCCGGCACGTACTGCAACCCCATCCTCTGACGATCGCCGGGCACGGCGGTGGCAACGGGCCCAACGCTCAGGAGTCGACCTGGCTGGGCCCGGGTGGCGCGCGCCTGCCGCGCCTGAAGCCCGTCGCTATCTGGCAAGCGGGGCGGCGGCTCGACGCCGGCGCGTGGCGAGGTGGGCGGCGAGGGCGATGACGACGAGGAGCGTGCTCGACGCCCCGCCGCCGCCCGCCGTCCCGCGGTACGAGCAACTAGCCGACGCGGCGCCGTTCGGGGTGGCCGCGTCGGGGCTGGCGCCGCCGGCGCCGCCGGCGTCCGTGTCCCATGGGCCGGGCTGGTCACCGACGTCCACCGCGCCGGCCCCATCCGGCCCCCCCGCGTCGCCGCCCCCCGGACCGGCGCCGCCGGCGCTGCCGCCGGCAC
>JBBJMR010000004.1:0-80872 GCA_037720395.1 Polyangiaceae bacterium
CGGCACGCCCGCGCGGCGGCGGTCCCCCCCCCGTCGGGGCCCCCCCCCACCCCGCCACCCCCGCGCCCCGCGGTGGCGCCCGCGCGCGCGCCGACCAGCGCCAGCGGGCCCGAGGGCGACGGCGCCGGCGGGCGCTGACCCGACTTTCCAGGCGCGTACCGCCGGCGGTACGACGCGCGCCGGACCAGCGAAGCTCGCGGGAAGCGTGCCGAGTTTGCTACCCGACGCGATCGTGCGCTAGAAGCTAGGCACACCCTCCGAACGGAGTCTGGCCATGCGCTTCGCTCGCCTTGTCGTTCCCGCCACCGTGGTGCTGTCCGTCAGCGGGCTGGGTTGCAGCGACCCGGTGCCGCCCACGCCGCAGGGCGCGTACGCGGCCACCTTCATCGACCCCGGCATCGACTGCAACTCGGCCGGCCACAACATCACCATGGGTGAGGTCACCCCGGACACGAAGGACAAGCTCCTCAAGAACGGGGAGGATGGTGCCGAGATCTCCTGCAGCGTCACCGGCTCCGGCTCCTTCGACGTCTCCGCCAAGGGCTTCAGGTCGTCCTCCTTCTTGAAGATCGACGTCAAGGGGCTCAAGTCCAAGGGCAACGGCGGCCCGACCGCGGACAACCCGGCCCCCGGCGCGGTGACGTTCGCCTCGGCCAACACCGCCGGCAACACCTACGGCAGCACGCCCGACGCGCCGTGTGACTTCTGGTTCTTCGAGGACACCAACCAGGACGTCGCCGCCGGGCGCGCCTGGCTGACGTTCAGCTGCGGGGCGATCGTCCTCGACGAGAACTCGACCTGCCAGCTGAGCACCAGCTACGCCATCTTCGAGAACTGCGCCGGCGCCGCCGAAGCGGACTGACTTTCGGAACAGCAGGGGCGTGCCGCCCCTGAAACCCGCCGGATGGCAGCTGCAGCGGCGGCGCGGCTTCCAGCGCAAGGGCGGGCTCGGAGCAGGGGCATGGCGCGACTGGGACCTGCCGGGACGGCAGCTGAGTCGGGGGGTGCTGGGCCTCAGCGCAGGGCGGCCTCGAGGTCGGCCCACAGGTCCTCGACGCCTTCCAGGCCGACGGAGAGGCGCACCAGGCCGTCGGAGATCCCGAGCGCGCGCCGCGCCTCCTCGGGCACCGAGGCGTGGGTCATGATCGCGGGGTGCTCGGCGAGGGACTCCACGCCGCCGAGGCTCTCCGCGCAGGAGAAGACGGAGAGGCGGGACAGCGCACGCGCCGCCACGTCCAGGCCGCCCTTGGTCTCGAAGGAGATCATGGCGCCCGGCAGCTTCATCTGCTTCGCCGCCAGGGCGCGACCCGGGTGCGAGGCCAGCCCGGGATAGGCGACGCGCGCCACCGCCGGGTGCTTCTCCAGGCGCTCGGCGAGGATGGCCGCGCTCTGGCACTGATGCCGCACGCGCACGCCGAGCGTCTTCAGGCCGCGCAGCACCAGGTAGCAGTCGAAGGGCCCGCACCGAGCCCATGGCGTTCTGCAGGAAGCCGACGCGCTCGGCGAGCGCGTCGTCGCTGGTCACCAGGGCGCCGCCCACCACGTCGGAGTGACCGTTGAGGTACTTGGTGGCCGAGTGCATGACCGCGGTGGCGCCGAGATCGAGCGGGCGCTGCAGCACCGGCGTGGCGAAGGTGTTGTCCACGACCAGCCGCGCGCCGGCGCCGCGGGCCGGCCGGCCCCCCGCGGCGATGTCGAAGATCTTGAGCATGGGGTTGGTGGGGGTCTCCATCCACACCAGCTTGGTGCTCGGGCGCATCGCGGCGCGCACCCGCGCCGGGTCGCTCATGTCGACCATGCTGTAGGCGATGCCCAGCGGCGCCATCACCTTGTCGAAGAGGCGGAAGGTGCCGCCGTAGACGTCGTCGCCGGACAGAACGTGATCGCCCGGCGAGAGGGTGTGGAGCACGGTGGTCGTCGCTGCCAGGCCGCTGGCGAAGGCGAAGCCGTGCGTGCCGTTCTCCAGCGCCGCCAGGCAAGCCTCGAGCGCGCGGCGGGTGGGGTTGCCGCTGCGCGAGTACTCGAAGCCCTTGTGCTTGCCGGGCGCCGACTGCGCGAACGTGCTGGCCAGGACGATGGGCATCATTACCGCGCCGGTGAGCGGGTCCGGGTCCTGGCCGGCGTGGATGGCGAGCGTGTCGAGCGAGGGCGGGTGCGGGAGCTGTGCGCGCATCGGCATCGCGGATACCACGACGCCGCGGGCGCGCAACGAGCCACCGCGCCGGTCGAGGCTGGGCCACGTGGACGCGCGCCGCCCGCCCGCGCCGCTGCGGGCGCGGGCCATGCGGGCCGGGGTCAGCGCGGCGCGACGGCGTCGCGCAGCGCGGCCGCCGAGGTGACGCGCGCGGCTCGAGCGAAACGCAGCGCGGCGGCCAGTGCCCCCCGCTGCTCCGCGCTGAACGCGCTGGCCGCCTCGACGCGCGTCGGGGCGATGCCGTGCTCGCCGATCTCCGCCACCATCGCCGCCTCGGCGCGGGCGGCGCACGGAAGCTCGCCGGTGGCGGCGAAGAGCAGCGTGGCCGCCAGCGCGTAGACGTCGGCCGCGGCGTCCGGCGCCTGCTCGCCGCGCGTCACCTCGGGCGCGGCGTAGGGCAGGGTGCCGCGGTCGCCGCTCGCCTCGTCGGCACGCATGCCCGCCCAGCGCGCCGCGCCGAGGTCGACGAAGCGCACCGCGCCGTGCGGCTCGAGCAGCACGTGATCGGGGCCGAGGTCGCCGTGCGAGAGGTGGAGCGGCCCCCGGTCGCCGGCGAGGGCGTGGATCTCCGCCAGCGCGCGGGTGGCCTCGGCGGCGACGTGGCCGAGGAGCAGCGCCGGCAACGCGCCACGCTCGCGCCACGCCGCCACCAGCGCGCGCAGTGAGAGCCCGAGCACGCGCGTCTCGAGGAGGTAGGGCCCGTGCTCGTCGCTGCCCACGCGCCGCACCGTCGGCAGCGCGGGGTGGCGCGCCAGGGACAGCGCCTTGGCCTCGCGCACCAGCGCCGCGCGCCCCGCCGGCTCGCGCACCGCGCGGGAGGTGGGCCGCTTGCAGACGAGCACCTCGTCGGCATCGCGCACCAGCGCCACCTGGAACACGGTGCCCGCGCCGAGTACCTCGAGCAGGACCGTGCCGGACGGCGGCGCGAAGGCCATGAGGCAGCAACGCAGGGTGCGGCGACGAGGTCAAGCGCTCCTGGCGGCCGGAACCGCCCCGGGCGCTACGTCGCTACCCAGCGGTCGCTTCCGGCATCCACAGGGTATGCGACTCGGCTGGCTGCTCCCCACGCTCGTGCTCCTCCCGCTCCTCGCCGCCTGTCCCTCGTCGGACATGCCGCCGGCCACCGAGCCGCCCCCCACGCCGGCGGTCACCGGCCCGGCACCCGAGGCGGTGCCGCCCCCGCTGCCGGACACCAGCCCGGTGCAGCCGCCGATGTCGCCCAACGTGCCCGATGGCGGCGGCGAGAAGCTGGTGGTCAGCGGCGACGCGTGCAAGACCGATACGGACTGCTCGCCGTCGGGGTGTTGCCACGCCACGGCGTGCGGCGGCAAGAGCAAGGCCCCCGACTGCAAGGCGGTGCAGTGCTCCATGGAGTGCCGCGGCGGGACCATCGACTGCGGTGGCGGGTGCCTTTGCCAGGACGGGCACTGCGCCGCGCGGCTGACGCCGGGCGGGAAGTAGCGCACGACCGCCCGCGGCGAAGGGGCGGCCGCGCCTCGTCGTCGGGGCTCGGCCCGGGGCCGCTCGGTGTGGCCCCTTGCGTCGTGGCGTCGGTCTTGGGGTGAGTAACGGGGCTCGAACCCGCGACGACTGGATCCACAATCCAGTGCTCTACCTACTGAGCTATACCCACCAGGAGCTCGCCGCCTGGGCAGCGAAACGGCGAATAGCATACTCGGGCCGCCGCGCAGCGCAAACGTTCACCGGTCCAGTCAGAGGTCGCGCCAGGCTCGGCGCGCCACCTCGCGCGCCGAGGCGATCTCGTCCGCGTGTCGGGTGCCGATCTCGCCGGCGACGGGCTCCGGGACCGCGCCGGCGAGCGCTCTCACCGACGTGGCCAGCGAGCCCTCCACGGCCACCAGGTCGTAGCCGCCTTCGAGCAGCATCGCCATGCGCCCTCCGGCGTGCCGCTCCGCCACTCCGCGCAGGTCGGCGACCATGGCTGCATAGCCGTCGTCGCTCAGCGACATCGAAGCCAGCGGATCGCGGGCGTGCGCGTCGTAGCCGGCCGACACCAGGACCAGCCCCGGCGCAAAGGCGTCGAGCAGTGGCACCACCAGCTCCGTGAACGCGCGGCGGTATACGGCGTCGCCGGCGCCGGCGGACAGGGGCACGTTGACGGTGAACCCGGCGCCGTCGCCGGCGCCCACCTCGTCGGCGCTGCCCGTCCCCGGATAGAGCGGGAACTGGTGCAGCGAGACGAAGAGCACGCGCGGGTCACGCCAGAAGACGTCCTGCGTTCCGTTGCCGTGGTGCACGTCGAAGTCGACCACCGCCACCCGCGGCAGGCCCCGCGCCAGCGCGGCGTGGGCGGCGACGGCCACGTTGTTGAACAGGCAAAAGCCCATGGCCGAGTTCGGGGTGGCGTGGTGCCCCGGCGGGCGCAGCAGGGCCACGCCGGCGCGGGCGCCGCTCTGGCCGTCGATGATGGCCTCGACCAGCGCGGCCGCGCCGCCGGCGGCACGCTTGGCGGCGGCCACCGATCGTGGGGCAACGTAGGTGTCGCCGTCGATCGACCCCTGGCGCCCGGCCAGGCCCTCGAGGCGCTCGACGTGCGCCGGCTCGTGGGCACGGGCCAGCTCCTCCGGGGCGGCGTCGTGGGGCGCCAGGCGGATGGTGGGCACGCCGCTGCGCTCGACGCCGCGCCGCGCCGCCGCCAGGCGCTCCGGCCGCTCGGGGTGGTAGCCGGCGGAGCGGTGCTCGTCGAAGAGCGGGTCGTCCACGAGGAGGAGAGGCGCCGGGGCGGAGGCCACGCGCCACTGTAGTACATGCGCGCCGTCGGGCTGCCCTCCAGGCGGAGGCGGCGGTCGCTGCCATAGGGAGCGCCCCGGCCGGGTGGGGGCCAACCGTGGGGAGAGGTCGGCGCCAGGTCGACTGGCACCAATGTTGTGGCACGCCCGAGGCGGGTGATAACGTCCGGCAAACTGCGGCTCCAGGAGGGGGCTACCACCATGCGCGGAAAGATCATCGCGGTCTTCGCGGTCATCGTGCTCATCGTCGGTGGCCTCTCCTATGCACTGACGCGGGCCACGCTCGGCGACCTGGCCACGCCCGGCGACGCGCCACGCGCGCTCGCGGCGGGCATCCTGCAGCTCAAGGTCGACGGGCTGGTGCTCGAGCGCTGGCTCGCCGAGCAGGTCGGCTCGCCGCGCGTGCGCGAGCCGTTCCAGGCGGGCACCGCCAACGCGCGGGCCGAGGCGGCCACCGCGGCGGCCAACGTCATCCGCGACGCCGCGGCAGCCGCACCGGAGCTGGCGGGCATCTCGCCGGCGCTGGTGGTCCTCGTCGACAAGGCCGGCGTGGTCGTGGGGCGCAACGGCTCGGCGCTGATGCGCGGCGACAACCTCGCGGCCGCCTACCCGGCGCTCAAGGGGGCGCTCGACAAGGGCGTCACCGGGTCCGACGTCTGGGTGAGCAGCAAGCGCAACGAGCAGCTGCTGGCGTCCTATGCGGCCATTCGCGGCGCCGACGGCGCGGTCATCGGGGGCTTGGCGGTGGGTACGCCGCTCAACGGCGAGCGGCTCTCCAACACCAGCGATCGCACCAGCGGCCACATCCTCGTCGTCGCCGTGCGCGATGGCGACAAGCTCGACATCGTCGGCCGCTCCGCGGACGCCAGCCCCGAGCTGCTCGCCAAGCTCGCCGAGTCCCCGGCCAAGGACGGATCCTCCAGGCGCTGGGCACCGGTCAGGCCGTCGACCTCTCCGGCCTGCCGGGCGGATACGCAGGCTCGAGCCGTGCGCTCGAGGGGTACGGCGACAGCCGTCGCGCGGTGCTGGTCGGCGTCACTCGCATGCAGGGCCCGGCCATCGTCGCCCGCCTCGTCTGGCCGGCGATCGGGGTCATCCTCCTCGGCCTGGTGCTGACCGTCGTCGGCGCCTACCTGCTCGACGCCTACATCTCCCGTCCAATCAGCGAGATCGAGGACGGGCTGCTGGCGATCATCAACGGGCGCACCGACCTGCGCTTCGAGATCGAGCACGCCGAGCTCGGCGGCCTCGTCTTCCGTATCAACTCGCTGCTCAACCAGCTCCTCGGTGTGCAGGAGGACGAGACCGACGAGCAAGGGCGGCCTTCGCGCGCGCCCGCGGCCGCCTCCTTCCAGGATGCGCTCGCCGTGGACGAGCGCATGGCAGCCGCCTCGGACGCCGAGCGCGCCGACCCCGCCGGGGCCAAGGCGCTGCGCGAGGAGCCGGACAGCGCCTACTACGCACGCATCTTCGAGGAGTACATCGCGGCCAAGCGCTCGCTCGACGATCCCGTGGACCACATCACGCGCGAGGCCTTCATCGGCCGCATCATGGCGAGCGAGCGCGAGATGGCGGAGAAGCACGGCAAGCCGGTGCGCTACAAGGTCGAGGTGCGCGGCAAGGAAGTCGTCCTCCTCGCCGTTCCGCTGGTCTGAACCGCAGGGGCGTGCCGCCTCTGAGATCCCGCCGGATGTCGCCCGAAGCGCAGGCGCGAGCGAGGCCCATCCTCCCTGTCGAGCCGAGCTTGCGGGGCGGGTGGCGCAGCGGCGGCGGGAGGCCTAGGCTTCGAGGATCGATGCCGGGAGCCCGCCGCCGGGTGGTGGGGCCCGGCCAGTGCCCACGCCGGGCCGCCGCAGGGCAGCGAGCGGTGGGGCATTCGAGGCCCTCGTGCTGCGCCGTATTCCGCCCCCCGACTTCCGCTACGTCTCGCTGATCCCGGGGCCGACCTCGGCCTCGCGAGTGGTGGCCGGCGGCACGGTGGGCGTGACCGCGGCCAGCCTGGGGCTGTGGAGCGCGGCGCACGATCCACTCTCCGTGGCCGTGACGCTCGGCGTCGGAGCCGGGCTGACCTGGGCGCTGTCGCGCGCCGGGCGGCCCGCGCGACGCGGCGCGCGCGAGGTGACCATGGCCATCGTGCCCTGGGGCGTCATCGTCCAGCCCGAGACAGAGCCACGCGTGCTGCGCTGGGCGGCGGTGCGCAGGGTCGACGTCGAGCAGGTGACCACGATGCACGGCGGGACCCCGGCGGTGACCAGCAGCCTGGTCACGGTCGAGACGGAGCGGGAGATCCTCGCCGGCCGCACCGCGGGCTCCGCGAACCTGGAGCGCCTGGTGGTCGACCTGCAGGGATACGCGGAGGAGGCGGCGCGCGCGGTGGCGCTGGACCTCGAGGCCACCGAGGCCGCGGGCGACGGGGCGACGGAGCCGGTGGTGGCGGCGCTGCTCGATGCGGCGCGCGACCTGTGCACCACCAGCCGCGGCGTCTGTCGCCTCTCGCTGCCCTCGGCGGGCTACCGGACGGTGGCCACGCCGGTGGCTGCGCCCGAGACGACTTCGCTGCTGCGCGCCGTGCTTCGCGCCGGCGCCATGCACGACGACACGGGCGACCCGGGCGCGGAGAGCGCGCCCTCCGGTGCCGCACCCGAGGGCGGATCCGCCCAGGGGCCCGATCCGCGTGCGCTGGCTGCGCTGGTGGCGTCGATGGTCGACGCGCGTGACCTGGTGCCCGACCTGCTGCGGTTGGTCAGCTCGCCGCACCCTGTCGTCGCCGGAGCGGCCAGGGCGGCGGCGCTGCGCCTCGGCGCGCCGCAGAGCCGCGCCGGCGCCGTCGAGGAGGTCGAGGAGTTCCTGTTCGACGAGGATGCGTCGCTGCTGCGCGCCTGGGCTGCGGGCGGCGCGGCGCTCAGCTGATCCGCGCCGGGCGCGCGCCGAGGAGGCTGCGTCACGGCTTGCCGGGCGCCGGAGCAGGCGCCGGCTTCGCGGGCGGGGGCGCCGGTGCAGTTGCCGCGCCGGGCTTGGTCGGCGCCGCGCCCGGCTTGGGGGCCGCGGGGTCGGGCATGCCGGGCACCTTCACGAACTCGTCGAGGTTGGGCTGCAACGTGATCTCGATGCGCCGGTTCTTGGCGCGCCCGTCGGGCGTGTCGTTCGTCTCCGCCGGCTGGAACTCGCCGAAGCCCGCCGCAGAGAGGTTGGTGGCGCGCACGCCGCCGTCGACGAGCAGCTTGACGACGCTCACGGCGCGCGCCGTGGACAGCTCCCAGTTGGAGGCGAAGCGCCCGCCCTGGATCTTCACGTTGTCCGTGTGGCCGGCGACCTGGAAGCGGCGGTCGGGCATGGTGCGCAGCACCTTGGCCACGTCGCCGATCATCGCCTTGCCGGCCGGCTTGATGTCCGTCTTGCCGGACTCGAAGAGCACGTCGTTGGCGAGCTCGACCACCATACGGCCCTGGCGGAAGACGATCTTCAGCTGTCCGGCGTCGACGAGCTTCTGGAACTTCGCCTGCAGCTCGCGCAGCTGCGCGCCGCGCGCGTTGGCCGCGTCCTGCTGCTTGCGCAGCTCGAGCAGCTGCGCGCGCGTTTCGGCGAGCGCCTGGGAGAGGCTGCCGCGCTCGGTGTTCAGCGCCTCCACGCTCTGGCCGGCGGCCTTGAGGCGCTCGGTGAGCTCGACGTTGAGCAGCAGGAGCTCGTCGACCTTCTTGCTCAGGTCGGCCTCGCGCGTCTTGACCTCGGACAGCTCCTGCTCGCGCCGGCCCGCCTCCTCGACGAGGCGCGCCACGTCGGCCTGCAACGCCTTCACCTGGGCCGCCAGGCGCGTCCTGTCCTCGGTGGCGGTCTTGAGCGCGGCCAGCGCCTTGTCGTGCTCCGACTTGCGCACACATCCGCCCGCCGGCACGGCGGACGCCAGCAGGGCAGCCAGCAGCCAGCGCGCCACGCCGGCGCGCCGCGGATTATTTGCGGGGCCGCGCCGGCCCCTGTTAGGGACGGGAGCAGAGGCGAGGGCCCTGCTGGGCGTGGCCTCGACCCCGCGCGTGCGGATGGGCGTGCAGGGCGGGTGATCGTTTGTCATCTTTGTCCACATGGCGTGCCTCGCGAGCGGTGCTCCCGCTGCGGGGTGTCGGATTTCGATGCTCGACGGGCTTGGCTCGTTGACGAGAAGCGTTGGCGGGGCAGCACCATGCACCAAAGCGGGGTAGCGCGTCATCTCCGTGCGGCGGCGCTGGCCGCGCTCGTCGCCGGCGGCCTCGGGTGCGCCGAGCGCGTCGGTGGCGTTCCGCCGGCGCAGAGCACGGCGCGCGGTGCGCCGCCGCCGGCAGGCAGCGCGCTGCCCGGTGCCTCGGCGCTGGCCGCGGACGCGGCCGCGGCGCCGCTGTCGGGCGTGGTGGCGCCACCGGCCCTGGTCGCCTGGGCCGACGACGTGCGCTTCGAGCGCTGGGGCGACGCTGCCACGAAGCTCGACGCCCTCCCCGAGCAGCGCGGCCGGCCCGAGGTCCGGTACGCACGCGCGCGTGTGGCCATCGCCCAGGGCGACGCGGCGCGCGCCGTGGCCCTGCTCGCCGGGCTCGAGGCGCAGCTGCCGCGCTGGCCGCGGACATCCCGCGCTGGCGTGCCGAGGCGGCGGCGGACGCCGGCCCCTATGCCGACGCGGTGGCCTACTTCACCCGCGCCGGGCGCCGCGCGACCTGCTCCGCGCCGCGCAGGCCCTGGAGAAGGGCGGCGACCTCGCGGCCGCGGCGAACATGGCCGATCGCGCCGTGACTGCGGCAGAGAAGGCGCGCAAGAAGGGCGACGAGGCGGCGGCGCATGCGCTGCGCGCGCGCCTGGCCGAGGCGCGCAGCAAGACCCCCGTCGCCGTCGGTGACCTGCGCTGGCTGGCCATCGACGGCGCCGGTCTGCCGGAGTCGGCCGGCGCGGCGGAGGCGCTGGAGCGCCTGGGCGCGCCGCTGTCGATCAAGGAACAGATGCGCGCCATCGACGCCATGATCGAGCGCGGCGCCGGCGGCGCGGCGCTGGCGGCCATCGGGCGCGTCGAGGGCAAGCCCGGTTTCCCCGGGCCCCAGGTCAAGCACGCCCGCGCCATGGCGCTCTACAAGGCGCGCGACTGGGTCGAGGCGGCGAAGGTCTTCCAGGAAGCGGCGGGAGCGCGCAGCGGGCGCGAGGCCGAGCAGCTCTATTACGCCGCGCGCTGTCTGTCGCGCTGCGATCGCGATGGCGAGGCCATCAAGCTCGCGCAGGACGTCAGCGCTCGCTACACGAAGACGCTGTGGGCCGAGCGCAGCGCCTACCTGGCGGCGCGCCTGCTCCTGCTCGAGGGGCGCTTCAAGGAGGCCGCCGAGGCTTACAAGCGCTACCTGGCCGCCTTCGCCAAGGGTGAGGGACGCGACGATGCCGAGTACGAGCGCGCGCTGGCGCTGCTCTCCGCCGACAGCCCGAAGACGGCCAAGGCCTCGTTCGCGCTGATGGCCAAGGACAAGAAGCCCGATGAAGCGGGGCGGCTGCGCACACTGGAGGGGCTGGGCGCGCTGCGCGGCGGCGACCGCGACGAGGCGCTGCGCACCTGGACGGAGGTGGCCCGCAGCCAGCCGCTGACCTGGGCCGCGCAGGTGGCGCGCGCGCGCATCGCGGTGGCCGGTGGCGCGCTGCCGCCACTCATCGATCCGCCGCCAGAGCGCGCCGCCGTGCCGCTCGAGGTGCGCGCGCCGAACGCCATGGCCCTGCTCGCCTCGCTGGGCCTCGACGGCGACGCCGAGGCCTGGCTGGCCTCGAACGAGCACGACGCCGCCGCCGTCTACCCGGGCCGCGAGAGCGAGGCGCTGTGCGCCATGTACGGCGGCATCTCGCGCGCCAAGCGACGCTACAAGGTGGGCGGCGCGGCCGTCGGTTATGCAGCGTTGATGCGCGCGCCGACCCAGGCCGAGCGCTGGTCGTGGGACTGCGTCTACCCGCGGCCCTACGCGAGCATGGTCGCCGCGCTCGAGGAGAAGCACGCCCTCCCCAGGGGCCTGATCCACTCGCTGATGCGCCAGGAGAGCGCCTTCGATCCGGTGATCGTCTCGCCGGTCGGCGCGGTGGGGTTGATGCAGCTCATGCCGGGCACCGCGGAGCGCATCGCCGGTGAGCTCGGCGAGCCGTACCAGCCGGCCTCGCTCACCAGCCCGGAGACGAACCTGCGCTACGGCGCGTTCTACATCGCCAAGCTGCTCAAGACGTTCCGCGGCAGCGTGGTCCTCGCCTCCGCCGCCTACAACGCCGGCCCGCACGCGGTGTCGCAGTGGCTCGACGCCGGCAAGGACGCCGAGGCCGACCTCTGGGTGGCGCGCATCCCCTTCGACGAGACGCGCACCTACGTGGCGCGCGTGCTCGGCAACCTGGCCCGCTACCAGTGGCTCGATGGTGGCGACGCCGCCGTGGCCGCGATTCCTCTGGAGCTGCCGCTCGACGCGCGCGCCGAGCCCGACGCCTACTGACGCGCCGCCAGCCAGGGCGGCCAGGGAGGGTAGGGCGGTGAGGGATCGAGCTCCCACATGAACAGCCCCGGCGTGCGCGCGCGGTGGCTGCCCACCGCGCCGCCCGGCCACCACGGGCCGTCGCTCTGCCAGGGCGCGCTGAAGGCGTCGCGCATCACCAGCTCCGCCAGCTTGCCGCGCGGCGAGAAGCCCCACTCCGCCTCCTGCGAGACGTCGCTCGGGTCGGCGTAGAGTCGCCACACGAAGAAGCCCGCGCACCACCGGGCGTCGAGGAGCGGGGCGATGATCGCCTGGTAGGCATCGGCCTGCGCCCTCTGGTCGACCACCACGTCGCGCATGCCGTCCGGCCACTCCCAGGGCTTGACCGCCGGGTCGCGCCGCGTCGTGTACCCGATCTCGGTGAGCAGCACCGGTCGCTGCCAGGTCTCGGCGAGCTCGGCCAGCCCGGCGGCCACCCGGCGGCCGCCCGCCGACAGCTCGGGCAGCGCCGCGCCCTCGCGCTCGGCCAGCGGATAGAAGGCGTTGACGCCGATGACGTCGAGCTCGTCGAGGATCATCGTGTCGACCACATCGTCCCAGTTCGCGGAGTAGGTGAGCAGCCCGCCGTAGCGCGCGCGCACCTCGGAGAGGATCGGCAGGAAGCTGGCCACCCGCGCGCTGGTCACCCAGCTGCGCAGCTCCACGCCGAGGCTCAGCATCTCCACCTGTCCCTCGCGTGCCACGTCCGTCCAGGTGAGCAGGAAGTCGCGATACGACGCCGCCCAGCGCGCCCAGCCGGCGTCGTCACCGGGATCGATGAGCGCGCGCCAGCCACCGCTCTCCACCCAGAGGTGCGGCACCAGGAAGACGCGCAGCCCGCGCGCGTGCGCCTGGTGGACGGTCTCCAGCACCGCGGCGCGGTTGTCCTCGAAGGGCGCCTCGAACACCAGGTCCACGCCGCGCCCCTGCAGGTCCCAGACGCGCCCGAACGGGGTCAGGCTCACCCAGGTGGCGGCCTCGCGCACCGCCTCGTCGAGGGCGCGCGCGCTGGCCTGGGTGCCGTAGCGCGGCGGATGGCGCAGGCTCGATGGGGCCGATGGTCACCCGCGCATGGCCACGGCGAGCTCGCCCAGGCCTCGGCGCCGGGCGAGCAGCCGCGCCGGGCGTGGGATGACCGCGGCCGACGGCACCAGCTCGGCGCGCGCCGCCAGCGGGCGTGCGCTGCGGCCGCCGGTGCGCACACGCTGGCCAGGAGCGCGACCAGCCGCGCCGGCCGGCGCAACGCTCGGCCCGGCGCGCGCGGCCAGAGGGCGACGGCTTCCCGGGTGTTGCACACGCGTGCCCCTTACCCGAGGCGACCGCGCAACGGAAGCACCCGACGGTGCGACCGGGAATGCGCGCGGCGTGCGCGGCGTCTCCACGAAAGGCGAGCCGCGTGGAGCGTCGGTGCAGCCCGCATGGCGGCGGAATACGGCCGCGGCGGGGACGTAGTTGACGCGAAAGCGCCGGCTGTCGGTGCGGGCGAGGCCGTGTGCGGCCGCGTCTGGCCGCCGGACCTGCAGGGCTCTTCATGAAGCGACTGATGATCATCGGAGTGATCTGGTTCGGCTGCGCCTTGGCCTGGATGATCCTGGGCACGGCGCTGGTGGCGCGCTCGGTGAAGCGTCCGGCGAGCTCACCGCCGAGGTGCACAAGCTCTGGGGGCCGCCCATGCAGCGGCCACCGCGCGCCGTGCTCCACGACGAGGCCGCCGCGCGCAGCGGCGGCCGCGGCGGCAACGCGGCGGCCAGCGCGGCCGCCCGCCACCCGCCGCGCTCAACACCGCGCCCGCGCAGCCGCTCCAGGGCCGGCCGCGCAGGCCTGGAACGGTCAGCCGGCGCAGCCCTCCACGGGTCAGCCGGCGACCGCGCAGGTCGACCCCGCCCGTGCGGTGCCGGTCAGCGCCCCCGAGGCCACCCTCGCCGCCGAGGCGGCGCGCAAGGCGAGCGAGGTGGAGATCCCGGTGGCTGCGTCGGACATCACCGTCGGGCTCGATCTCGAGCAGCGCAAGAAGGGCCTCCTCTGGTTCCCGACCTACGGGGTCGACTTCCGCGCCCGCTACACCTTCGCCGCCGCCGACAAGGCGGGCACCCTGGAGCTGTCGTTCCCGCTCGAGGAGCGCGACGTGGTCTACGACGGCTTCCAGGTCAGCGACGAGGCAGGGGCCGTCATCGACGCGGTGATCAAGGATGGCTCGGCGCACTGGTCGGCGCCGCTCGACGCCGGGCAGAGCAAGGTCTTCCAGGTCGCGTACCGCGCCCGCGGCACGACGTCGTGGCACTACCAGCTCACCGCCGGCACCGGCCAGACGAAGAGCTTTCGCCTGGCGATGAAGGCCGACACCGACGAGATCGACTTCCCCGCCGGCACCCTGTCACCGAGCAGCAGCGCCCCCGCGGGCGGTGCCTGGCAGGGCGAGTGGGCCTTCTCCAGCCTCATCGCCAACGCGCCCATCGGCGTCGAGCTCCCCCAGCGCGTCAACCCCGGCCCGCTGGCGGCTCGCATCACCTTCTTCGCGCCGGTCGGCCTGCTGTTCTTCTTCTTCGTCATCGCCATCTCCTCCGCGTACCGCAACAAGGAGATCCACCCGCTGAACTACTTCTTCTTCGGGTGCGCCTTCTTCGCCTTCCACCTGCTCTTTTCGTACCTGGTGGACCACCTGTCCATCGCGCCGGCGTTCACCATCGCCGCTGCGGTCAGCGTGGTGCTGATCGTCACCTACGCCCGCCTCTTCACCGGCTGGACGTTCGCGCTGCGCGAGATGGGCATCTCCCAGCTGCTCTATCTGGTGCTCTTCTCGCTCACCTTCCTGTGGACCGGCTTCACCGGCCTGGCCATCACCGTGGGCGCGGTGCTCAGCCTCTTCGTGATGATGCAGCTCACCGGCCGCGCGCGCTGGTCGTTCCTCGACGCCCCGATGCGCCCGGAGCCGCCGTCGCCTGCGCCGCGCGACGACGCGGCCGCCGCGCCCCCGGCGCAGGCGCCTGCCAGCTGAATTGCGCCTCAGCGCTTCATGCCCAGCGCGCTGCGGAGCAGCTCATCGATCCCGGCGAGGAGCGCTCCCAGCGCCACCGTGCTGGCCACGCCATAGACGATGCGTGGCCAGCCGCGGCGCGTGACCCAGAACCAGGCCAGCAGGGAGAGCGGCCCGAAGCCGTAAAGCGCCGAGCCCCAGCTGGCCGTGTTCCAGGCGCGGGCGCGCTGCGCTTCGTCCAGGTTCCGGCGCTTGTCCCAGCGCTGCAGGGCGAACGTCAGCCCGATGCCCAGGGCGAGCTGGATGACGTAGCGGAGGACTTTCACGGGCGGCCGCGCGGAGCCAGACGTCTACCCGGCGCGGCGCGGGTCGTCCAGGCGCCGGGCGCCCCGCCGCGGGTGATTTTCCGGAGGGCGGCCCCTTTCTGAGGCCCGCGGGGCGGTGCTACTACGGATCTCATGACCCCGACCGCTGCGGCCGACATCCGCAACATTGCCATCATTGGTCACAAGGGCGCCGGCAAGACGCAGCTCTGCGAGGCCATGCTCTACATCGCCAAGGCCACGGCGAAGCTCGGCAAGGTCGACGACAAGACGAGCATCCTCGACGATGCACCGGAGGAGAAGGAGCACGCCGCCTCGCTCGAGGCGAGCGTGGCGCACCTCTTCTGGAAGGACAAGAAGGTCAACATCGTCGATACGCCGGGCGAGGGCAGCTTCCTGGCCGAGACGCGCCTGGCGCTGGGCGCCGTCGACGCCTGTGTGCTGGTGGTAAGCGGCAAGGACGGGGTGCAGCCGATCACCGAGCGGGTCTTCCACTGGGCGCGCGAGCTGTCGCTGCCGGTGGTGGTGGTGGTCAGCAAGGTCGACGCCGACAACGCCAAGCCGGACGACGTGGTCGCCGAGGTCAAGGCGCGCCTCAAGGCGCCGGTGGCGGTGATGGAGCTGCATGTCGGCGAGGGCGTCGAGTACCAGGGCGTGGTCGCGCTGCGCACCAAGAAGGCCTGGGTCGGCAAGCCGGAGGCGCCCAACGCCGTCGCCGCCGGCCAGGTCCCCGCCAACGTCGCCAAGGCCTTCGACGCCGCTCGCGGCAGGCTCGTCGACGACGTGGCCGGCACCGATGACGACCTGACCGAGAAGTACCTCACCGAGGGCGACCTGACCCAGGAGGAGCTCGACACCGGCCTGCGCGGCGCGGTCGCCGCCAGCAAGGTGGTGCCCATCTACTTCACCTCCGGCACCCGCCCGAGCGGCATCGCCGCGCTGCTCGACGGGATCGTGGAGCTGGTTCCGGCGCCCACCACCCGCGGCGCCTTCCAGGGCATCGTGCCCAGCACCCGCCCCGGCGTCAGCCCGGCCGCCGCCGATCGCGCCGCCAGCGGTCCTGCCGCCGGCTTCGTGTTCAAGACGTCCATCGATCCGCACGCCGGGCGCACCTCGTTCACGCGCGTGCTCTCCGGCACCCTCAAGCCGGACGCCAGCTACACGAACTCCGTCACCGGCAACTCCGAACGACTCGGCAAGATGTACGCGGTGGTCGGCAAGGAGCAGAAGCAGCTCGAGGAGGGGGTGGCGGGGGACATCGTGGCCATCGCCAAGCTCAAGTCGACGCAGAGCGGGCACACGCTGGCCGACGACAAGCACCCCTTCGCCTACGACGCGCCCTCGCTGCCGCCGTCGCTCTTCTCGCGCGGTGTGAAGTTCGAGGGCAAGGGCAGCGAGGAGAAGGTGGCCACTGCGCTGCACCGCCTGGCCGAGGAGGACCCGGGCCTGACGGTGGCCAACGACGAGACCACGCGCGAGCTGGTCGTCTCCGGCCTCGGCGCGCTGCACCTGGAGATCACGGTCGAGCGCATCAAGCGGCGCATCGGCATCGACTGCCGCCTTGGCCCGCCGCACATCGCCTACAAGGAGACGATCACCAAGAAGGTGCAGGGCGTGGAGGGCAAGCACAAGAAGCAGTCCGGCGGGCACGGTCAGTTCGGCGTCTGCTACATCGACGTCGAGCCCCTGCAGCGCGGGAGTGGCTTCCTCTTCGAGGACGACGTGGTCGGCGGATCGATACCGCGCCAGTTCATCCCCTCGGTGGAGAAGGGCATCGTCAAGACCATGGCGCGCGGTATCCTGGCCGGGTTCCCGGTGGTCGACGTCAAGGTGCGCCTCTACGACGGCAAGTACCACGACGTCGACTCCTCGGACGCGGCTTTCCAGGTCGCCGGGCGCAAGGCCTTCAAGGAGGGTGCGGCCAAGGCCGGCGCCGTCATCCTCGAGCCCATCGTCAAGCTCTCGGTCACCGCGCCCGGCTCGGCCACCGGCGACGTCATCGGCGACATCAACAGTCGCCGCGGGCGCATCGCCGGCACCGACACCCTCGACGATCAGACGGTGGTCAACGCCTTCGTGCCGCTCTCCGAGGTGCTGGAGTACGAGTCGAAGCTCAAGAGCATGACCCAGGGCAAGGGCACCTTCACCATGTCCATCGACCACCTGGAGATCTGTCCACCCCAGGTGCAGGACAAGGTCATCAAGGACAGCGGGTTCAAGGTCGAGGCCGACGAGGACTGACCGGGAGCCCTGGGAACAGCGGGAAGGCATCCCCATTGCGCGTCGCCGACACGGCGAGCGACAAGCCGCCGACATCTCCACGCCGCGGCCTCGGTCGCGCGCTGCGCCTGCGTCTGGCCATCGGCTGGTACGTGGCGCGGCGCCTCGGGCCCTGGCTGCTCGGGGTCACCGTCTACGCGGTGCTGGCCACCATCGTCATCCGCTGGGAGGAGCGCCGCGCAGGGCAGACGCCCGCCGACTTCACCGCCGCGCTCTACGGCGTGTGCGCGCAGCTCTTCTTCGAGTTCGACACCCTGCCGCCCACGCCGCTGGCGCGGGTCATCTACTTCATCAGCCCGCTGGTCGGCGTGGTGCTCATTGCCGAGGGGCTGCTCAAGGTAGGCTCCTCCCTCATCGACCCGGCCAGCCGGGTGAAGGTCCTGGGTGAGATCGTGAGCTCACAGATGCATCAGCACATCGTCCTCTGCGGCCTCGGTCACGTCGGCTTCCGGGTGCTGTCCGAGCTGCGCCGCCTCGGCGAAGACGTGGTGTGCGTGGAGCGCGACGAGAAGGCGGGCTTCGTCGACCAGGTGCGGGCGCTGGGCATCCCCGTGCACATCGGCGATGCGCGTCGCGACGACCTGATCAAGGCGGCCGGGGTGGAGCGCGCCAAGGCCATCGTCTGCGCCACCAACGACGACCTGGCCAACCTGGAGATCGCCCTCGACGCCAAGCGCATGAACCCGGATGTGCGCGTGGTGATGCGCATGTTCGATCAGCGGCTGGCCGGCAAGGTCGGCGGCGCGCTGGAGCTCGACCAGTCGTTCTCCACCAGCGCCGTGGCCGCCCCGCTCATCGCCATCCAGGCCACCGAGGACGGCGTGCACGCCGCCTATCGCCTCGATGATGTGGTGCGCGTCACCGCCGAGGTCACCGTCGGGACGCGCTTCGCCGAGAGCACGGTCCACGCCTTCGAGGGCGCGGCCCCCTGCCGTGTCGTCGGCCGGCGCCCTGCCGGGGAGGCGGCCTTCCACCCCGCCGCCGCCGCCGACGCGCTGCGCGCGGGCGACGTGCTCATGGTCGACACCAGCGCCGTCGACCTGCCCGCCGTGCGCTACCGCCTCGGTGGGTAGCGGCCCGTCGCGCGTGCGCGGTCCCGGCGCAACTCCCCGCGCCCACCGACAACCTGAGGTTGGCGGTGCTGGTTGCTACTCGCAGACGGCGTCGATGCACGTCCCGGCGGCGCAGTCGGCGTCCTCCATGCACTCGGCGCACAGGCCGCCGATGCAGTAGGGGTAGTCGCCGGAGTAGAGCGCCGCGCAGTCCTCGTCCTGGCTGCACTCGCCACATTCGCTCTCGATGCACACCGGGAAGTCGGGGAAGTTCTCGGCGCAGTCGTTGTCGTCGGCGCACTGCACGCACTGGCCCTCCGCGCACACCGGCGCGCTGTCGTCGCAGCTCGTCACCTCGCCGCAGCTCTCCGGGGGCTGGTTTCCCGGGTCCGGGTCGGCCGCCTGGCCGTCGCAGCTCCCGCAGCCGAACTCCTCGATCTCCGCCGCGCACGAGGCGTCCCAGCCCTGCTCGCAGCAGAAGCTGTCGGTGGCGCACACGCAGTCGAGCACCGCCGAGTCGGTGCAGGCGTCGCCACCGCAGCACTCGCTGGCCTGGGGGTTGGTGCCGCCGGAGCCGCTGCCGGGACCGTCGGAGCCGTCCACCGGCCCGCCGTTGGCGTCGACCTTGGTGTAGTCGGGGAGCGCGCACCCGGCGAACAGCGCGACCAGCCAGGCCAGGCGTCGAACGGTCATGCCGGTCATCTCGCACCCCTCAGCAAGGGGTGGGCCAGCCCCGCCTCAGGGATGGATGTGGACGATGGTGCCCTCGCCGGTCGGCTCGGCGGCGTTGACGCCATGCCAGTCGATGGGCAGCGGCGGGTCGGTCCACATGAAGACGCGGCGCGCGTCGATGGGCGAGAGGTTGATGCAGCCATGGCTGCGCGGCTTGCCGAAGTCGTCGTGCCACGGCGCGGCGTGCAGCGCGTAGCCGTGCTCGAAGTACTGCACCCAGGGCACGTCGCGGAGCTCGAACTTGTTGTCGACCTCGTGCGCGTCCATCGTCGTGGTCACGTGCTTGTCGCGGATCTTGAAGGTGCCGCGCACGGTGGAGAACGTCTTCTTCGGGTCGCCCAGGCCGTCGCGCCCGGTGGCCACCATGGTGGCGTAGACCGGCGTCCGCCCCTCGTAGAGGACCATCGTCTGGCCGATGACGGTCACGTCGATCCACTTGCGCTTGCCCTTGGCGAAGAAGGGCAGCTCGCTGGTCTTGGGGGCCACGGCGATGTCGTCGTCGTCGATCCAGGCGCCGTCCTTGGACTGCACGAAGCGCTGGTCGCCGATCTTGGTGGCGCGGCCGGTGAGCTGCACGACGCTGTGTCGCTCCAGGTCGGTGATGCGCTGGATGCCCTTGTCGGAGACGTCCCAGCGGCTGGCGCCCTTCGCTCGCACGAAGCCCACCGGCAGCTCCCAGCCCTTGGTCATGTCCACGCCATGGAAGGTGGAGCCACGCGCCGGCTTGAGCTTGGAGGTCGGCACCAGGCGCGCGTCGGTGGTCAGCGCGAAGCGACGTCCGTTGTCGCCGACGAAGGTGCCGATCAGCGCCAGCCCCGCCTTGCGGGCGATGCGATTGGTGATGACCGCGAAGTCGGGCACCTTGAAGTTGGCGATGTTCGGGATCTGCCGTTTTCCTTGGAAGAACCAGGGGATCTCGTCGCTGCCATCGCCTCCGTAGATGGCGTTGTAGTCCAGCTCCGGCGGCTCCTCGGGCGGCACCCCGCTGGCATTGCCGAGCTCGTCCAGGGGCACGTCGTTGGCGCCGACGGTGATGGCGTCCCACTTCTTCTGGAAGCGGGCGTAGCTCTTGAGGTGACCCTTGAGGCTCATCTCGTACTGCAGCTGCTCGTCCTTGGTCGGCGGGCGGAAGTAGTTCGGGGCGATGGCCCGCACGAACGCGTACGGGTAGGGCATCGGCTTGGAGAGATCGGGGCGCCGGGTGAGCGCGCGCAGGATGGGGTGGTCGAGCTTGGTGGTGGCCTCGTCCGAGGCGCACACGTATCCCGCCGGCAGCACCCGGAACCAGCCGCCCGCGCAGTCGTCGAGCATCACCGGCTTTTCGCCGCGCACCACGGTGCCGCCGGCGCGCAGGTAGCCGAGCTTGTTGGAGCGGCGGTCGGGCTTGTCGAAGATCGGCGCGGCCATCATGACTGCACCGAGCTTGGGCCCTCCGGCCTTGGGCTCCATCTCCGGCGATAACTTCGGCTCCTGCGCGGCGCCCGCCGACAGCGCGACGATGCCCTCCGGCTTGGCGTCGTCCTTCTTGCCGTGACAGCCGGTCACAGCGACGAGCAAGCCGATCGAGCACGCCCACGCGGCGCGCTGCCCATGCCACAGTCTCATACCCCCGGGATGCCGGAGGCGAGCCGTTCTGGCCAACTTTGCGGCGCCGCCCGTGGCCGTCGCGAACCGGCTACCCTCGCCCGCAGGAGGCCGAGATGAGCGAGGCGACGATGATGTCCGTACCGCTGACCCTGGAGCGGATCGTGGAGCGCGCCGCGGGGCGCCTCGGCCACGTGGAGGTCGTCTCTCGCCGACCGGACCGTTCCCTGCATCGGACCACGTACGGCAAGGTGGCCGAACGGGCGCGCCGGCTGGCCCGCGCCCTCGTCGCCGCGGGGGTGAAGAAGGGCGACCGGGTGGGCACGCTGATGTGGAACCACGCCGAGCACCTGGAGGCCTACTTCGGCATCCCGCTCGCCGGCGCCGTCCTGCACACCCTCAATCTGCGCCTGCACCCGGACGAGATCGCCTACATCGCCAGCGACGCCGGCGACGTGCTGGTGCTCGTCGACGAGGTGCTGCTGCCGCTCTGGGAGAAGGTCGCGCCCAGGGCCAGCGGCGTGCGCCAGGTGATCGTCGTCGGGGCCAGCAAGCCGCCTGCCGCGCCGATGCTCGACTACGAGGCCTTCCTCGCCGGCGCCGACGACGCCACGCCCTTGCCGACCCTCGACGAGAACGACGCGCTCGGCTCCTGCTACACCAGCGGCACCACCGGCCGGCCCAAGGGCGTGATCTACACGCACCGCTCGACGCTGCTGCACACGCTGGTCACCGCCTTGCCCGACTCGCTCGATGTCTCGCGCGACGACACGCTGCTGCCAGTGGTGCCCATGTTCCACGTCAACGCCTGGGGCCTGCCGTACGCCGCGGCCATGGTCGGCGCCAAGCTCGTCTTCCCCGGCCCGCACCTCGACCCCACCAGCCTGCTCGAGCTGATGGAGGGCGAGCAGGTGACCATCGCCGCCGGCGTCCCCACCATCTGGCTCGGCATCCGCGATGCGCTGGAGAAGCAGCCGCGCAAGCTGGCGTCCGGCGTGCGCATGGTGGTCGGCGGCGGCGGCGCCGAGCAGCTCATCCGCGACTTCGACCGCCTCGGCCTGCGCCTCATCCACGCCTGGGGAATGACCGAGACCTCGCCGGTCGGGCTGGTCTCGCGCGTGCCGCCCGAGCTCGCCGGCAAGCCCGACGACTTCACCTACCAGCTGCGTGCCCGCCAGGGCGTGCCCCCGCCGCTGGTCGAGGTGCGGGTGCGCAACGAGGCCGGAGAGGTCCCCGGCGATGCCAGGACGTCCGGCGAGCTGCAGGTGCGCGCGCCCTGGGTGGCGGCGCGCTACGCCGACGGCGCCACGCCGGAGCGCTGGACGGACGACGGTTTCTTCCGCACCGGCGACGTGGCCACCGTCTGCCCCCACGGCTTCGTGGCCCTCACCGATCGCGTCGCCGACCTCATCAAGTCCGGCGGCGAGTGGATCGCCTCGCAGCAGCTGGAGAGCGCGCTCATGGCCCACCCGGCGGTGCAGGAGGTGGCGGTCATCGGCGTGCCGCACCCCAAGTGGAGCGAGCGGCCCCTGGCGGTGGTGGTGCTTCGCCAGGGGCAGCAGGCCAGCCCCGACGAGCTGCGCACCTTCGTGGCCGACAAGTTCGCCAAGTTCTGGCTGCCGGACGCGTTCGTCTTCGCCGAGTCCATCCCGAGGACCTCGACCGGCAAGATGAAGAAGACCGACCTGCGCGCGCAGTACAAGGACTGGGCCTGGGCCTGAGCGCTGCAGCGCGTCGCCTTCCGCGGGTGGCGCGCTAAAGGTAGCGGTGTCGCCGATGAAGTGGAATGATATTCCAAGTTGGTGGGGCCCGGCAGGGCGCCTACCGTTCGCCGTGGCTCCGCTGCGACGCGATGGAAAGGAGCGCCGCGATGCGCTGCTCGACGCGGCGCTGCGCTGCTTCGCGCGCGACGGTATCATGGCCACCGGCATCGAGCAGGTGCGTCGCGAGGCCGGGGCCAGCCCCTCGAGCGTCTACCACCAGTTCAAGGGGTTGCCCGAGCTGGTGCTGGCCCTCCTGCAGCGCACCTTCGAGCGATTGCTGGGGGCCATCGCCGCGCGTGTCACCGCCGCCCGCACCGCACGGGGCGCGGTGGAACGGCTGGTGCTCGGTCACCTGGAGTGGGTCTTCGCGCACCGTGACGAGGCGCGCTTCATGTACCAGGCGCTGGCGCTGGAGCTGCGCGCGGACACGGCCCGCGCCCTGACCGCGCGCAAGGCCGAGCTGCTCGGGCCCATCGCCGCGGCCCTCGGCACGTTCGTGGCGAGGGGCGAGCTGCCCAACTGGCCGCCGCTGACGTTCGACGTGGTCCTGCTCGGGCAGAGCCACGAGTCCTTCCGCCGCTGGCTCGGCGGCGCTCCGCTCGAACCGGCCTGGATGCGGCGGGCGATGCCACGCATGGCCTGGGAGAGCCTGGGCGGCGCGCAGCCGGTGGCGCCCGGGCGGCCTCGGCGACGCGCCCGCCCACCCGGCGCAGGCCGTAGGACCTTGCCAGACTACGCCTTCCATGCGACGCATGCGGCCGGGGTCGCCTCGGGCGGCCTCGCCAAGCGCCACTAGCTCAGCTGGATAGAGTGTCGGCCTCCGAAGCCGAAGGTCGCGCGTTCGAATCGCGCGTGGCGCGCTGAAGTCGGGTTTCGAACCACGGGCGAGCCGTAGCCGTTTGCCCCCTGTGTCAGAGTCGTTGCCGCATCGCCGCATCTCCGTGATCGCGGCGAGCAGGCGGCGGCGTCAGTCATACGGAGGGTCGATTCTTTGGTGGCTTGGGCGGCACCGGAAATGGCGCGTCCGCCTGCTCTTGCACCTCTTGCTCGAGCTTCTTGAGCTTCCTGCCCTCCACGGTGTTCTCCAGCTTGAGCCTCTCCCTTTCGGCCCTCAGCCGTCGCAGTGCATCCTCGATTCCTTGCCGCTCTGCCTGCCCACTCGTACCTGAGGGCGCTCCGACTTCGTCGTCCTTGAGGTCGAAGATCTTGAAGAAGTCGTCTTTCAACTTTTCCTCCGGCGTAGGGTCGACGATGCGCCGTTCTGTCTCGTTGATGTCCTTGATGCGCTTCTCGCGCCGCTCGATGTCCTCGCGCAGGCGGTCCATCTCTTCGAGCTTCTCGACGAGCTCGGCAAGGCCGGGAGGCGAGACAGTGGGACCACCGATGCGCACGGTCCACGCCCCTCCCATCACGCGGCCCCCGTGGCCGGTCTTCTCGTGGAGGCGAGCGGCGGGCCTGCCGCCGATGAGGACCGTGCCCGAGCCTTCGAGGATGGCGTCGCGGCGCGAAGTCATGCAGGACGCCAGGTCTCCTGCGCGAGCTGCTGGTTTCGCCTCGATCTGGACCCGCGGAAAGCCGCGGGGCTGCACGGGACCGCCGACGTGGGGCGCCGGGTCCACGGACGGGCAGATGTGTGGGTCACCGACACGAGCTGCGGGGCGGCTCATCGGCTCGCTCCGAGGACACGGATCTGTCGGCTCTGCAAGTCGCGCAGAATGCCGGCCGAGGAGGTGGCGACGATGATCTGATTGTTCTTGCCCAGCCCGCCGAGGCGACGCAGCGCCTCCGCCTGCTCTACGGGATGAACGTGCAGCTCGGGCTCGTCAATCAGGACTACCGAATTGTCGAGCCGGAGTCGCACGAACGTCGTGGCGAAGAGCAGCGCCTGGCGTTCCGACGCCGAAAGCTCGTTGAGATCGACGTGATAGCCGCCCTGGCGCGCGAAGCGCAGCGTGCTACCAGCTCCACTCGGAACCAATCCGTCGATGCGAATGGTATCGGTGAGCTGGTGCAGCGCCGACCGATATGGCTCGAGGCTATCCCTCGAAGGGGCGCCGAGCACCACCCCGTTGTCGCGCAGCTCTGTCAGCACGTCCGTTGCCGCACGCATCGCCGCCTCCTGGAGGGTCCCGGGCACCGCATCGTACTTTCCGGGGTGTTTGCCCATCCTCGATGCAGCTTCGAGCGCCAGCGGCAGCGGTGGCTGGGGCGGCCCGCCGCCGCCCATGTCGTGCAGGTCGCGGTTGGCGGGGAAGTACTCGAACTTGCCCAGGCCTTCCGAGCGGTGGAACTGCTCGAACAGGCGGCGCAGGTCGGCGGTGCCGTCGGCGATGCGGCTCGTGTCGCCGTCGATACGCAGCTCCACATCGCATCGCACGGACGGGGCGCCCGCGAAGCGTCGCTCCTGGTCGGTCAGCACCCAAGAGCTCGCGATTCGGCCGGTGGTGCTACCGCGGCGCAACAGTCGTTCTGGGCCCGGGGCCGGCCCGTAGCCACCCACGTGCTCCTTGTTCGCGCAGATGGCCTCGAGCAGCGCAGTCTTGCCCGTGCCGCCAGGCCCGGTGACGGCCACGACGTCGAAGGGCTCGCCGGTCTCATCGGCGAAGCTGTACGTCCCGTCTGGGCAGCCGAGGATGTTCTCGAGTGTGATCTTGGCGAGCTTCATTGGGCGCTTCAGTTGAGCTTGATGACCGAACCGTTGACCACGACCGGGCCGCCGCTCTGGATCTGAATCCCCCCGGGCGTGAGGGTGATCGAGGAGCCACCGGACACGAGACGCACCTCACCGTTGCCTTGGGCCAGGATCTTGCCGGCGATCATCTGCACGATGCTCTTGGCCATCACCCACAGACCACCGGTGTCGATGAAGTGGTTGGTGCTGCCGTCTCGGCGGACGTCCCCGGCCACGAGCCCCATGGTCTCCGAGGCGTTGATGGTCACCGTCTTGGCGGTCACGTTGTACGGCCCCGTGGACGTCGATACCGAGCCGGCGCTGATGCTCTGCCCGCCGGCGAGCTCGGAGACGGCATCAACAAAGCCGAGGCGGACGAGCGTGACGTCATCGAGTGCCGCGCCGGCCAGGAGGCGTGCGTTCAACGCCATGGGCCATGCTCCTTGTCCGCGCCAAGGACCGGCTCGAACGGGAAGACCTCCGCCGGCGCCTGGCCGTGCAAGTCGACGGTATCCTCGTCGCCGACCGTCTTGCGCCTATCCGCGCCAGACCCCGCACCCATCGCCGCCCGGGAGCGCACGGCGGCCGCGTAGGCCGAACGGAACGAGCGCAAGAGCTCGCTGCTTCCCCCGGCGGCGGTGAGCTTCGCCGACCAGCGCTCCTCCAGATCCAGGAGGCGCGCTCGCGTCAATCCGAGGGCGGTCAACACCTTGGACTCGTTTGCGAAAGGCTCCTCCAGCGCCGCGACGACCCGCGCGTACTGCGCGATGTCGTCCGCCGCGCCCGCCGTTGCCGCGCCCTGTTCCTCTGCCGTCAGCTCACCGTCCCGCCGCTGCTGCTGCTGCTGCGTGCTCATGCGTGTTCATCGGTCCGGCGCGCGCTCAGGCGTCAAGAATCGCACCTCGGGGGGCGGCGCCGGCCGGCCACCGGCAGGGCCTCGTGTACCCTGCCAGCGCCGGCGCGAGGGGGGGGCCGTTGCCAGGAGGGGTGAGGGGAAGGCGGTTTCCATTGCCTTCGCTGCCCGAGCGCGCGCTCGCGATGCCCGCGATGCTACTCGGCGGTGGCACGGAGCCGGCGCACGGTGCGTCTCTCGCCGGTTGCCAGCGCCTTGGACACCTTCCAGAACGCGCGCCGCAGCTCGACGCCGACGGCGAGCGCCAGATCCTCGACGGCGCGCCGCCACCATCTGCCCGTCGAGCAGGGGCTGGTCGATCCGGAGGAAGTCGACGAGGGTCTCGAGCGACGCGGGAAGCTCGAGGAGCCCGCTCGGGACGGGCGGCTCCATCGAGTCGCCATCGACATCGACGCTCTGCGTCGCGAGGAGCCACGCGAGGTACGCGGTACGCAGATCGCCGCGTATCACGGGTCAGTTCGCGGATACCTCCGCCGTCAACCGATGGGCAGTCGACGGACGCGCGCTCGCTGCCCATCGGTACTGATGACGGCGCCAGCCGCCAGGTCCTCGCCGCAGCTTCGAATCGTCGCCTCGATCACCGCTGCGGCCTCTGCGGCTCGAAGGCCCTCCGCCCGAAGCCGGACCACGGACGGCGCTGTGGCACCCGAGAGTGCGAGGAGCGCGTGGAAGTCAGCATCGAGCGTGACGACGACGCGGTTGGAAGCGCGGGCCCAATCGAGGATTGCCCTGTCGTCAGCCCTCGCCATGCCGAGGTCCCCAACGTGCGTGGCATCGAAGCCAGCCGCTTGCAGCAGGGCCACGGCCGAACGGGGCAAGCCTTGGTCGAGAACCAGTTTCATCCAGCCTTGGACAGCTCGATCACTCGGTCATCCATGGCCGCTGCGGCGTATGCGAGGGCCTGACGGATATCCTCATCTTCGAGCTCGGGGTATTCCCGGTGAAGCTCGTGGCGATCTGGATAGGTGGCGAGCGCTTCCAGCACGCGCCGCACCGTCAAACGCATGCCTCGGATGCAGGGCTGCCCGTTCATCAATCCGCCGTCCGAGGTGATGCGATCGAAGATAGTGGCCATGGGGTCCGAAGAGTGTACCTCACGAGGAGCCGCCGGACCCGCTCGCGATGGGCGCCGACATCCTCCGCGTGCTGCTGCGCCCTCACGGTGTTGGCCATCGGCCGCCCGTCGGGCGGCGCTCGAGCAGCACGGTCTCGGCCAGCTCCCGACCATGCGTGTGGGCAAACCTCGACCGGATGGCCAGCGCCCGCAGGTACCTCTCGGCCATGGTCCCCAGCCGGTCCCCACAGCGCCTCCAACCTCGCGTCTTCGCTCCATTCGCCTCCGGCCTCCGAAGCCGAAGGTCGCGCGTTCGAATCGCGCGTGGCGCGCCCAGGGATCGTAGGGGGGTCGCAGCGCAGGCGGCGCGGCGGCTGGGACGGAGAGTGGACCCTTGCCATAGGTGCGGCGAAGACGACGCCGGCGCTCATTCGCCCGTGAGCGCGATATGCGGCGGCGTCGTTCCTCGCCAGGTCCTCACTCGTAGAGGAAGACTCCGCGCAGGTCCTCGGTGATCGCCAGGGGCGTGCCGCCCTGTTTGATCGAGGTGGCGCGGAACTGGTAGAGCATGCCGGCGTCGAGAGCGGGCCCCTCGTAGGTCACACTGACCGTCTTGTCGCCGCTGACGCCGGGCACGTCGAGCTTCTCCCAGACCAGGGTGCCGAACGCGTCGTACACGCGCACCTCGTAGTGATCCTCGCCGGAGTCGTCGCTCCAGACGAGCTCCGGCGTGCCGCTGACGATTGCCTCGTTGTCGGGCGAGACCACGTCGAGCGCGCCGGTGACCTTGAAGCTCTGGTCGAGCGTCTGGGCCCCCTCGGAGACGACGATGTGCACGATGTCCGTTCCACCGATGGCGGTGTCCGGATCGCGCACCAGGAAGTCGTTCTCGAGCGCGGCCAGCACCACGTAGTTGCCGTCCGGCACGCCTTCGAACGCGAAGTCGCCGCTGATCGGCCAGACCCGCAGCCCGGGCGGTGCCTCGCCCCGCGCCGCGTTGGGCACGAACGTCTCGTCCACGACCAGGATCACGCTGGTGTCCTGCCCGTCGCCGGGGTTGACGATCTCGATCTTGCCGGAGATCGCGGAGGTGGCCTGTCCCGTGGCGGCGAGGTCGACGCCCTCGGTGGTGGCGCCGGCGGTGACGTCGGCGCTGGTGCCGGCGAGCTGCAGGTACTGTTTGTAGCCGCGCACCGACACGCCGCTGCCGGCGGCGACGTTGAAGACGGTGTACGTGCCGTCGATGTCCGCCACACCGCTGGCGCCTCCGCCCGCGTCGATGGCGCCGCCGGCGACGACCAGCGTGCCCGCGGGACGGTCCGCCAGCACCTTGCCCGAGATGGCGCCCAGGCCTTCGGTGCTCGCCAGCTCCAGCATGCCGATGTCCGTGGCCGTCGACTCGACGTTCGGCGGATCGCCGGCGGCCTCCGACATCTCGATCGGCAGCGCGATGCGCGGCGCGGTCGGGAAGGTCTGATAGTCGGCGGCGTCCGATCGCAGCGAGACCTGGTGCGTGGTGAGCGAGCCATCCTTGTTGCGCGGGACCGGCACCTTCAGCGTGTAGCTGCCGTCGGGATCGGTGACGGCGATGCCGGAAGCGGCCGAGAAGTTCGCGTCGCGCGCCAGCACGTGCGCGCCGCCGATGGCTGCCTTGCTGGCCAGGTCGAACACCTTGCCGGTGAGCGTCACCGGTGGGAAGCACGCCGGGGTGCCGCCGACGACAGTCTCGCAAACGACGTCCGGGCTCGCACACCCGGTGTCGTACTCGGGCGAGCAGTAGCAGCCTGGGTCGCCGTCCGGCGTCTCGGCGCACTCGAGCCCGGGCCCGCAGCCGGCACGGGTCTCGGGCGAGCAGAAGCACGCCTTCTTGCCATCCCGGCCTTCGCGACAGACCTGGCCGCCGCCGCAGGCCTCGTCCCCTTCGCAGGTCCCGTCGTTGTCGTTGTCCTCGTCGTCTCCGCAGCTGGTCGACGCCGCCAGCGGCGCGACGATGAGCGCTGCCATCCATGCGATTCGGGCGAACTGGGAGTGGGCACGTTTCGGGGTCACCATGACCGGCCAGGACACCACCCGGTCAGACGGCAATTAAACGTCCCAGCGGCGTCACCGCTCACCCACTTCGTCGCACCTGGCCGTTGCGGTCTCGAATGAGCGGGTCGGCTGTGCGCGCTTGTGAGCAAGCGGCGCGTGGGGCGGGGCGCCGGAGAATGGGTGGTGACTTTGGCAGGTCGTCACACGGGCGATAGGAGCTCGGTAGGGATGGGAACGGCGGGCTCCCCGTCTGCCAGGTGACGGTGGCGGTCCACCGGCTTCAGCACCGGACGCCGCCGACTGCGCGGGCGGTCGGGCGCGGTCGCACCACTCGGACGGCTCGCACTCGGCGAAGGTGTCGAGGATCCGCCGCGGCGAAGCGGATTGCGCGCAGATGCGAAGTGGGGACGCGTGCGCGCAGCCTCGGTGCGAAGCGGACCGCGCGCGCGCTGTAGAGATCTTCGTCACTCGCCGGCAGTTCGCCGGCCTCGTCGCGCGGCAGCTGCCCTGGGCACGACCTTGCATTGGTCGCCGGCGTGCATCGACATCCGCGCGCCATGCGGGCAGGAGCAGGAAACCCACGAGCGCTCGCGGCGGCGCTGCTCGTGGCCGCAGCGTGCACGACGCGTGCAGCGGCGGCCGACATCACCGGCGTGGTGGTGACCATCGACTCCGGCGACCTGGTCCTCGACCTCGGCGCCGAGCAAGGCATCCGCGAAGGCCAGGAGGTCGAGATCTGGCGACCGCTGACGCTGCGCCACCCGGTGACCGGCAAGCGGATCGCCGATCGCTTCAAGATCGGGACGCTGGTCATCGGCCAGGTGCGCCCCACCATCGCCATTGCCACACCTGTCGACGGGCTCTCCCGCGATCCTGCGGCTGGCGACGTGATCGTGGTGCGCGGCGCAGGCGGTCCGGCGCCCGCGCCCGCAGCGCCCGCGCCCGCAGCGCCCGGGCGTGCGCCGGTGGTGCTCGCGCCACCCCCGCCCTCCGAAGGACCAGCGAAGGCCGGAGGTGCCGCCCCGGCCTCCGATCCCGAGGCGGCCGCGCTGGCGGTGATGTTCGACGGGCTCCGCGGCGCCACGCTCTCCGTGCGCATCCGCTCCTACGAGGAGTACACGCGCACCCGGCCGCGGAGCCGCTTCGCGCCGGTGCTCTACGAGGAGGCGCAGGCGCTGCGGGCCATCTACGCCGGCGCCAGGCGCGGCGACGGCGACCCGACCGCAGGCACCGGACCGCCTCGACCCAGGCTCCGCGGCTTCGTTCCACCCGACGAGGTGCGCGCCAACGAGCCGTTGCGCCTGGCGGTGGAGCTCGCCGACGCGTCCGGCGCCGTGCTCCACGCGCGACGACCGGGCGAGGGGACGTTCGCCTCCACCCCGATGACCGCCGTGGGCGCCGGCTACTTCGCCGCCCACGTGCCCGCCGCCAAGGTCACCGGCACGGAGGTGGAGATCTTCATCGAGGGCACCGACGCCAGCGGCGCCGCCACGCCCGTGCTCGGCACCCCCGACGCGCCTACCACCGTCTCGGTGCGTCCGCCGCCGCGGCCGCGCGCCCCCGAGAACCGTCGCTCCAGCGTCTTCGTGCTCACCGACTACGCCAGCTACAACCGGCTCGAGGGCAACGACGTCGCCTGGCAGACGGAGGGCTACTTCGGCCAGCGATTCGGTGACGTCGGGGTGCGCGCGCTGCGCACCGGCTTCGGCGTGTACCGCGGCGTCGGCGGGACGCTCGAGGAGCTCGACCAGCGGGGCCTCGACGGTCGCAAGGTCGGCCTCACCTACGGCTACCTGGAGACCGAGCTCGGCGTGGTGGCGTCGTTCGCGTTCGTGGCGCGGGCCGTCGTCGGGCTGCTCGACGACGGCGTGTCCGGCGGCGGGCAGCTGCAGGTGCGCATCGGCAGCGATCTGGAGACCAACCTGGTGCTCGGGGGCGAGCTGCTCGGTGGAGTCGGCCTGCGCAGCTTCGCCCAGCTCGAGCTCAACACCTTCCGGCGCTTCCCCATCGTCCTGCGCAGCGAGGTGACCAATCAGCCGGCAGGCGCCGGGCCCAGCGAGGACGACCTCGGCCCGGGCATCGCGCAAGGCGACGGGGAGGTCGGCGCCCGCGGCATCGCCCAGCTGGGCTTTCGCATCGTGCCCCAGCTCGTGGTCGCCGCGCGCGGCTCGTTCCAGGGGCGGACCATCAACCATGCGGGGCCCGGCGCCGGGCTCGGGGTGGGGTACGAATGGTGAGCGACACTGTTGCGCATCGGACCTCGGACGTCGCCGTTCTGGCTGCGATCATTGACGCCGCCTCGACGCTGTCGGCGCAGCCGGCCAGCAGCGGTGCGCCGGACGCCCCGCCCGCCGCCTCCACGGCACCGGATGCCACGGCGTCCGGGCCAGCGAGCGGTGCTGCCACGACGGCGGCCGCCTCCGCCGGGGCTTCCGCGCCGCGTCTGCATCACGCTCCGTTCTCGGTCGCCCGCCCGCACGAGCCGCTGAAGATCCGTGCCGAGGTCGAACACCCTCAGCTCCTCCGCGGCGCCAGCGTCGTCTACCGCAGTGCCAGCGGCGCCACGCGCGCCGTGCAATTCGCGCGCGCGCCCGCGGGAGGCTACCTGGCCGTCATCCCCGCCGAGGAGGTGGTCCCGCCCGCGCTCGCCTACACCATCGAGCTCGAGCACATCGACGGCTCGCGCAGCAGCGCCTTCGCCTCGCGGGCGGAGATGCAGCCGGTGCAGGTCCTCGAGGACGACATGGATGCGCGCGAGCGCGCTCAGCTCGAGCGCCTCGGCGGCCGTCGCTCGGTGGCCACGGTCGGCATGGACCTGGTGAGCTTCGGAGAGACCTCTGGCAAGGGCGCCATCCCCTGCGCCGCGGGCGGGGCTGGCTGCCAGCCCGGGCAGAGCAAGGTCCCCGTGCGAATCAACGATCAGTACTGGAAGGTCGAGGCCGCTTACACCTACCGCTTCCTGCGCACGGTGGCCGAGTTCAGCCTGCGCGGCGGGGTGGTGCGCGGAACGTCGTTGGTACAGCTCGAGGAGTACGACGAGGATCGATACGACGTCGGCCTCAACTATGCCGCACCGAGCTTGCGCTTCCGGCTCGCCGACACCTGGCACCTGGAGGCGGAGGTGCTCACCAGCGTCACCGAGGTCGGGTTCTCGGTGGGCACCGGCGCGGCCTTGCTCATCGGCGACCCCTACGGCTCGCGTCTCACGCTCGGCGCGCAGACCATCGGCGTTGCCGAGGGGACTTACTTCGGGACGCGCATCTACAGCCGCATGGACATTGCCGCGACGGAGCGCGTCACCATCGCCCCGATCATCGAGGCCACGGACATGCCGCACGCCGACGTCTTCGGCGTGCGCTTGCTGGCCGAGGCCTCGGTGGCCATCGGGGGTGGGTTCGGCGTGGCGGTGCGGGGCGGCTATCAGGCGCGACGCTCTGCCTCCGGCGGCGTCGGGGTGGGCGGAACGGCGTCGCTGGCGTTCTGAGCGGCCGCCGGCGCCCGGCGTGGCGCTGGCGTCGACGACCCTCGGCCCGACCGCTGTCCAGACCCGTCGGCGCTCGGAATCCTGCGCAGAAAAGCAGCGTAGGCTGCCCGCCATGCCGAAGATCGATCGCTCCACGGCCGAGGTCTCGAAAGGTGCCGGTTATCCCGAGCCGTTTGCGGCCGCGTGCCGGGGGCGCGAGCGCACGCGCCTGGGCAAGGCGGGCGGGCTCGGCGACTTCGGGGTCAACCTGCTCCGCTTGCCGCCGGGCGCCTGGTCGAGCCAGCGCCACTGGCACACGAAGGAGGACGAGCTGGTCTGGGTCGTGGAGGGCGAGGTGACGCTCGTCGAGGACGGGGCCGAGACGCGCCTCGTCCCGGGCGACTGCGCGGCCTTCCCGGCGGGCGCGCAGAACGGCCACCACCTCGTCAATCGCAGCGATCGCGACGCGGTGGTGCTGGAGGTCGGCTCCAGTCGCGAGGAGGACGTCTGCCACTACCCGGACATCGATCTCCAGGCGCGCCCGGAGGGCTACGTCCACCGGGACGGCACGCCCTACCCCGAGCGCTGAGGCGACGCGCCCCCGGGGTCGAATCCCGCGGAACCAACTCCCCCCGCCGGCCGTATGGCGCTCGGGGCCGCGCCTCGGCATCATGGGCTTCGCCATCCGGGCCGCGCCCCCATTCTGGCGGCCTTCGCAGTACCTCGCGCCCGCGGGCGCACCGCAAGGAGCGACGGCTCGCGCCGTCGACCGATACCCGATGGACCTCGTTCGTTACGCGCTGCCCTCGTTGCTGGCGCTGTCGATGCCGTTGCTGTCCGCCTGCGAGGGCGGCGCATCCGATGCCGGGCTTGCCCCCACGGCGACGGCGCTGGCGCCGAGCAAGCCGGCGGCGGCCTCGGCGCGCCCGATGGTCATCGACAAGGCCTCGAGCAAGCTCGACTTCATGATGGAGGCGCCGGTGGAGAAGATCCGTGGCCGCGTCGTGGGCGCCACCGAGGGGCAGATCCAGGTCGACCCCAGCGACATCTCCAAGACCACCGGCTTCCTCGCCGCCGACATCTCGGGCATCGAGCTCTACCAGCAGGTGCAGGACGACAAGACGAAGGAGTTCGGCAAGGAGGTGAAGAACGACACCCAGAACGAGCACGCGCGCCAGTGGCTGGAGATCGGTCCGGACGCGCCCGAGGACGCGCGCAAGAACAACGGCCGCGTCGAGTTCGCCATCCGGAGGATCGAGGGCGCGTCCCAGAACGACGTCTCGAAGATGACCGGGCCGACCCGCAAGGTGACCTTCAAGGCCGTCGGCGACTTCCTCCTGCACGGGCGCAAGACGGAGAAGACCGCGGAGCTCGAGGCGACGTTCACCTACGCCGGCGACGAGCCGACCGCGGTCAGCGTGCGCACGGTGAAGCCGTTCGCCGTTGGCCTGGCCGAGCACGACGTCCGCCCGCGCAAGGGGTTCGGCGTCCTGGCCGAGAAGGGCCTGGAGCTGCTCGCGCCCAAGGTGGCCAAAGAGGCGCTGGTGTCCGTGGAGGTCATGGCGCGTCCGGGAACCATGCCGGCGGGCTCGTCCGCTGCCGCGCCGGGCGCCAGCGGGGCCCCGGCGGCCAGCGCGGCCGCCGCTGCTGCATCCGCTTCGAGCGCCGGGGCGAAGTGAGCGAGATGGGATAACCTCGGTGGTCTCGAATGAAACCGAGCTGGCGCCGAGGCGTAGTGTCGGGGAAGCGAACGAAAGCGGAGGAGTCGAGCGATGTTCCAGATGAAGCAGATCTACGAGACGTTGGCGGTGCTGGGCACGGGTGCGGTGCTCCTCACGGGTTGCGGCGGATCCGACACGCCGGTCAACGCGCCCGAGGTCCCCGCTGCGGCGCCGGCCGGGGCCGCCGCGCCCGAGGCCGCCACGCCCGCCACCACCGAGGGCACCGCCGGCGATGCGGCCGCCGCCGACGGCAACGCCGCTGCGGCGCCGGCCGACGCCGCGGCCGCCGCCTCGGCGAGCGCAGGCTCCACCGCCGCGGCGCGACCGCCGCCGCCGGTCGTCAAGAAGGCACCCGCCAAGAAGGCCGCCGCCACCAAGAAGAAGGGCGCCGCCGGCAGCTGCGGCGAGGGCACCTGCGGCTGAGCTGCTGGCGCGGCCCGCACGGGTCGCGCAGCGCACGGCAGTAGAAGGGGTGCAGGGTGGGCACCGTCGGCGTCGGGCTCGGACTGCGCTGGGACTTCCTCGAGGACGTCCTGGAGCGCATGGAGGGCGACGCCGGGGCCCTGGCACCCCTTTCGTTCTTCGAGGTCTCGCCGGAGAACTACATGCGCCGCGGTGGGTACTACCCGTCGGCGCTCGAGCGCGTGGCCGCGCGCTTCCCGCTCGTCGCCCACGGGCTGACGCTGTCGCTCGGAAGCCGCGATCCCTTCGACCTGGCTTACCTCGGCGAGCTGCGCGCCTTCCTCGGGCGCCTGGACGTGTCGCTCTACAGCGATCACCTCTGCTTCTCGGGCGACGGCGGACGGCTGGTGCACGAGCTGCTGCCTCTGCCGCTCACCACCGCCTCGGCGGTGCACGCCGCCGAGCGCCTGTGCGAGGTCTCGGGGCGCCTGGAGCGCGCGGTGGCAGTGGAGAACGTCACCCACTACCTGATCCCCGGCGCCGCCGCCCTCGACGAGGCGGACTTCATCGCCGAGGTGCTCGAGCGCGCCGACGCGCGCCTTGTCCTGGACGTGAACAACGTGGTCGTCAATGCAAAGAACTACGGCTTCGACGCGCGTCGCTTCCTGGAGCGCTTGCCGCTCTCGCGCGTCGTCCAGGTGCACGTCGCCGGGCACGAGTGGTCCGAGGACGATGGCCTCTTCCTCGACAGCCACGGCGCGCCCGTCGACGATCCGGTCTTCGCACACCTCGAGTGGCTGGTGGAGCGCACCGGGCCGGTGCCGGTGCTCCTGGAGCGCGACCACCAGGTGCCGCCGCTCGACACGCTGCTGGAGGAGGCGACGCGCGTGGAGGCCGCCTACCGCCGCGGGCTCTCACGGCGCGCCGTGGACGCGCCGGCGCTGGGTGCGAGCCATGGGTGAGCGCCCCGACGCCGTGGCGCCGCGCGAGCGCGCCCGCTTCGAGGCCCTGCTCGGCGCCGTGCACCAGCTCATCCAGGACGCGGACGCGCCGGCCGCGGTGGCCGGGGATCGCCGCGCCTGGCTGAGCGCACACGGCGTGCATGCCGACGACATCGAGGCGCTGTGTGCGCTCCCGCCGGCGCGGCTGCTCCTGTATCGCAAGCTGGCGCGACGCACGCTGCGCGGCGCCATCCGCCAGGAGGTCCCGCGCACCGCGGCCCGCCTGGGCGAGCGCTTCGAGGCCGACGTGGAGCGCTGGCTCGACCTCGAGATGCCGCGCTCGCACTACCTGCGCGACGTGGCCTTCGAGCTGGTGGCCTGGGTGGTGCCGCGCTGGGCCGCCGACCCCGCGGTTCCGGCGTGGATGGGGGAGCTGGCCCAGCACGAGCTGATGGAGCTGGCCGTGGCCACCACCCCGGCAGCGGCGCCCGGCGCCCCGCCGGCCCCGCTGGCCCTCGATCGCGGTCTGGCCTTCCACCCGGCGGCGCGCGTCATCCGCTACCGCCACGCCGTGCACCAGCTCGCTGCCGATCTCGACGCGCGCGACGAGCCGCCGGCGCGCGAGACGGCGCTCTTCGCCTACCGCGACATCGCCGGGGAGGTGCGCTGGCTCGAGCTGTCGCCGCTGGCTGCGCGCCTGGTGGAGCGCGCGCTGGAGGGCGAGACGCTGCAGGTCGCCCTGGCCGACGCCTGCGCGGACACCGCCGAGACCCTGCGCCAGCCCGTCCTCGAAGGAGCGGCGCGCCTGCTCGCCGACCTGGCCGAGCGCGGCGCCCTGCTGGGGAGCGCCGGGTGAGACTCGTGGGCCGGCTCCCGTCAGCGGTGCTACCGTCGCGCCCGCTGCGCCGATCATGGACGAACCGGGCCTCAACGCGGCGATGGACCGCTACGCCTGCGGCGACGCGAGCGCCTTCGCCGTCATCCACGGCGAGCTCTTGCCGCGCCTGCGGGCGTTCCTCACCCGCATGACCGGCTCGCCGACGCTCGCCGACGACCTGGTGCAGGAGACCTTCCTGCGCATGCACCGCGCGCGCGCCACCTTCGTCGCCGGCGGCGCGGTGCTGCCCTGGGCCTACGCCATCGCCCGCAACGTGCACCTCGACCACGGCCGCTCCGCGCGCCTGCGCAAGACCGAGCGCCTGCCCAGCGATCCCGGCGCCGAGCCGGAGGACCCGTCGGCGACCGACGCCGAGTCGGCGGCCATCGCGGCCCAGGCGGCGCGCACCGTGGAGCGCGTGCTGGCCCGCCTGCCCCCGCAGCAGCGCGAGGCCTTCGTGCTCATCCGCTACGAAGGGATGAGCGTGCAGGACGCGGCGGCCATCCTCGGCGCCACGCCGACCGCGGTGAAGCTGCGCGCCTTCCGCGCCTACGAGGCGCTGCGCGCGGAGCTCGCCGAGCTGCGCGGACAGAGCAAGGGAGCCAGCGATGGCGCCTGACCTCGGCGACCTGGCGGCGCTGGCCGACATCCCCGATCCGGTGCGGGCCGCCGCGCCGCCGGTGCCGGAAGCGGTCGCGCCGGCGGAGCCCTCGCCCACCCGCGCGCAGCGGCGGCGCCGGCTGATCATCGGCCTGGTGCTGGCCCTGTGCTGGGTGGCGGCGCTGACGCTGAAGACGGGTCTGCGCCCCGACCTGACGCCCTCGCTGCTCCTGGAGCTCGGCCTGTGGTCGGTGATGGCGGTGGTGGCCCTGGCCGTGGCGCTCTACCCGGGCCAGCGCGGTGTCTCGCTGCGCGTGTCGCTGCTCGGCGCCGCGCTCCTGGGCCTGCCGGCGTTCTTCCTGATCACCGCCCTGGCCTGGTCGATGGACGCGCCGCCGGTGCCGCTGACGCTGGCGACCTGGCGCGGTTGCATGAGCCTGGCCACGGGCATCGGGCTCGGGCCTCTGCTCATCGCGCTCTACCTGTTCCGGCACGCCTTCGTGGCCGCCGCCCCCTGGCGCCTCGGGCTCCTCGGGGCGGTCTGCGGGCTGGCGGGGACCATCGGCTGTCAGGCGCACTGCCCGCTGGGGCAGGCGTTCAGTCATGTCTCGCTGGCGCACGGCCTGCCCATCCTGATCGGCGGCATCGCCGGCCTGGCCTGGGGCCACTGGCGCGGCCGGGCCTGACGTGTTTCGTCGGGCAACAGAGGGGTGGGAGCCGGCGCCGGTCGCCGCGCGTAGAATCGCCGCCGGCGACCACGGCACGTGCATCCGTCCCGGGGCACGCCGGCGAATGGGGATCCGAGGCCGATGATTCAGGGGCAGCTGCACGATCCGCTGGGCCTTGTCGGCACCCTCATCGCCGAGAAGTACCGGGTCCTGCGTCCGGTCGGGGAGGGCGGCTTCAGCGTCGTCTACCTCGCCGAGCACACCATCTGGAAGCAGCCGGTTGCCATCAAGTGCTTCAAGGTGCTGGCCAACGCGCCCGTGGAGGAGCGCGATCAGCTCCTCGACGGCTTCATCCAGGAGGGCAAGCTGATGACCGCCCTCTCCAGCCGGTCGGCGGCCATCGTCCAGGCGCGCGACGTGGGGACCTTCACCACGCCCGACGGCAGCTGGGTGCCGTACATGGTCCTCGAGTGGCTCGACGGCAAGGCGCTCGACTGGGTGCTGCACGAGGAGACCCAGGCCGGCATGCCGCCGCGGTCGCTCTACGAGACCATGGCGCTGCTCGAGCCGGCCGCGGTGGCGCTGGACATCGTGCACGCCCACAACGTCGCGCACCGCGACATCAAGCCGGCCAATATCTTCATCGTCGGCCCGCCGCGCGACCCGAGCGCCTACGTCAAGGTGCTCGACTTCGGCATCGCCAAGGTGATGGCCGATCACGCGCAGATGGCGGCGGCCCTCTCCCACACCGGCAAGCAGCTCACCGCCTTCACCCCGAACTACGGCGCGCCCGAGCAGTTCAGCCGCTCGCACGGCGCCACCGGTCCCTGGACCGACGTCTTCGCCATGGCCTGTATCCTGCTCGAGGTGCTGCGCGGCGGCGCGCCGGCGCTGATGGGCGTCGACTACATGCAGCTGGCGGTGGCCAGCCGCGACCCGATGCACCGCCCCACGCCGCGCGCGCTCGGGCTGCAGGTGCCGGCCCCGGTGGAGGCCGTGTTCGCGCGTGCGCTGGCCGTGAACCCCGGCGATCGCTACGCGAACATGGGTCAGTTCTGGGCCGCGCTGCACGCCGCCGTCTTCCCCGAGGGGCCTGTCTGGCGCCCGCCGACGATCACCGGCCGCGGCACCGGCGGCATCTCCGCCCAGGTCGATGCGGCCGCCAGCGGCCCCGGTTCGTATCCCCCATCCATGAACCGCCCCCAGACCGCCGCCGGCCTGTCGGCGAGCTCGCCCCATCCCCAGCGGAAGAGCAGCACCGTGGCTCTGGTACTCGCCGCGATCGGCTTCGCGGTGCTCGGGGGCCTCTGCTTCATCGGCTACAGCGTGGTCGCGGCCTACGGAGGCGCCGCGGACATGGCAGGGGCTGCCGTCGACGAACCCGCACCGCCCGCTGCGCCCACGCCGAGCACCAGCGGCGCGGTCTCAGCCTCCGCTGGCGCGACGCCCTCGGGCGCGTGCCCCCAGGGCATGGTGATGGTGCCCGGTGGCAAGTTCTTCATGGGCTCCGACGATCCGGCCTTCGTCCTCTGGCAGCCGGCGCACAAGGTCACCCTCGACACCTTCTGCATCGACATCACCGAGGTCACCGTGGCCGCGTACCGCGGGTGCACGGACTTCGGCGAGTGCAAGCGCCCGGACGCGGCGCCCGACTACCCGAAGAGCGAGGGCACCAGCGACGCCCAGCACCAGATCAACAAGAGCAAGCTCGCCGAGCAGTGCAACTTCGGCAAGGACGGGCGGGACCAGCACCCCATCAACTGCGTGAGCTGGTCGGCGGCCGACAACTACTGCCGCATCCAGAAGAAGCGCCTGCCCACCGAGGCCGAGTGGGAGTTCTCCGCGCGCGGCTCCGACGGCCGTCGCTTCCCCTGGGGCGACCAGCCCGGCGACATGAGCTTCATGAACGCCTGCGGCAAGGAGTGCAACGCCTGGGAAGAGAAGGCCGGCCTCGCGCCGAGCCAGACCATGTTCGACGGCGACGACGGCTGGCCGGGCACGGCGCCGGTGGGCAGCTACCCGAACGGCAAGACGCGCTTCGGCACGGTCGACGTGGTGGGCAACGTCTGGGAATGGACCGCCGATTGGTTCGAGGTCTACAAACCGGGCGAGGTGGTCAACCCCAAGGGCGCCAAGGCCGGCGAGCGCAAGGCCATCCGCGGCGGCGGGTACAACGGCGGGCAGGTGACCTGGCTCGATCCGGCGTTCCGCTACCACCAGCTGGCCACCGCCACCACGCCGGCCATCGGCTTCCGCTGCGCCGCCGACCTGTAGCGTTGCGGCTTGCGACTGATCAGATGAGATCGATCCGCACCAGGTCTCTCGCGTACTCGGCGTGAACTTCGTCTGCGAGGCAGTGCGACAGCAGCGTTCCGTCGTTCGTAACCAGGACCCCTCGCTCGCGCTCGGTGCGAGCCTCCCGCGCGAGGTGCAGCAAGCCGGTATCTACGAGCCCCAGGTCGACCACGCGGTCCTCGTCCAAGTTGGAGAACGAAACGAGCCGCTCCTCGATTTCGCACTCCATCCACATTGCGCGCAAGGCGTTCCAGGCGCGCTGGCGGAAGGTGCGCTTCTCACCGCGAAGCGCGTGGTCCTCGCCGGTGCGAACGTGGCTGGCCAGTTCCGAGAGTACGCCGCTCGAGGTCCAGACGCGGCCCCGATGCCGCAGCAGCAGGGAGAGGAACAGGTCGGCCTCGGCGTTATTCCGCAGTCCGTGCAGTTGAGGAGGGTGCCGCCAGCGTACGCGGTAGGGTCCAGACTCGCAGCGGAGTACGAGAGAGTCGAGGAGCGGGCCGGCATCGATGACGAGGACGTCTCGCGGCCCCACGACGGATCAGCTGTTCGGCTGCCGCATCGGCGCAGCGGGTACGTCGTAGGTCTTGCAGAGATCGAAGCTCTTGTCCTCTAACCACTGCAGTAGGTGGTGGTCAGCGTTGAGTAGCCCCGAGACCGCTTCGTCGAGCTCGGCAAATGCCGGCCCCGTGCGAAGTGCGAGAAACTCCGGGCCAAAGCGCCGCCAGAACTTCGAGTCCACGTATTGTGACGGCAACGAATCGATCCGGTTCAGGACACGCTCCGCGACCTGGTCCGCAAACTGCGCCTCGCCGTGGCCGGCCGGGTGGTCGGTTTCGAATCCCTGGTATTCGCGGAGAGCGTCCGCTACTCGGTCGCGAAACCCGCTTCGGTTCACGAGATCCGTGTGGGCTGCCCTCGCGGCGCGTTGCACCTCGCCCAGCAGCCGGTCGTGTGTCCCCAGATGGCCCCGGGCATCACCGTTCTCCCGAGTGAAGTCGCGGAGGATGTGACGAGCGCTGGGGGAGAGGTACCCGGCAATCGGGCGAATGTGTTCGAGCTGGTGGTCGCGGTCGGCGAGGTAGAAGCGCCACGTCGAGTTTCCTCGTCCGAGCAGTGTGCATTCGAAGCCGATGCTCTCGATCAAAGCATTGATGACCTCGTGGACCCAAGACTCCACGCGCCTGGAGTGGTGGAGTGAGGCGGCGGGATCGATGGGCTGCGATGTCATGACGCCTCTCGGGCTGGAGTCTAGCCCGCTCTTGCACTGCACGCTCAGGCTCTCAGCCGCCGCCGACTCCGCAAAGAAGCCAAGGGGTGCGGAACGTGGGCGCATCCCGGGCCGAGTGCTTCGCTAAGTGCCGGCGAAAGCCGGCGCGAAGTTGGCCGCATGCGCTGAGCGCCGGCAACGTCGAAGCCCATGATGCCGTGGTGGACGCGCCCCGTGCTGCTGGCCCTGGCCTTCGTGCTCGCCGGTTGCGCGACACGCTGGGATGGCCGGGACGCGCGTGCCGCCATGATCGACACCGGCAACGCGGCCCGCGGCCGGTGGAATGCGCCGCTCGTTCCGTCCTGGGATCCCGAGGCGTGGGGTCCGCCCGCGCACGGGCCCGAGCCGGGCGTGATGCCGAGCTACGACGCGCGGGCCATCCCCGGCGGTGAGCCGTGCCTGGCCGAGCTCGGCCGCATGGGCGTCGCCTACAAGCGGCTGGCGATGCTCAAGGGCGTGCAGACGCCGGTCCACGTCACCGGGCCCCTCGGCGGGCTGCGCTTCACCGCCGTGGCCGGCTTGCCCCTGTACCTCGATTGCCGCATGGCGGTGGCGCTGGCCTGGACGGCGCCGCACCTGCTGGAGATGGGCGTCACCGAGGTGCGCTTCTCGGGCGCCTACGTCTTCCGCAGCACGCGCGCCGGGCGCCCGAGCCGGCACGCCCTCGGCCTGGCCATCGACATCCACGCGCTCACCTTCTCCTCGGCGGGGTACAGCGCGCCGCTCTCAGCCCTCGACGTGAAGCGGGACTTCCGCAAGGGCACGCAGTGGTGCTCGCCGGACGGGCCGCGCATGAACCAGGTGGCGTGTCGCCTGAAGCAGCTCGGCCTCTACCGCGAGCTGCTCACCCCGGATTACGATCGGGATCATCACGATCACTTCCACCTGGCGATCTGGCCTCTATAGCCGTGCCCGTCTGGCGCACGCCGCGCCGGTCGCGCAGACGCTGACGGAAGCGGCCGAGGCGCGACTTTGGGATGGCCCAGGTGTGGTGCGCATATCCGACGAAGGCCGCGAAGCCCCAGCCGATGGCGCTGCCCAGCGCGGCGCCGGCCACGATGTCGCTCGGGTAGTGCACGCCGAGCACCGGCCGGGAGAGGGCCACCAGGACGGCGTAGACGTACATGACCAGCGCCACCACCCAGGGCTTGTCGGTGTAGGCGCGCGCGCGCAGGGCCACGAAGGTGGCCACCGCGAAGCTGCCCGCCGCGTGCCCGCTCGGGAACGACCAGCCGCCGGGTGAGGCGATGGTGAGCGCCGTGCACCACCCCAGCGTCTCGCAGGGGCGCACGCGGCCGAACCAGCCCTTGAGCAGGGAGACCACGCTGTTGGTGGTGCCGGCGGTGAGGACCACGAAGAAGGCGTCGATGCGCGTCCTGGCCCAGAGCAGGAAGGGCACGAAGAGGAACAGCCCCCAGCCGGCGCCGATGAGGGTGAAGACCACGAAGACCTGGACGGCCCAGCCCGGCGTGCCGCGCAGGACGCGCAGCACCGCCTCGTCGAAGTGCTGGATGGCCTGAGCGACGGGCACGCCCGCACTCTTGTACCGCCGGGCCCGTTCGGCAAGCCGCCAGCAGGGGTCCCGCCATGCCGCGCCGCGCTCTGCTAGCTTTCTCGCCTCCGTGCCCATTCCCGCGTCGCTGCTCAAGGACCCCTCCGTCATCGGCCCGCTGGGGTCGCTGGCGCTGTCGCAGGTCCGTCCACAGAGCGCGGTGCTGGCGCTGCGTGCGGTGCGCTGGCACGCCGGGATGGAGCGCCTCGGCGTGGTGCTGCCCTTCGCGGTGGTCCACGACGTCGGCCTGCTCTTCGCGGTGCCGCGCGAGCAGGTGGACATCGGACCGCGCTGCGACATGGCCGCGCTCGGCGGCGGCCGCGGGCCGGACCTGGTGACGCTCACCGAGAGCTACCGCAACATCCTGGCCGAGATCGGCGAGAGCGAGGCTGCCTCCAAGGGAGGCAGCCTCAAGATGAGCGACGACCTGATGATCGTGGTCCTCTCGCGCCTGCTGGGCACGGTGGCCGCGCGCCTCACCGTGGCGCCGGCGTACCGCTCGGTGATCCCCATGGATCCCTCGCTCTTCGAGGGCATCGACGGCCAGCTGCCGCAGCTCTTCGGCGCCGCGCGCCGCGCCTTCGAGGTGGCCGCGCTGGAGGCCATCGCCGTGGCCCGGCTCTTCGTGCTCACCATGAGCGACGCGCTCGACCTCGACACCCTGCGCCTCTTCGGCATGCTCGGCTCCGAGGCCAGCGCCGGCGCCCTGGCCCAGGTCGACCTGCTGGCGGCGCTCGAGTCCCCGGAGGCCAACGACATCGTCAACTTCTCGCTGGAGATCCTGCCCAGCGTGCTGGAGACCAAGACGCGCCCGGCCGCGGGCACCTCGGCGGCCTTCGGCTACTCCGGCCTCGGCACGCGCGGTTCCATCGACAGCATGGTGCTCACCGAGCTCGCCTGGGACGACATGGAGCTGGCTCGGCGTCTCGTCGACAACGAGGTGCTCTACTTCGCCCGCGAGCAGAGCCGCGACGAGCAGCGGCGCGTCCACTACCTGCTCATCGATGCCTCGGCCTCGATGCGCGGCGACAGGCAGACGTTCGCGCGCGGCATGGCCATCGCCACCGGCAAGAAGCTGCTCCTCGAGGGCGAGGACGTGGCCTTCCGCTTCTTCGACTCCCGCCTCTACGAGCTGCACCGCGCCAAGGCCGGCGCCCTGCCCACCGCCTACGTGCTGTCGTTCCGCGGCGAGCGCGGGCGCAACCCGGCGCGCGTCTTCGCCGAGCTGGCCACCGATCTCGACCTGGCCCGCCACCGTGACCCGCGCTCGCCGGTGGTCCACATCTTCACCCACGCCGCGCTCTACATCCCGCGCGAGATGGTGCAGGCGGTGAAGAACCACGCCCACCTGGCCGCGGTCTTCATCCTGCCCTCGGGCGGCAAGCTCGACCTCGACTACCTCGACCTGCTCGACGCGCACTGGGTCGTCGACCACGCCACCCTGGCCAGCCGCGACGCCCGCAAGGACGCGGCGAAGTCCATCCTCGGCGAGAGCCAGGAGGTGGGCCGCAAGAGCGGGGTCGAGGGGGAGAGCGGCCCGCCCAGCCAGCGCCCGCCGCCCAGCGTGCGCGGCGGCTCGAGCAGCGGCCCCCCCTCGACAGGGCCGCGCTCGCAGCGCCTGGGGACGGTGGGCGGACCGCAGGGGAGCGTGAGCGACACCGCCCGCCGCACGAGCTGCGCGACGAGGCGCGGGCCGCGGCGGCACGCGGCGACTGGCAGCGGGCGCGCGAGGTGCTCTACGCGGCGGTGGCGCAGACCATCGCCCGCGAGGAGGAGTACGTGGCCGCCGTCGCCGACCTGCGCGACGTGCTGGTGCGTCTCGGTGACCATCGCGGCGCGCTCACCGCCGACTGGTACGCCGGCAACGAGCGCACCCAGAAGCCGCTGCTCGGCGAGGTGCCTCCCATCGATCGCGCCCGCACCCTGCTCGCCTGGGCGGACCGCGCCGCCGCGCAGCCGGAGCGCGCCAAGGCGCTCTACATGCGCGCCGCCGACGAGTACGAGCAGGCCGGCCTGGTGGCCCAGGCGGCCATCGCCCGCGAGCGCGGCGGCGACTTCGGCCGCGCGCGCTCGCTGTGGTCGCGCCTGGCGCAGGTCCTCGGCGCCTCGGGCGGTGACTTCTACGCCGCCGGCCTGGCGCGCTTCAACCTGGCGCGCATGTCGCGCAAGACCGCCGACAAGGCGGCGCACCGCGAGGCCAGCGTGGCCGCCGTGCACCTGCTCGAGGAGGCCGCCGATCGCTACGAGACCATCGGCCAGCGCGAGCGCGCCTTCGACTGCTACCAAGTGCTCATCGCCATCGGGCGCGAGAGCGGCGAGTTCGAGCACGTCCTCGAGGGCTACGTGAACGTCATCCGCATCCTGCGCGAGGACCACCTGCGCTACTACGCGCTGCAGTCTTACGAGGAGGCGGTGGCCGCGGCCGAGAAGCAGGGCGAAGTCAGCGCCGCCGCCACTCTGGCCCGCGAGATGGCGGCCTACGCGCGCAAGGAGGGCCTGGCCGCGGTGGCCAACTTCGGCATGCTGGCGCAGGCGCGCCTCTGGCAGGAGGTGGCCAGCATGTCGCGCAAGCGCGGCGCCCCGCCGGAGATCGCCGAGAACGCGCTGCTGGCCGCGGTCATCTCCTTCGGCGAGGCCGGCCAGTACGCGCAGGTCGGCGGGGTCTACGAGCGCCTCGCCGAGCTGCCGCTGGAGGAGTCGCGCAAGAAGCACTACACGCGCGCGCGCGGCCGCTACAAGGACGCCCAGGACCTGAAGATCGACGCCACCCCGCTGCCGGCTCACCTGCGCCACGAGGTCGGCTTCCCCGACGTGTGGCACGTCGATCTGGTGGAGTGGGAGCAGCGCGGCAGCCCGGCCCAGGCCTGCGGCGACGTCATCCTCGACTCCACCTCGTGGTCCGAGGTCACCCGCCGCCGCGCCATGATCGCGCGCCTGACGGCGCTGGTGGTCGAGGCGCACGAGCGCGAGGGCGCGCCGCCGCCGGACCCGCGCGTCATGCAGGGCTACCACGTCAACCTCGCCGAGCAGCTGCAGGCGGTGGAGCTCTACACCATCCTGTCACCCCTGGAGACCATGTTCCGGCGCCCGGAGCAGCCGGTGCGCGTGGCGGTGGTGCGGGCCCTGGCGCACTTCCTCTACAAGCGCACCTTCATCACCCTGCGCGAGGCGCTCGCCGACGCCGACCCGGGGGTGGTGGCCGAGGCGGCGCGCGCGCTGGAGGAGCTGCGCTTCGCGCACGCCTTCGATCCGCTGGCCCGCATCTACCGCGAGTCGCAGGCCACCGCGGTGCGTGTCTCGGCGGTGCGCGCGCTGGCCAAGATCGACACCCTGGAGGCGGCGGAGATGCTGCTCGGGGTCATCGAGCACGACGGGCGCGACGAGCGCGCCGCGGCGGTCGGCGCGCTGAAGAGCGCGCGCGGCGTCAAGTTCGTCGACCTGGCGCGCAGCGCCGTGCCGCGCCTGGCCGGCGACGCCGAGGCCGCGGTGAGGGAAGTGCTGCAGAGCCGCGGCGTGTCGGTGTGAGCGCCGCGGCCGTGGCGGCCGGCTAGGACGTCGGGCCAGGCGTCGTCGGTGCGGGGGCGGGAGCAGGCGCCGGAGCCAGAGCCGGAGGCGGGGCTGCAGCGGGAGGCGGCGCCGCGGGCGCCATCGGCGCACCGGGCTGCACGAGCGTCGCCGGCGGGCCCTCGGGCACGCAGGCGTAGTTGCTGGCCGAGCCCTTGTACGTGTCGCTGGCGGCGCAGTTGTAGACGCCCGACTTGCCGCAGCCGTCGGCGCGGAACGAGGTGCCGCCGATGCTGGCCACCGTCACGGCGTCCTCGGGACACTGGAAGTCGTTGGCCGCGCGGGTCTGCGCGGTGCCCTCGGCGCTGATGCAGCCGGAGGCGCCGACGGCCAGCGCGGCGGTGAAGAGCAGGCGGATGGCACGAAGATCGATCGGAGCTCCCATGCCACCCCGGGTAGTGCTTCCGCGGTCGGCGAGCAACCGGGGCGTCACCGCGCGGCACGAGCGCGACGTGCTCACCCGCCGAGAATCGACTCCAGCGCACGCATCAGGCGCGCCTGGCGGAACTCGTAGCCCAGCTCCGCGGCGCGTTTCGGAAAGACGCGCTGGCCGGTGACCAGCACCTCGGCGCCGTCGCCGTAGAGGAGGCGCAGCGCGCCGGCGGGCACTCGGAACCAGGACGGGCGGTTGACGACGGTGCCCAGCGTGCGCGACAGCTCCGCGTTGCTGACGGGATACGGAGAGACGGCGTTGATCGGGCCGGTGACCTCCTCGTGATCGAGCGCGAACATGAGGATGCCGACCACGTCGTCACGGTGCACCCAGGAGACGACCTGCTTGCCGTCGCCGAGCGGCCCTCCGGCGAAGCGCCGGGAGGCCTTGACCATCGGCTCCAGCGCGCCGCCGTCCTCGCCGAGCACCACGCCGATGCGCACCTGCACCGAGCGCACCCCGTGCTTCTCGGCGCCGCGCGCCGCCTCCTCCCACTTCTTGCAGACGTCGGCGAGGAAGTCGGTGCCGGCCGGCGAGCTCTCGTCGAGGCGGTCCTCGGGGGCGTGCGGGCCGTAGTAACCGATGGCCGAGGCAGTGACCAGGACCGACGGCTTGACCTGGGCGCGACCGATGGCGTCGACGAGGCGATCGGTGGCGCCGACGCGGCTGTCCACGACGCGCTTCTTGTGCTCGTCCGTCCAGCGCTTGAGCACGGCCTCGCCGGCCAGGTGCACCACCGCATCGACCACGCCGACCTCGTCGCACCAGGCGCCGTCGCGGCTCGGGTCCCAGGCGGCGACGCGCACCGAGCCGGGCAGCTTGCCCTGGGCGTGCTTCGGGTTGCGCGTGAGCACGGTCACCTGATCGCCGCGCTCGAGCAGCTGGTCGACCAGCCGTCGCCCGATGAAGCCCGTTCCGCCGGTGATCAGGATCTTCTTCACCGCGCGTTTCTACCAAGCCGTGCGCCCAGCCACAATGAAAGCCGTGGTAAAGGGCGACCATGTCGAACGATCTGCCGACCTACAAGAAGCTGCCCCTCGGAGGGGTGGATCGCCGCGCCCTGGTCGGCGCCCTGGCCGAGCGCGGGCCGACCGTGGCCACCGAGCTGCTCGCGGCCCAACGCGCGCAGGTGAAGTCGGCGGGGACCCAGATCGCGCCCGATACGGCGGTGCTCATCCTGGGCGGCTCGAACGGCATCACCCGCGCCCTGGCCGTGCAGCTGCTCTTCGGCGAGCGCGCCGCGATCTATGGCGTCCATTACGACAGCGAGAAGATGCAGATCGGCGCCCACCACGTGAAGGCCATCACCGACGCCGCCGAGCGCGAGGGTCTCACGGCGCGCTTCTGGAACGACGACGCCACCAAGCCAGCCACGGTCGAGGCGGTGGTCGCCGAGCTCCGGGGCAAGCACCGCGCGGTGCACCTCATCAACGGCATCGCCGCCGGCGCCACCAAGCGCTACGCCGAGCACGGGCCGACCCAGGTCAAGGACGTCGACGTGGCCTTCGACGCCGTGCTGCAGGTGCCCGACTTCTCCAGGGCCGACAACGTGCGCAAGCTCGGCCTGGTCGACGTCGAGGTGGCGACCGACGTCGACATCGAGCGCACCAACCGCTTCATGGGCAGCTCGTCGCTGCTGTGGGCCGAGCCGCTGGCCGCCGCCGGCCTCATCGCCAAGGGCGAGAGCGTGGTCGCCTTCTGCGACTACGACTACCCGGCCGACGATCCGGTCTACGCCATGGGCCCGCTGGCCGGCGCCAAGAAGCTGCAGCGCGAGACGATGACCCAGATCGGCGAGCGCTTCGGGGCCAGGACGGCGCGCCTCTGCTACCCGCCGGTGGCCACCACCGCGCTCGGCGCCATCCCCGGCGGGCTGCTGATGTATGCGCTCAGCGCGCAGATCCTCAAGGAGCGCGGGCAGTACAAGGACCTGCCGCAGATGGCCTTCGACTCGATGGAGATCTTCCGCGCCGGCTGGGACGGCGCCGAGGTGCGTCTCGACGCGGCCTACCAGGCGAGCCTGCCCGAGTTCCACCGCCGCAAGGACGCGCTCGCGCCCGGCGACGTGCCGGCGGCGTTCTCGGCGCTGTATCGCTGAGCCTCCGTGTTCGCGGCGCTCTCGCGCTGAGCGCCGCGCGTGCCCCGAAGGGCGGGCTTTGGTAGGCTGCCGGGGTCATGGACACGCGCGCGGCAGCGCACGAGACGCGATCGGCACGGCTGTTCGACCACTGTCGGCAGGCCGTCCAGCTCGCTGCGGTCGATGCCGAGTACCGCGACGTGGTGCTCGAGCGGTTGCGGCATGACGGTGGCCCGTCGGCCGAGGACCTGTGGTCCGCGATCCCGTGGGTGTGGCGACTGGTCCTGGCGCCTCGTTCGCCGGTGACGGGTGCGCTGCATCGCCAGGTCGAGGCCGCAGCGTGCGTGCTGCGCGAGGGGCTATCCATGGACACCTCGCCCGCAATGCTGGACGCGCGCTGGAACACAGCCACGCAGGGCACGCTCGCCCTGGGGAGCACCCTGCGCTCTCATCCCTTCGCCGATCTGCGCTCATGGTCGATCCGCAAGCAGTTCCGCGGATAGTCCTCGACGCCGCGCGCCTGGTTCGCGCGGGGGAGATCGTGGTCTTTGGCAGCGCCTCGCTCGCATTCTGGTTGCGGCATGCGCCCACATCCCGCGACGTCGATATCTGGGTCATGCCCGCGGAGCGTGGCGAGGCCGTGGAAGCGCTGATGGGCGAGCTGTCCTGGTACCACGAGCGACACGGCGCCTACGTGGAGGTCCTCGGCTCCGAGACCTTCAGCGCGCCTGCTTCCTGGCGCACGCGCGCCAAGCTCGTGACCTTGCCGGAAGCGCCGGACGTATCGATCGTGGTCCCGCATCCGCACGATGTTCTCGTCGCCAAGCTGGAGCGCTACGAGCACCAGGATCGCGATCACGTGCGACGCATCCTCGCCGAGATGCCGCTCGAGGCCGCTGTGTTGGAGGCGCTGGCGAACGAGGCACCTTGTCGGACAGAGGCCACTCTGGATGCGAACGTGAAGGCGGCCTTCGAGACGAACCTGGCCGAGGTCCGGACGCGGCTATCCGGTGGCTGACCAGGGACTCGTCAGGGGTCGACGGCGGCGGTGATGCGGAATGCCTCCTGGTACTGCGCCCAGGTGACGGTGACCGTGCCGAGCGCCCAGCCGTAGGGGTCGCGCAGGGTGACCGTCTGGTTCGCCTCGTCCCCGTGTCGGCGTGGCCCCCGGGGCGCGCGACCGAACGGAACGCGTCAGGCGGCGGGCGGGGCCGCGAGCCCGTTGGCCACCGGCCCGGGGTCCGACTGCGGCGCCGGCGCGGCGATGCGGTCCTCGGGGGACCAGCGCGAGAACTGCGGGCGCTTGCCGAGGTCGATGATGCCCACCCAGCTCATGGCGCGGATGATCTGCCACGCCGGGTCGACCTCGAACCAGCGCACCGAGAAGCGCGGGCTCATCGCGAAGCGGTGGTGGTTGTTCTGGAAGAGCTCGCCCATGGTCACGAAGTCGACGAGCAGCGTGTTCTTGGCGTCGTCGTCGCAGGCGAAGTTCTTGTACCCGTTGCGGTGGCCGCACCAGTTGACGATGGCCCCGTGCACCGGGCCCATCACGAAGTGCACCGGCAGCAACATCCACTGCCACCAGGCGGTGACGAACACGAAGTAGAACGCCGTGTACGCGCCCATCCAGGCGATGCGGCCGGCCCACGACTGGCCGAGCTTGTCGATGGCCTTCCACTCCGGGACGCCGCCGTCGAAGCGCGCCTCGGGCTTCACGAGGTCGTGCGCGAGGTCGTGGTACGTCTTGCGCGTCGCCCACATCATCGACAGGAAGCCGGGGTGGTTGCGCGGCGAGTGCGGGTCCTTCGGCGTGTCGCTGAAGGCGTGGTGCATGCGGTGCAGGACGGCGTACCCGCGCGGCACCAGGAACGACGACCCCTGCGTGATGTAGGTGCAGAGGTAGAAGAAGCGTTCCCACCCCTTCGACATGGTGAACATGCGATGGGCGCCGTAGCGGTGGAGGTAGAACGTCTGGAAGAAGACGGAGCTCGTCCAGTGCCCGATGAAGAAGAGCGCGATCGCCATGTCGGGAGCAGAAGCTAGGACACCCCGGCAGAAGCGGCGTCAGCCTCCCGTCACGTTTGGGTCAGCCGGCGCACGCGACGCGCTGCGCGGACGCGACGGGCCGAGTCCGGCCCGTCGGGGGGGGGACGGGCTCCCGGCCTCGGACCTGTACATGCGTACCTGTCCGGGACATCCCCGCACCGCCCGACAGCGCCATCCAGGATTTCGCGTGAGCTGAATCGCCCCGCCTGGGCGTCCGTCCTACGCCCCTGACATGGCGACTTTCCCGGGGTCCCGCGTGCTGTCCGGCGACGGCGTGCGAGGTCGGGACATGGAGCCGGTCGGTGGCGCGTATCCCCACGAGATTTGTGGGATTCGGTGCGCGGATGGTAGAACGCCGACGCTCCCTCGCGCGCCCTAGTGCGCCGGGGCGGGCGCCGTGACCCGGATTGGCTGAGACGCCTGGCTCTGCTAATCTTCCAACTCCTTGTCGACCCGGTGCTTACCTGGGAGGATCTCGAATGAAACTGCGACTTTTGGCGATGATTGTTGGTGCTTCTTGTGCTCTTGCTCTGGGGGCGTGTTCCTCGGACACCAATGACGGCGACGGGACTCCTGGGTCCGGCGGAAGCGGCGCCACGGGCGCTGACGGCGGCGCGGGTGTGGGCGCGACCGGTGCCGACGGCGGCGCGGGCGTGGGCGCCACGGGCGGCGGCGGCGAGGGCGTCGGCGGCAGTGACTGCACGAACTGCGCCGAGTACTTCACGGATTGCCTCGCGGGTAGCGAGCCCTACTGCGAGGGGGATATCACGTTCTGTGATGGGTCCGAGGCCATCCTTTCCGCCTTCGAGACCTGCGCCTGCACGGCGTGCGCGACCGACTGTGAGCTCAGCTGCACTGGCAGCGGCGAAGACACGGTCGATTGCGGGACCTGCCTGGGCGCGGCGGCCGGTAACGGTGGCGAGTGCGAGCCCGAGTCGATGACCTGCGTGAACGACGTCTGACGTCGTTTCGAGGGCTAGTGCCGAAAGGCCTAGTGCCGACGGCAGTGGGCCGCCGCAAGGCCGCCCACAGCCGGTTGTGCCCCCCCAACCCCGCGCCCCCCGCACGGATAACTTGCGAGCGCCGCGCGCATTGATCCGACTGACGCCGGGTGTCGAGGGGCGGCGAAGCCCCGCCGCGGGCGCGCTCGGGTCACGCGCGCGCCCACCTCGGCACGCTTTCCGAGACAACCGGCCTGCCGCGCCGACGCTGCGCAGCGATCCGGCTAGACGCGCTCGACGACCGCGCGACCTTGTCGAAGGCCATCCCGGCCGTTCTCGTGTCCTCCTTCGCCGGCCAGCGCGCTCCAGCTCCCACACGCGCGGCGGCCAGCCGGCCGGCGTGCGGGGAGCGGAGCGTGCGTTGCGACGCCTTGGCTCCGGCGAGGGAGCCGCTGCCGTTTCAAGTCAACTCGCGTTCATCGCGCGCTCGACCGCCAGCTACGATCGAGGCTCGCCACGGAGCGGCATCGAAGGAGGAGCTGGGGCGTCAGCAGCGCCTGTTACGTGGCGTCACGCGACGTCGTTCAGCCGATATCCGCCTTCCGCCGTCTCGATCAAATGGCGATCGCGGCCCAGTGCGGCCCGGATAGCGGAGATGTGCACGGAGATCGCGTTGCTGGTGTCGCGCCGCCCCAGTATCAGTTCGGAGATCTCGCGTGTGGTGACCGTCCGACCCGCGCGCCTCGCCAGCAGCAAGAACAGTTCGTAGCGGATCCTCTGCAGCGCCAGTCGCCGGCCGCGCACGGCGACGTCGCGCGTGCGCATGTCGATGGTGACTGGTCCGACGCTGAGCCGGTTCTCATGCTTCGTCCGCGCGACGAGGACCTGGAGGCGCTCGATCAGCTGGCGGGGTTCGAACGGCTTGGTGAGGAAGTCGCGCGCGCCGCTGGCGATGCACTCCTCGATGTCCTGCGGCCGATCGGCACCGCTGATGATCATCACCGGAAGCGCGGCGTTCAGCTCGTGGACGGCACGGCAGGCGGCCAGCCCATCGAGCCCCGGGAGGCGTCGATCGAAGATGCCCGCGACGTGGTCGCCGCGGCTCGCGAGCTCGATCGCCTTCTCGCTCGACGGTGTCCAGTCGCAAGCGAACCCGGCAGCCGACAGGTTGCGCGCCAGCGATCTGCCGAGCAGCTCGTCATCGTCGAGGACGAGTACGGTCTGGGCCCCCACCGCCCCGAAACTAACAGAGCGATTCGCGCGCGCCATCGGGACCGCGGGCGATGAAGCGGATTTAGGCGTCGCCTGTGTGCACGTATGCGTCGCGCGGGGCACCAGCACGGAGGCAAATCGCGCTTCGCAAAAATACTTGTCGTGAACGGCGCCGCTCAGTCGCCGTAGGCATCCTCGTTCGCGACGGCCCGTCGCAGGGAGGGTGCGCAGGCGCCCCGCTCGCGAGTCGGCGTCGATGTACGCTAGGCTGCGCGCACCTTGGCCTTACAGCATTCACCTGATCCGACACACCGCGTGGCAGCGTCCCGCTTCACGACCGTCCTTGCCGTCGCCGCCACCCTGGCCGCCGCGACCGCCGCCTGCGGAGCCCGCAACGACCTCGAGCTCGCCGACGCGGCCAGCGCCGAAGCCAATGGCGCCGCGGCGGGCACAGCCGCGTCGTCGAGCAGCGGCGCGGGCGGCAGCGTCGCCTCGGCTGGCGCCGGCGCATCCGGTGGCGGCTCGAGCGACGTTTGCGCCGGCCTCCTCGTCGCCGATCCCGGTCCGGTCATCGTCGCCTCCCAGCCCGGCGCCGCCGACCCGCAGGTCGCCTGGTACCCGGACGGGGAGACCTTCCTCCTCGGCTTCACGGCACCGTTCGAGGGAGCACCTCCGTCGTTTCACGGCATGGACTTCGACGCCAGCGGGCCCTGGCCGCCGAGCCACGGCGTTGCCTTGCCGCTCTTCGAGATGCCCGATGGCTACGCGCTCGCCAGCGGGCCACAGGGCCCCGTGGCGCTCGTCGGCTCGAGCACCGACAGCAACCTTCTCGCCGTACAGCTCGCTCCCGACTCGGTGACGCTGGACGCCGCGCCGTTTCCGGACGGCCACCCGCTCTTCGCCGCGGCCATCGAGGGTCGCTACTTCTACGGCTCGCGCCAGACGCTCGCCGCCTACGACAGGCTGCAGGTCGGTAGCTACCAGCCCGACTCGCTTCCGCAGTCCGAGGACCCGGACCTCTGCGTCAGCACCACCCTCGTCGCCGCCGGCGTCCCCGCCAGTGGCGGCTTTCTCGGCGCCTACGGGATGGTCGATCCCGCGCTCCCGGAGTGCACGCCCGAGGGGGGGATGGCGACGTCGGTCGGCCTCTATCGCTACGATTCGCCGCCCGGCCTCGGCAGCAACCTCGAGGAGACGCCGGGTGACCGCTTCACGCCCATCGTCGGCGACCCGCTGGTGCACCTGGAGATGGCGGCGACCTCGTTCGGCGCCTGGGTCGTCTGGCAGAACGCCGGGCTGACCGCGGAGGTGCAGCCGCCTCCGATGGCCTTGCGCGTCGACGATAGCGGCCGCGCCCTGGTGTCCGGCGACCCGGGCATCGCGCTCACCGATATCGGCTGGGGCGGGCCGCTGGCCGTCTCCGTCGTCGGCGACACGCTCGTCGCAGCCTGGACCGACAGCTCGCAACCGTCCGCGCCGCTCGTCGTGGTGCAGCTCGTCCGCGCCGACGGCACCTTCGGCCCGTCGACCAGCATTCCCAGCGATCCGCTCTGGCTCACCGGACCGCTGCGCGTGCTCGGCCAGCCCGGTGGCGATCGGATCTTCGTGACCTGGGAAGGCGGGCTGGACGCCACGCACGTGGCGCTGGCGCGCATCGACTGCGTCTCGGTCGACCGGTGAACGAGCGCGCCCGCCGCCGCACCACCAGTCGCCTCTCCTGGCTGCTGGCCCCCGCCGTCGGCGCCTGCCTCTCGGTCGCGTGTGGATCGGATGGCGAGGGAACCAGAGCGCCACATCTCGTCGACGGAGTCCACGGTGGCGCAGGCAGCAGCGACGCGACGGGCGCCGGCGGCGCGGGCATGGGCGGCACCGAGAGCGCGGCGGGCGGTGCGCCGTCGACCCCGGCAGCCAGCGGCGGCGGCGGCGGCGCGGCGTCGGGTTGCGTCGGCTGCGGTGAGTACCTGACGACCAGCGATGCCAGGGCGCAGCTGTGCGACGGCGCTGCGCCGCTCTGGGAGAAGTGGACAGCGTGCGCCTGCGTGGCCTGCGCGCAGACCTGCGGGTCGATGTGCGAGCTACCGCCGAACCCGGGCTGCAGCACCTGCCGGGTCGAGGTGGCCTACGGCGCCTGCGCCGAGCCGTACCAGGCGTGCGCGAATGATCTCTGACTGTCCCGCGAACGGATCCTCTAGCCTCGCTGCGCATGAAGGGAATCGTCATCGGCGCCGGCCGCGGCAGCCGGCTGCGCCACCTCACCGAGGACACCCCCAAGCCGCTGGTGCCCATCCTCGGCGCCCATGCTCGACCACGTGCTCGACGCGCTGCGCGCCGGCGGTCTGCAGGGCAAGCAGGTGGTCTACGTGTGCGGGTACAAGAAGGAGGCCATCCAGGCCGCGCACCCGGAGCTCCACTACGTGGAGAACGGCGAGTGGGAGACGAACAACATCCTGGCCTCGCTGCTCTGCGCGCGCGAGCACCTGGCCGGCGGCTTCGTCTCCACCTATGCGGACATCGTGTATCGGCCCGCGGTGGTCGAGGCGCTGATGCGATCGCCGCACGACATCACCCTGGCCTGCGACACCGACTGGCGGCGGCGCTACACCCACCGCTCGCAGCATCCGGAGACGGACGCCGAGAAGCTGCGCGCCGAGGGCGAGCGCGTCGTCGAGCTCTCCCGCCGCATCGCCCCCGAGGCGGCCAGCGGGGAGTTCATCGGCGTGATGAAGCTCTCCGCCGCCGGTGCGGCGCGCTTCATCGCCGCCTTCGACGAGGCGGCGGCGCAGTTCCCGAGCGGTGAGTTCCGCGAGGGGCGCACCTTCCGCAAGGCGTACCTCATCGATCTCCTGCAGCGCATGCTCGAGCAGGGCGAGGTGATGCATCGCGTCGACACGCACGGCGGCTACATGGAGATCGACACGCTCGAGGACGAGAGCCTCGCCGAGACCTGGTGGCGCGGCGGCTGAATCCGCCGCCCGTTTCAGCCTGGCTGGCCGGGCGGCCCGCCGGGGAATGGCCCGCGGTCGTTCCCGCGCGTAGACTGATCGCTTCGCGCCGCTCCTGCCATCAGGCAGAGCCCGGCGCGGTGTTTGCGCCTGCGGGCGCGCGAGGTACTCGATGAAGCGCACGTTCTTCGGCCCCTCCGGGGCGGTCTGGCTCCAGGTGGCGGCGGTCGGCGTGGCGACGGCGTGCGTCGCCGTGGCGGCGCCGAGCTGCGGGGGCGACGTGGTGGTCGATGGCAACACGTCGTCCTCGGGCAGCGGCCAGGGCGGCGCCAGCAACTCCAGCGGCACGCCCTCTGGCCCGGGCCCGGGCCCGGTCGCGCAGAGCGCGGTGGTCGGCAGCGGCCCCTCGGTGGCCAGCAGCGGCGTCGGTCCTTCCGGGCCCGCCAGCTCGGTGGGTCCCGGGCCGGGACAGACCGCGGTGTCCACGGGCATGGGGCCGTGCGTCACCTGCTCGGAGTTCATCTCCGGCTTCGAGGGCCCTCTCTGCCCGCAGAGCCAGCCGGTCTTCGACGCGTTGCTCTCTTGCGTGTGCTCGTTCTGCAGCTTCCAGTGCGGTGCCACCTGCGGCAACGGCGGCGAGAACGGGCCGCAGTGCGATCAGTGCGTGGAGGTCACCATCCAGGACGCGTGCTCGTCGCAGTTCTCGCAGTGCGCGGACGACACCTGAGGGTCGGTCGCGCCAGCGGCGCGCGCTCGGGCTGAGCGCGCGCCGGGCCTTGCCGCTACTTGCACTCCCCGAGGTGATCGACGGACATGGCCACCGCGGCGGCCTCGCAGTGGTTGCCGTAGGTGGTGCCGTCGCAGCCGCACACCGGGTCGTAGTTGTCCGGGCAGCCCTGGGGCTGCGGCTCGCACGCGCCGCCGATGTCCTCGACCTGGCAGGTGCCGTCGGGGTAGTGGCAATACGCGCCCGCATCGCACGGCACCCCACCCAGGCCGCCGCAGGCCTGCCCGGCGCAGGGGCCGTCGTGGTCGATGGACATCGCGGCGGCAGCCGCCATGCAGGCGTTGCCGTACGTCACGCCGTCGCATCCGCAAACAGGCGCGTAGCTCTTGTCGCATCCCTGGGGCACGGCCTTGCAAACACCGCTGGCGTCCGGCGACTGGCAGACGCCGATTGGAATGTCGCAGAAGGAGCCGGCATCGCAGGTCTCACCCTGGAGGCCGCCGCACTGCTGACAGGCCATGTCGGTGCAGGCCACGGAGCCGTCCCCGAGGCAGCTGCAGGAGTTGCAGCCGTCCGTCGACGGGAAGCTCGCGCCCACCGGGTAGACCTGCCCGCCGTACTCGCAGGTGCCCTCGCACTCCACGCCGCCGGAGACGCACTCGCCGGCGGCGTCGCACTCCTCGTAGATGGCGGGGCACGTCTCGCCCGTGCAGTTGCTGCACGCCTCCCCGCACTGCTTGCCGGCACACGGGTCGTTGCCGCCGCCGCCCGGCCCACTCGCGGGTGAGCCGGCACCGCTGCCGCCCGCGCCGCCGCTGCCGCCGGCGCCGCTGCCGCCCAGGTTCTGCGACTGCCCGCAGCCGAATGCGGCGGTGAGCAGCGCGACGGTGGCGATCGAAGACAAGAGTCGCATGGGTGTCCTTTCGGAAAAACGTGAGGAAGGAGGGCGGGCCGCAGCGGCCCTCGTCTTCCTTTGGGAGCACGCCCGGCTTTCCGTCACGCAGGGCGTCTCTTTTCTTCAGTCCAGCGGACCGACCGCCTGCTCGAGCACCGGGATCATCAGGCTCTGCGGGAAGCGCTGCTTGAACGCCTGGGCGCGCTGGCGGGCCTCGCCGATGCGGCCGGCGGCGGCGAGGGCGCGGATGCGAAGCGTCTCGCGCTCCTCGCCCAGGCGACCCCGCGGATACTGACGGGCGTGCTCGTCGAGCGCCGCGAGCGCGTCCGCGCCGCGACCCTGGGCGATGGCAGCGTGCGCGCGCTCGATGAGGGCGCGCTCGGCGGCCAGGCCCTCGTCGCGTCCCGGGGGCGAGGCGGCCCCAGGGACGCCGGCTGCCGGAGCGGCCGCTGCCGGAGCGGCCGTCGGCTTCGCGGCGGTCGCGGCGGTCGCCGCAGTCGTGGCGGGTGGCGGCGCGCTCGACGGTACGTCGCGCTTCGCCCCGGGCAGCGCGTCGTTCGCCGCGACGGGCGCGTCGCCGGGCGGCGGAGATGCGGGCGCGATCGATGGCTCGGGCGCGACGACGCTCGGATCCACCTCGGCAGCGTGCGGCACGTCGGCGACCGGCACCGCTGCACGCGCCGCGGCCGCGACCTCGGCCTCGGCCTCGGCCTCCGCGGTGCTCTGCGCGTCGACCACGCTCGGCGGCGCCGCAGGACCGGGCTGGGACGCGTAGATGCCCACCGCGCCCGCGCCGATGGCCAGCGCGGCGATGCCGATGGCCAGCGGCTTCGCGAACAGCGCGGCGAGCACGCCGCCCGAGGTGACCGCGCCGGCGGCGGATGCGCCGATGCCGCTCGCCGCCGCACCTGCGACGGCCGCGCCACCAGCAGCCACGCCGCCGGCAGCCACGCCACCAGCAGCCACGCCACCAGCAGCCACGCTGCCCGCCCCCGACGTGGCCAGCGCCGCACCGGCTGCCGCCGCGCCGCTCGCGCCGCGGCGCCGGTCGCTGCCGTGGTGCCGGCGACGCCGCCGCCGACCAGCGGGGCCGAGCAGCGGGCCGAGGCGCCTGGCCACGCGGCGCTGGGCGCGCCGGTCGGCGCGCGGCGCTTGCGCTCGGCGTCGAAGAGATCGGCGAGATCGTCGGGAAGCGGTTCGATGTCTCGCTCGCTCATGGTTACCTCGCGTCTGCCGCAGATGCTCGACGGCGGCGCGCATCTCCGCGCGCGCCAGGCGGAGCCGGGAGTAGGCCGTGTTCAAGGGGATGCCGAGCGCGGCGGCGATGACCGGCGCCGTGTGGCCGTCGATGTCGTGCATCACCAGGACCGCGCGCTTGTCGACATCGAGCGCCTCGAGCGCATCGAGCACCAGATGGCGGCGCTCGGCGTCGGCGATCCGCCCTTCGACCGGCTGGCCCGGGTCGACCGGCTCGCGCTCGCCGTCGTGCACCTCGCGGCGGTGGTGGGCGCGGCGGCGGTAGTCCGAGGCGACGCGGAAGGCGATGCCGAACAGCCAGGCGCGCAGCGGGCGCGTGGGGTCGAAGTCGGTGAGCTTGGCGTGAACCACCAGGAACACATCGTGGGTGACGTCCTCGAGGTCCGCCTCGCGCACGCCCAGGCGGCGCAGGCTGGCGAACACGTAGGAAAATTCGGCCTCGAAGACGGCGCGGAGCGTGGGCCGGCCGCACGCGCCCAACGGCGCGGGCACCGCCACCGCCCCGGGTAGCCGCTGGACCTCCACCGAGGGCATTTGGGGGCAGAGCGGCGGATCCGTCACGGCAATCGCACCTCCGCGCCGATTGCCAGGGCGCCATACACGGGCGGCGATGCCCAGACCTCCGCGCCGGACAGTTCGAGCGTGGGCGGGGTGAGCACGGCGCCGATGTCGGCGGTGGCGCGCGCGGCCAGCGCCCCGACCAGCGGGAGACGCGCGCCGATGCGCCCGCCGAGCGCGCCGAACAGCGAGGTCTCCGTGCGGGGGTCGGGCACGCCGTGGCCCTCACCGTGCAGCGCGCCGAGCGTGCCCACCACGCAGCCGAACACGAACGGACGCGGGTGGATGCAAGGCACCAGCGAGCCGGCGTAGAGCCGCGCGCGCACCGTGCCGCGGTCGGCCTCCTTGCTCGATGGAAGGTCGGCGCGGCCTTCGACGCTGGCCGAGGCGATGCCGTAGGTGAGGCCGGCCTGCGCGACGACCCCGATGGCGACGCCCGGCGCGGTGCCGAGCGAGGCCACCGCCGACACGCCGAGCACACCACCGAGCCGCGCGGGGGTTGGGTCCTCGGGCTCGGCAGGCGCGTTGTGGGTGGCCGCGCCTCGGCCGCGCGCGGCCGGGGGATCGGGCGCGTCGTTTCCGGCGCCGAGGTTTGCGCCGCCGCGTTGGCGGCGGGGTCGGGGCGCTTCGGCCTGGCCGGGCGCGGCCTGGCTGCGTTCGGCCTGGCCGCGTTCGGCCTGGGGCTCGGCTCGGCGGCGGTGGGCGGACCGACGGGCGACGGCCACGGCTCGCCCGGCGGCGGCACGGGCGGTGCGATTGCGCCCGCGCCCGCGCCCGGCGCGGCGCCGGTTGCCCCGCGATCGCACCGGGTGTGCCCGCCGCCTGCCGCGCCCGCGCCCGCGCCCGCGCCCGCGCCCGCGCCTGCCGCCGATGCGGCACCTGCCGCGGCCGCGCCGGTGGCAGATCCCGCTGCCGACGGCGGCGCCGCACCGGGGACCGCCGCGCCCGGCGCGGGCTCCGCCGCCGGCTGCGCCTGGGGATCGATGGCGATGGTCATGGCCAGCGTCATGGCCGCGACGAGCTCGCCGCAGTCGTTGTGGTTCGACGACAGCTGGCGCGCGCCGCGCGTCCCGCGCGCGTCGCGCAGGGTGACGTCCCCGCGCAGTCGATCCTTGCCGTCGCGGCGGATGCTGGCCACCAGCGTGCGCGCGGCGGTGTCGCGGAACGGGTCGTAGCCGAGGCGGGCGCGCACCGCGGCCTGGATGGCGCCCTGATCGGCGCAGTGCTCGGTGCCCGCGGCGCGCACGTACTCCAGGCGCACCGGCGGCGCGTCGGCTCGGGCAGCGACCGCGGCCAGCGTGGCCGCGAGCATCGAGCCCATCCCGAGGAAGCGGCGCACCCCCTCGATCTAACAGCGTTGCGGGCAGCGTCGATGGACAACCACCGGCCGGTCCGGGCGCGTTGCCTGGCGAGGCCTTCGGTGACACGCTTGCGGCCATGCGCCGCGTCACCGCCGAGGCCGTGGGCAGCTTCCTGCTGGTGTTCGCCGCCGGCGGTGCGCTGTTCGTCGGCGAGCCGGCCGGCAGCGCGACGCTGGTGGCGCTGGCCGCGGGCATGGCCCTGGCCGCGGCGACGCTCGTGCTCGGCCCGATCTCGGGTGCCTGCCTGAACCCGGCCGTGGCGGTGGCGGCAGCGATCGCCGGCAGGCTGCGCGCGCGGGAGATGGCGGCCTACGTCGCGGCGCAGCTCGCCGGTGCCACCGCCGCCGCCGCGCTGCTGGCGGTGCTGGCCCGCGGGCGCGCGGGCGCGACGCAGGAGGCCCCCGCGCTGCTGGCCAACGGATGGGGCGCGCTGTCGCCGGGCTGGTACGGCATGGAGGTGGCGCTGGTGGTCGAGCTCGGGCTGGGCGCGGTGCTCGTCCTGGCGTGGCTCGGCGTCTCGCAGGCGTCGTGGTGGCGCCGCGCCCTGCTGCTCGGCGCGCTGCAGGTGGCGCTCTACCTGGTGGCCGTGCCCGTGACCGGCGCGGCGCTGAACCCGGCGCGCGCGCTGGCCACCGCATGGTTCGTCGGCGGCGTGGCGCTCGAGCAGGTGTGGCTCTTCGTCGCCGCGCCGCTCGCCGGAGCCATCGTTGCTGCCTTGCTGCACCGCGCGGTGCGCGGGCGCGGCGTGCCTCGCCTCGCGCGCGCGGGTGGTGCGGTCGCCACGTCGTGCGCCGCGCTTCTCCAGCCGGTGCGGTTCCCGACCCGGTAGGCGTTGGATCTCGACGTCGTCGAAGCACACGTGACGCGGAGCCGGTGACACTTCGCGCCGCGCCGAGCATCCGAAGATTCGCAGCCACGATCTGCCTCCTGCTTCTGACGGCGCGCCGAAAAGCAGCATGCGAGGCTCCGAAACCCGCGCTGACCGCGCCTCGCGAGCTCTGAGCAGCTGGATCGCCTGGTCCGATCGCGAGCTTGTTTCTGCTCGGAGACAAATCGCCTGGTCCGATCGCGAGCTTGTTTCTGCTGGGAGACAGATCGCCTGGTCCGATCGCGCGCTTCATTCTGCTGGGAGAAAAATCGCCTGGTCCGATCGAGAGAGGTTTGCTCCGTGCAGAAAGACTCTCGCGATCGAAGCAGGCGAATCACCTCCGGGGTGTTGCGCGCCCGTGATCGGACCAGACGAAATTGCTGCCAGCAGTGACGCACGGCCGATCGGACCAGGCTGTCGGACCCCGAGGAGAAAAGTTCTCTCGATCCGACCACGCGGTCGAACTGCCAGCAGCTTCTTCGCCGCGATCGGATCACACGAATTCGCTCCCGGGAGCTGAAGGAGCCACTCCGATCGCCTGAGATCTGCTCCCGGGAGCTCGACGAAGCCGGTCGACGCGCCGCAACCGCCGTTCGTGGTCACCGCGGCCGTCGCCGGCGCGGCCGCGGTGAGGATCGGATCGCCGGCCGTGCCGAGCTCGCGCACCAGGTCGGTGCCGAGCGTCTGGGCCCGACGGCTCGCGGTTTCGACGGGGGCACTGTCGGCCTGAGCGGCTCCGGCAGCCCTACACCGAATCCGCGAAGCTCTCCCCCTGCGCCAGCAACCCGGGCAGCCCGCCGGTGTGAATGAACAGCACCCGCTCGCCCCGCAGCGCGCCGCTGTCCACCAGGTCCCACAGCCCGGCCAGCGCCTTGCCCGTGTACACCGGATCGAAGACCAGCCCACTGAGCCGCGTCGCCTCCACCATGCGCCGCCGCTGCGCCGCCGTGCTCACCGCGTACGCCGGCCCCTTGGCCCCATCGTCGACCACCAGCCGCGCCGCGGCGCCGCGCAGGCGCGGGTCGAGCTCCACCGCCTCGGCGATGATGCGCTCGATGACCCGCTCGAACGTGGGCGCGTCGTCGCACACCGCCATGGCCCGCACCTCGGCGGCCACCTCGTAGCGCCCGGCGCCGAGCACCACGCCGGCGGCCGTCCCGCCGGAGCCGCAGGCGTGCACCACCACATCGAAGGCCTTGCCGCCGCCGAGACCGAGGTCCAGCTGCCGGCGCACCTCGGCCATGGCCTCGACGTATCCCAGCGAGCCGAGCCCGTTCGATCCGCCCTCCGGCACCACGTACGGTCGCGCGCCGCCGGCGGCGAGCTCGCGCGCGGCCTCGTCCATGATGCGGGCGCGCTCCCGGTACTCGGCTGGCGAGATGAGGCGGATCTCGGCGCCGACCATGCGATCGAGGAGCACGTTGCCCTCGAGCGCGATCCTGGCGGCGTCGCGCTCGGCGTCGAGCGTGCGCAGGAAGAGCACCGCGCGCATCCCCAGCGCCGCGGCGCACAGCGCGGTGGCGCGCGCGTGGTTCGACTGGATGCCGCCGCAGGTGACGATGGTGTCCGCGCCGCGTGCCTGGGCGTCGGCGAGCAGGTACTCCAGCTTGCGCACCTTGTTGCCGGTCTCGGCCCCGCCGGTGGCGTCGTCGCGCTTGACCCACAGGTCGATGCCCATGACCTGCGCCAGCCGGCGCGGGGACACGAGCGGCGTCGGCAGGTGCGCCAGCCGCAGGCGCGGCAAGCGCCCCGCATCGCCGCCCTGCGCGCCGTCCACCTCAGGCCTCGACGCGCACCAGCTTGGCGCCCGCTTCCACCGTGTCTCCGGCGGCGACGAAGACGCCGGTGACCTTGCCGCTCACGTCGGCGGCGAGCTCGTTCTCCATCTTCATCGCCTCGACCACGCACACCGGCTGGCCGGCGGTCACCGCGTCGCCCTCGGCGACGAGCAGCTTGAGCACGCGCCCGTTCATGGGCGAGCTGACCAGCCCCTCCGCGTCGCCGTTGTGCGGATTGCGCGCGGCCACCGCCCGGGTGCGCTCGCTCTCCACCCGCGCGTAGAAGCGGTGCCCATGGGCCACCACCCCCACCTCCGGGCTGCCGGTCTTGCCCTCCATGAAGAGGTCGACCACGCGGCCGTCGATGCGCACGTTCGAGTACTGGGGCCGCGCCGGCGCCACCACGGTGTCCGTGCTCAGCGTGCGGCCCTCGACGGCGACGCGCGTCTCGCCGGTCGGCAGATGGGTCACGTCGACGGCCACCTCGGCTCCGTCCGGGAACGTCACGTAGTACCGCATCAGTACTGGAGCCCCAGCTCGAGCTGCCCGGCGTACTGCTTGCCGAGCCCGTTGCCGGCGTCGTCGTCGAAGGCGTGGCCGGTGAAGAGCACGCCGCCCTCGGCGCCGACCTGCACCGTGGTCACCCCATCCAGGGCGATGCGCCCCTCCACGCCGGCGTCGAGCTCCACGCCCAGGTCGTGCCGCTCCGGGTCGCCGCCGTCGTAGTTGCGGTACGAGCCGAGCGCGCCGGCCTGGTAGGGGTCGACCAGATCGGCGGTGGTCTGGGCGATGACCGCGCCGGCCTTGAGGTCCATCCAGTGCCAGGGGCGCACGATGACGCGCGGGTTCAGGTAGGTGGCTCCGAAGACGCCGCCCTTGCTGGGCAAGAGCTGCAAGCCGGGCGTGGCGCGGTTCACGATGCGCGGGTCCTGGGCGATGGTCGCCGAGCGCGCCGTCTTCCAGGCCATCACGTGATCGAAGAGCACCAGCCCCACGTTGTGGTTGGGGTCGAAGGTGAAGCGGCGGGTGGTGCCGTCGTAGGGGTCGGCGTCGCCCGAGGCGTAGCCCCACTCCACCTCGCCGACCACGCGCCCGAAGCGCTCCTTGCCGGTGCCGGTGACCTTGACCGCGCCCAGGGTGACCGCGCCGCCGAAGGTGCGCACCCGCTCGCTCTCGCGCTCGGCGCGCGCGTTGATCACGCTGCCCGGCGCGCTGCGCAAGGCGTTGCTGGAGCCGAAGATGAAGGCCCACTCGAACTCGCCGTAGACGAAGGCCTCGGCGCCGCCCACCGGCGCGTTGAACTTGCCGGACAGGTCGAGCACGCCCACGGTCAGCCCGTCCTGGAACGGCGTCAGCGAGGCGTTGCTGGCCGAGCCGGGCACCGACTCGCGCTCCGTGTCCTGCTTGCGCAGGACGCCGTAGATCCCGATCTCCGCCGGCTTCGTGCGCCAGAGGACGGCGAGCACGCCCTGCAGCGCGCGGTTGCCGACGTCGTCGTCGTCATCGAAGTCCGGGTCGTCTCCGTCGATGAGGTCGGCGGTGTTGTCCTCGAAGACCAGGTCGCCGGCGATGGCGATGGTCAGCGGCGTGCCGCGCCCCATCGGGGTGGTGGCGAAGAGCACGCGGTCGACGAGGCTGCCGCGCTGGTAGTCGCCGAAGAGCGTCGGGTGATCGCCGTCGTTGGCGAGCAGGCCCATGCCCCAGTGCGAGCCCTGCTGGCCGATGCGGAAGAGCCCGAACGGCGCCTGGTACTCGAGGTAGAGGTAGCGCGGCTGCACCTCGTACCAGCGCTCCTCGGAGAGCGAGTCGCGCACCCGATCGACGTACTGGGTGGTGTCGCCGAAGATCATCCCGCGTGGGATGTCGATCTGCCCGACGATCTGGATCTTGTCGCGGTAGCGAAGGCGCGGGGTGATGCGCAGCCAGTGGTAGACGTACTGGTTGAGACCCAGGGTGTTCGCCGACGGGTCGAGCTGCGGCGGCTGCAAGCGCAGGTCGTTGTGGGCGCGGTAGCGCAGCTGGTACTCGCCGTGGACGTCGACGGCGATGCGATCGGCGGCGGGCGGGGCGACGGCGATGCGGCCGGTGTCGAACACCAGGCGTTCCTCGAAGCCGGTGGGGTCGTCCGGCGGCGGGCCGGGCGTGGCCGCCGGCGGGGGCGCGGCGCGCAGCACCGGTGCCCTGGAGCCAACCGGTCTGGGCGCGGGCGTCGGTGTGGCGGCGGGGGGCGCAGGCGCGGCGGTCGCCGGCGGCGGCTGCTCGGCTGTGCCGCAGGCGGCGGAGGTCGGGCGGGCTTGTCCGGAGGCGGAGCAGGAGCCGGAGGAGCGGGCTGCGCGGGAGCGGGAGCCGGAGCCGGAGCCGGAGGAGCGGGCTGCGCAGGAGCTGGCGGCGGGCGGCTGCGGCGGCGCGGCCGGCGGCAGCGGGATGGGATCGACGGGCGGCACGCCGGGCTGCGCGGACGCAGGGGCCGCGGGGGCGAGCAGGGCCATCATCACCGCCAGCGGCGCCGCGCGGCGGAGGCTGGCAGGGCGCGCTGCACGAGGCTCCGCGAGGAGACCTCGTTCCTGTCGAGGGTCGCGGGCGGGCACCTGGGCGGCGGCAGGATAGGCGATCGCCTCGGCCATCGATCCGGAATTCTGCGGGTATCGTCTGCTATCTTGCGCGGCCGTGTTGCCGCCTGACTCCCATGCGCGCCGCGGTCCCGAGTGGAGCGACCGCTCGGTGCCGCCCATCGAGCTCGGTCGTCCCATCGGCCTCGCCGCGCTCTGCGATGTCGCCCGCCACGGGCGCGGCGTGGTGCTCGGCCCCGACGTGCGCGCCCGCGTCGACGCCTCGCGCCGCGCCGTCGATCGCCTGACCAGCGCCGGCGACGCCGCGCCTCCGGTCTACGGCATCAACACCGGCTTCGGCGCCTTGGCCGAGAAGCGCATCGCCGACCGCGACGTGCGCGCGCTGCAGAAGAACCTGGTGCGCAGCCATGCCTGCGGGGTGGGCCCCGACCTCGGGGTGCCGGAGGTGCGCGCCATGATGCTGCTGCGCGCCCAGGTGGTGGCGCTGGGGCACTCCGGCGTGCGCGCCGAGGTCGTCGACCTCCTGATAGACATGCTCGATCGCGGCGTCGTCCCGCGCGTACCGGCGCAGGGCTCGGTGGGCGCCTCCGGCGACCTGGCCCCGCTCGCGCACCTGGCGCTGGCGCTCATCGGTGAGGGCGAGGCCTTCCTGGAGGGCAAGAAGGTCGACGCCGGCCAGGCGCTGCGCGAGGTCGGCCTGGCGCCGCTCGAGCTCGCTGCCAAGGAGGGCCTGGCCCTCATCAATGGCACGCAATACATGACCGCCATCGGCGCGCTCGCCGTGCACGATGCGCTCGAGCTGTGCCGCTTCGCCGACGTGGCCGGCGCGGTCAGCCTCGAGGCGCTCAAGGGATCCAAGCGCCCCTTCGACCCGCGTCTGATGCAGGTGCGCCCGCATCCCGGCCAGGAGCAGTGCGCGGCCAACCTGCGCGCGCTGCTCGAGGGCAGCGAGATCATGGAGAGCCACGCCAACTGCGGCAAGGTGCAGGACCCGTACTCGCTGCGCTGCATGCCGCAGGTACACGGCGCCAGCCGCGACGCGCTGCGCTGGGCGGCGGACGTGCTCGAGCGCGAGATCAACAGCGTCACCGACAACCCCACCGTCTTCCTCGGGGAGGGCGACGAGGCGGAGGTGCTCTCCGGCGGCAACTTCCACGGCCAGCCGGTGGCCCTGGCGCTCGACCTGGCCGCCATCGCCGTCGCCGAGCTGGCGAACATCAGCGAGCGGCGCGTGGAGCAGCTCGTCAACCCGGCGCTGTCCAGCGGCCTGACCCCGTTCCTGGCGCCGGACAGCGGCCTGCACTCGGGCTTCATGATCGCCCAGGTAGCCAGCGCGTCGGTGGTCAGCGAGAACAAGATCCTCTGCCACCCGGCGAGCGTCGACTCCATCCCGTCGAGCGCGGGGCGCGAGGATCACGTGAGCATGGGCAGCATCGGCGCGCGCAAGCTGGCGCAGGTCATCGACAACGTGCGCTCCTCGCTGTCCATCGAGATGCTCACCGCGGCCGCCGGCATCGATCAGCGCCAGCCGCTGCGCCCGAGCACCGGCGTCGCCGCCGCGCACGCGCACGTCCGCGAGGTGGTGCCGCCGCTCGTGGAGGACCGGCCGCTCTACCGCGACATCGCCGCAGTGCGGCAGATGCTGGAGGTCGGCTCGCTGGTGCGCGCGGTCGAGACGGCGGTCGGCGCGTTGCGCTGAAAAGGCGTTCGTGGTGCGCCCCGCTGGCCCGGCGTGGCCTGGGCGGTGAATCCCCTTACATCCCAAACCGGCCCCTGACGCCCTCGGAGTCACGACCTTGGCCGTCCAAAAGATCATCGGTTCCCGCTGCTTGCGAGCAGTCGCCGTGGTGCGTGGTCGAGTGGAACACGAAACGGACCTCCCATTGGACGCGGCCGGTCGCCCGCAATCGCGGATGCTCACTTCTCTCGGGCTACGGTGGATCGTTCCCGATGACCGTCTCGTTCGAGGATCTCGGCGCAAGCCGGGACCAGGAGGTGCAACGCAAGCGCATCCTGCAGCTCAGCCAAGCGTTGCGCGGCGCTCCCCGTGCTGCGCGCGACGGCTTTGCCCAGGTGGCCCGGCTCTTCCGGGCCGGCCGCCGCGCCCGCCTCGCCGCCGAGGGCGCACCGGCGGATCGCGTGTTCCTGCTGTCCAGCGGACGCGTGCGGCTCGAGCGACGCACGCCGAGCGGCAAGGTCGTCCACCTCGCCCACCTGGGGCGCGGCGACTTCGTCGGTGACCTCACCCTCTCCGGCGCCGCCGCCGGCGAGAGCGCGTGGTGGTCGAGGAGGTGCGCGGTCTGAGCGTCAGCGTCGAGGACCTGCGCGAGTTCGCAGCCCGCGAACACGGCCTCTACCTGGCGCTGGGGGCGGCGATGATGGAGCGCCTCGCGCGCTCGAGGATCGCCTGGAGACGCTGCTGCTCCGGCGCGTCGAGGCACGCCTGGCGTGGCTGCTCCTCTACGCCATGGAGCGCTGGGGAGGAGGAGGCCGGCGGCCGGGTGGTCATCGGCACCGCCATTCGCCACCACGAGATCGCCAGCATGATCGGCACCGGGCGCGAGTGGGTGACGATGACCCTCGCGCCTCGAAAGCGGGGATCCTCGATGCTTCGGGGCGCCGGGTGGTCGTGCTCGACGTCGACGCGCTGCGCTCCTCGCGGCGGGGTCGGCGCTCGAGTAGCTCCAGCCCGTGCTCTGGCTCGATCCTTTCCCCTTCGAGGCCGTGCGCGATCTGCTCGGCGTGGTGCGCTCCATCTACGCCGCCGCCAAGAGCGCCAACGTGGCGCCGCTCGAGCTGTCGCGCATCGCCGCCATCGGCGCCGACCTGTCCGAGGCCATGGGCCTGGCCGCGGGCACGCGCCCGGGCACGCTCGGCCAGGCGGCCGCATGGCGCCGCGCCGAGGAGGCCACGCGCCGCGTCGGCGACCTCGTCGACTCCCTCACCCCCGCCGACGCGCTGGTCGCCGCCGCGCGCGAGCGCGGCGCCGGCGCGCGCTGCATGGTGCGGCGCAAGACGCCCGAGCGCTGAGCGCCTCAGGATCCGCAGGTGCCGTCGATGCACTCCGCGTAGCACTGCTCGGTCGCGCAGACGTCGAGGTCGATTGCGACCTGCGCGCCACCTCCGTACACGTTGTAGCAGTCCTGGATGCACGGATCGTCTCCGGCGCAGGCGTAATAACAATCAGTGAAGGGGATGCAGTCCGCGTTCGCGTTGCAGGCGTTGAGCTCCGAGCCGCAAGCGCAGGCCCCGCAGTCGTTGCAATCACACGTGGCGTGGCAGTCCTGGTTGCCGCTGCTGGAGCCATCGCTGTCGTCGTCCTCGTCCGCGATCTGGAAGTCGTCGCCGAGGATCTGCGCGCAGGACGCGGCGCCGAGCAGCAGCATGAAGACGACGATGTGCCTGGAGTGCATCAGAACCTCCCCACGGCGCCGACCTGACCGAGGCCGGCATAAGGAACGATGGTCGCGCCGCTCTGCTTCCTGGAGCTCGGCGCCAGCACCAGCAAGGTGATGCCGCCGGCGACGCCGACCCCGCCCACGATGAACCCCACGGTGGAGAGGGTGGACAGGGTGTGGAAGTTGTCGAGCGTCTCGCGCCGCTCCGCGGGGCAGTCGCCGTCCGAGTCGCAATCCCGGTCGAGCAGGGAGTGCTCGCTGATGGCCAGGCCGCCGGTGATCCCGCCGCCGATGAGGCCGGCGGCGCCCACGCCGAGGGCGATGAAGCCGATGAGCTTCATCGGCGAGCCGCCCTTGGAAGCCGTGGTGGTGTCGCCACCGGCAGGCGGCACGGCGATGGCGCCGGCCGGCACCGGGTTGGCGGCGCCCGCGGCGGCCTCGGGCTCGAGGGTCAGCGTGACCGTCTCCGCCTGTCCCTCGGCCATGGTGAAGGGGCGCTCGGCGGCCCTGAAGCCGGCGGCCGTGGCGCGCAGGGTGTGCTGGCCGGGATCGATGGCGCGCTTCACGCCCAGCGCGGCGGCGTTGAGCGGATTGTTGTCGAGCGTCACCGAGACGTTGCTGCCACCGGTCACCTGCACCGTGACCCAGGGCACGCGCGGCTCGAGCGCCGCCAGCTCCCTGGTGGCGTCCTTCACCGCGTCCTCGAATTGCTTGTTGCCGCCGGCGGGCACGCCCTCGCGCACGATGCGCTGGTAGCTCTCCTGCGCGGCCACCAGCTTGCCGAGGCCGACCTGCGCGCGTGCCAGCCCGAGCGTCAGCGTCGGGGCGTGGAAGAGCGCGTCGGCGCGCGCGAACTTCTCGGCGGCGCCGGCGTACTCCTTGGCCTCCAGCGCGGTGGCCGCCTCGAAGGAGAGCTTGCGCGCCGTGGCGCGGTCCTCATCGCTCTGCGCGTGCGCCGGCTGCGGGACGAGGGCTGCCAGCGCCAGCGCGATGCACCCGGCGCGGAAGCGGCGCGGGGAAGGGAAGGGGCGATTGGACATGGATGGGGCAATCTGCCGCGCCGGGCTGGCGGCGTCCATGCTCTAGAAGCCCGGGTTGAAGGGCTTGCTGCCGGTCTTGGCAGGCGCGCCGGGGGCGGCCGGCGCGGTGGTCTTGGCGGCGGCCGGCGCGGTGGTCTTGGCGGGGGCGGCCGGGGTGCTGGGTTTGCTCGGCGGGGACGCGGCGACGGGCTTGGCGACCGGACCGGCCACCGGCCTGGAGCTGGGTGCGGCGGGCTCGGCGGTGGTGTCGGGCACGACCTCGGGCGCCGCGGTGGACGCCGCCGGGCGGCGGTCTCCGCCGGCGCGGCGGTCTCCGTGACCGCCGGGGTAATCGACGAGGCCGGTGCGGGGCTGGGCGCGTTCGCGTTGCCGCCGCGACCGAAGGACACTGCCCCGGCGATGGCCACGGCCCCGGCGCAAACGGTGAGCACGCTGCCGATCACGACCCCGACGCGGCGCGGCGGGCGCGCTGGTTGGCCATGGTGTGCGAGATGCCGGGCACGGTGGGTTGCACCGGCGCGTCACGCGCCGGGTCGCTGTTGCCGAACGAGGGCTGCGCCACCGGATCGCCGGTGGTCGGTGCCACGCCGCCGGGCGCGCCCTGCGGCGTCCACTGCCCGCCCGAATAGCGCGTCCCCGAGGGTGACGGCGGCACGCCGGGGTACGGCTGGGAGTAGAGCGCCGAGGGGCGGGCGTAGGCGCTGGAGATCTCGAGCGCCGAGCCCAGCGCCTCGACCAGCTCCTTGGCGGACTGGAAGCGGTGCGCCGGGTCGCGCGCCGCCGCGCGCGCCCACCAGGCGTCGATGCCCGGCGGAAGATCGGGCGCCACGTGCGACGGGACGGGCAGGGGCTGGACGATGATCTTCACCAGCAGGTCGCCCAGGGCCTCGCTGATGAAGGGAAGCTGCCCGGTGAGGCACCGGTAGGCGACCACGGCCATCGACCAGAGATCGCTGCGCCAGTCGACCGACTTGATGCCCTGCGCCTGCTCCGGGCTCATGTAGCTCGGGGTGCCGAGCAGCGCGCCGGTGGCCGTGCTGCCGTGGGAGATGGACACGCTGGTGCTCTTGGCGATGCCGAAGTCGAGGATCTTTGCCGTCTCGTGCTCGTCATCGCGGATGAGGAACACGTTCTCCGGCTTCAGGTCGCGGTGCACCAGGCCGGCGGCGTGCGCCTTGCCGAGCGCGCGCGCCATCTGCGAGAGCAGCAGCCAGGTGTCCATCGGCGCCAGGCGACCGAGGCGGTGCAGGCGTCGTCCGAGGTCTTCGCCCTCCAGGTACTCCATGGCGATGTAGGGCATGCCCTCGCACTCGCCGTAGTCGATGACCTGCACCACGTGCGGGCTCTTGAGCTGCGCCACCACCCTGGCCTCGCGCTCGAAGCGCGCTCGGGTGTCCTTGGCGGCGGCGACGTGGGCGTGGATGAACTTCACCGCGCAGGAGGTGTCGAGGCCGATGTGGTGGGCGAGCCAGACCTCGCCCATGCCCCCGCGGCCGAGCGCGCGCACCAGCCGGAAGCGATCGGCGATGACCGTTCCTTCCGCGAGCCGCAATCCACCGTCCTCCACCCGCCTGCCTCGATGCAGCTCGCCGTCCGTCGCGCCCGGAGCCTGCTGCCGGGCCGAGCCCCCCGTGCCGACGGGAGGAACGGCACAGCATAGCCATGCCCGGGCGCGCCTGCTCGATGTCCTACCGTGGACCCGGCGTGGATCCGCTATCTGGAGCACGTTCTCGATGGTGCCGGCCGCGTCGCCGTGGCGCGCCTCGACTGCATGTTCTGGCGCGTGCCCTGAGGGCGCGGCGCTCCTCGCCAGGCGGGCCCACGCGCGCCCGCTCGACAGCCGTCGGCTGTTGCCGTACCGCCGGGGTGTGTCCCGGCATTCGACCACGGCGCGGCGCCCCGCCCGGGATCCGCTGCCCGACCTGAGGCAGGTGGAGGCCTGCTTGGAGCGGCTCTACGTGGCCGCGGAGGGTGCGTCGCTGCGGCAGTCCGAACGCAATAAGGCCATCGAGGTCCGGGCCCTGCTCGAGGAGATCGTGCGCGCCGTCCCGCTCTGGTCGCTGGAGGAGCCCCGGCGGGCGGCGGCCGCGACGTCCCACGCTCCGCGCCGGTGCGCCACCTCGCCACGCATCGTCGACGCGGCTGCCGGCAAGTCCTACGTCGGCCTGGTGGCCGCGGAGCTGCTCGTCGCCGGGCGTCCGGGCGCGCGCGTGGTGACCATCGAGCGCGATGCGGCGCGCGTAGAGGCTGCACGGCGCGCCGCGGCGCACGTGGTCGCCGAGGGCGTGGCGGTGGAGGTCGTCGCCGGCGACGTCGGCGACGCGACGCTGTGGCCCCCGGACGCCAACGTGGCCGTCGCATTGCACGCCTGCGGCGCGGCGGCGGATGCGGTGATCGAGTCGGCTGCGGCCGCCGCGGCGGCGACGCTGCTGCTCGTCCCCTGCTGCGTGGGCGCGGCGGTGACCGCGGTCCGCCGAGCGCAGGCTGCCGCCGATCGCCTCGGACTGTCGCGCGCCGCGCCGGTGCGGCGGTCGTTCGTGTCGGCGTGGGTGGCGTCGGAGCGCGCGCTGCGCCTGGAAGCGCTCGGCTACCGGACGGAGCTGGTGGCGTTCGTGTCGACCTCGGTGACGCCGGAGAACACCCTCTTCAGGGCGCGGCGCGTGCGGGAGCCGGTGCGGATGGCCGACGCCGCGGCGCGGCTTGCGAGCTTGCAGGCGGGGTGAGCGAGAGCGGTGCACGCGAGGTGGCCACCGCGTGGCGAGCTACCACCGGAAGGGCGCGCGGCACTTGCCGATCATCCCCAGCTCGTTGAGCACCGTGGCCAGGCCGAGGTCATGGCGCCCGAAGGCCGCCTCGCAGAGGCGCAGCGCGCGGCGCAGGTGGCGCTCGGCCTCGGCCCAGCGCGCGCAATGCCGCAAGCCCGCGGCCAGGGCGAGCAGCGCCTTCACCGCGCAGGCGCTCGAGGTCGGGGTCACCGCCGGTTGCCCGCAGGATGCCCAGCGCGCGGCGCGCCAGGGCGGCGGCCTCGATGCCGTCCGTCTCCGCCGTGGCCACGCGCGAAAGAACGAGCAGCGTGTTGGCGGCATCCGGACTGCGCGGCCCGCCGTGCCGAAGGAACAGGGTCAGCGCCCGCCGCGCGGCGCCTCGTGCGGCGGACATGTCGCCCTGCTCGAAGGCCGCTCTGGCCGCCTCGTGCTGACGGCACGCCTCCTCGATGGCCTGTTCGGCGCTCTCACGCCCCAAGGAACGCTCTCCGCATGTGCGCTGCGCGGCAGTGTAGCGGACTGCGATCCGCGCACGACCGTGCGGCGACGGTAGCCGACGCGGGTGCTCCGAACGCTCTGCAGGTCCGCTGAGAGATGTCGCAGCTTCCGTCGTGATGTCGCTGGGTGGCCCCGCTCGGGGTCGAACCGAGACGCCCTCGCGGGCCGTGGATTTTAAATCCCGTCTGCGCAGCGGAATGGGCGCTTTCCTGGGGGATTCTTGCACATCTTGACCGTCGGATGACCCGCCTAAGTCTTGTGGTCCCAGGTCGGTCCCAGCTTCGGTCAGCTCCAGGATGGCCACGTCGAGAGGCAGCAGGTCGCCCAGGGCCGCCTGGCGATGCTTCTGGACCTTCTTCTTGTACCTGGCCAGCATCAGACTCGACTTGTGGCCCGTCCTCTCACGGACCCAGTCCTCCGTGCGCCCGTTGGCCAGCGCGGTGGTGACGAACGTGCCGCGCAGGTCTCTTAGCTTCGTGGGCCGGCGCTTGTCGTCGTCGATGTAGAGCTGAGGCCGGTCGACGCCGGCCGCGAGCAACCATGTCCGGTACTCCTCCGCGCGAACCGTCAGTTCGGGCTGGTCCTGCATGGCCTTCCCATCTGCGTCGCGCGCCCAGCGCACGACGGGCCGGCCCTGCTCGTCGGTGAAGACGTGGTCGTGCCCAACGGCGCCCCGGAGCGGCCGCCAGGCGACCAGCGCCCGCACGACTCCCGGGTCCATGACCCAGTCCCGCGGCTCGTCGGTCTTGTTCCGGTCGAGGTTGAGGATGCCTCGCTTCAGGTCGAGGTCACGGAAGGTCAGCGCCGCCGCCTCGCCCGGCCGGCACCCTTCCCTGGCGAGGAAGCCCAAGAGGACGCGGTAGCAGAGGGGAACAGCGCGGTGCGCGAGGAGCGCTGCGTCTTCGTCCGGGTAGATCGCGTCCGAAACCCGCGCATCGTCTACGCGAGGCAGCCATCCTCGCGGCAGCGGGGTCGCCTTGATGAGCTTCAACGGGTAGACGCAGAGCCCCAGGATGCGGTTGAGCAGTTGCGCCACGTGTCGGCGCGACGTTTGCGACAGGTGCTCCGGCAAGCGGCGCATGACGCCTTCCGCGTGCTCCAGAGTGAACTGGGCGATCGGGATGTCCGCCACCACCGGCAGCACATGCTTCTTCAGACGACTCACATCGTCACGGGCGCTCCGCTTCCGCTTGACGTGGTCCTGATGCTCGCGCGCCAGCTCGCCGGACGTCCACCGCTGGGCCACGTCCCCGAACGTTGCCACCCGTCCGCGCCGCACCTTCGCGCCTGGAGGCGGGGCGCAGAGAAGCTCGGCTGCCTCACGGACCTCGGCGAGCGCCTCCACACCGGCGGCGGCCGCTCTGCCGAGGAAGTTGCCGGCGAGGCCAGCGTTGCCGCTGGCCCGCAGCCTCTCGTGCAGCTCGGCGAGGATGTCCCTGCGGGCCTCGGCTTGCGCCCTCGTCCGGCACGTGGCGAGGAGCAGGCTGGGGCGCTCGCCGTCGCCGAGGCTCACGCGGCAGTACCACTTGCCGCCGCGCTCCCGCACGGTCGCTGTTGCTTTCTGCGGCATGGCCTAGAGCACCGAACGGTTTGAAAGTCGGCTGATGTTCTCCATCTACGCGGCCTCTCGGTGGATCTGCTGCAACGCCTCGAGGTTCTGGATCGCGGCGGCGCGCCGGAGATCGAACAGGTTCTTGCGCGAGCCGACGTAGCGGGCACGGTGGCCCTTCCGAGCGGCGATGTGAGCGAGGGCATGCTCGACGGCAACACGGGCACGGAGCCGCTCGCGTCCGTGAGGGGACCGCTGCAGTCCACGAAGTCTTCGCTGGAGCCGTTCGTCGATCGCGATGGAGACGCTGCGCCCAGCCGACGCCGCGGTGCAGCTTGCGCGCAACGTGCACGCGCCACACGCCTCCGGGTCGAAGTGGACGGTGTCTCCGGGCTCGAAGGATTCGATCTCTCCCGCGGGACAGGTGATGGTCTTTGCGCGGAGGTCGATGCGGAAGTCGGCCTTCGAGAAGAGGCCAGGACGAGGGGGTCTCAAAGCCCACGGTTTACAGAACACGTCGCCGCCCGCAGCCACCATCGAGGAGACGACCGGGCTGCTCACGTATGCCCTGTCGATGTGCAGCTCGACCATGCGGAGGGCTTGGCGCGCGATATCGGCGGCGATGGGCGCCGCACCCTCCTCTTCGGGCCGATTGGCCGGGGTCACCGCGCACGCGACGATCGCAGGCGCGTCGAGGTCACGCGCGATGTGCTCCTTGTAGCCATCGAAGCGCTTGGAGCGGCTCTTGCGGCCATGGCGCATCTCGCTGTCCTCGATGGAGATGCGTCGGTCGACGGCCACACCCTGCCGGATGTGCGCGTCGCCGTCTTCCCCACGCTCGAGGTCCTGTGTCCGCACCTGTGTGATCGCGTCGAGGTACGGCTGCAGAGGGCGTTCGACGGCGTCGTCGAGATGTCGCTCCACCCAGCGCTGAAGCGACGAGACCTGACGCTCGACGATGGCGACCGCGCTCAACTTCTGACGGGGATCGCTCCAGTCGAGGTCGAGCCCGGCCTTGATGCTTGGCGCGAGCAGCAGTGGGATACCGGCCTTCTGGCAGATCTCCTGCGGCGTGCGGTCGGTGATCTTGGACACGAGTTTGACGATGTTTCTCGCCGCATGGCCGAGCAGATTGATCGTGTCTTCAACCCGCCCGGCCCCTGCCAAAGGGCGGCTATCGACTGCCACGCGAATTGCCTTGGTGAGCGCATCTCCCTGCGCCTTTGTCACGACTCCCTCACGAACGAGGCCGACGGTGCGCTCGAGCAGCGCCCGGTCCATCTGGTGCTCGACCATCCGCTCCCGAAAGGCCTGCAGAGCTCCCTGCGAGAAGGGCGGCTCGTCGACCCCCAGGCAATTCAAAACCATCTGCCAACGGCGGTCCATCACCGCCAACTCCACGGCCTCGGCGTCCGACGCGCCGACGTAGCCTTGCAGCAGCACGACCATGGCGAGCATCGCGGGCGGATGCGGAGCGGCGCCGGCGCCCGTGTCGCGGTACATCTCCTCCAACGTCGCTTGGAACGCATCGTCGAAGATCACGTGGCGCTGCAGCCTCAGGAACCCGAAGAGCGCCCGCACTCGCGTCAGGCGCTTCATCAGCAGCTGCTCACCCTTCGTCAGCTCCACCCTCGGTTGCCATCGCTCCATGCGCACCTCCAGGCGGCTAAGAGATCACGCGACTCGCACCCTGTCCATCCATCCGCACAAGTGATCGAAATCGCTCTCGGATCTACGTGATCGGTGCTCTAGCCCTTCCTCACCTTCTTGGAGGCGCCCTTCGGCCTCGCGCGCGCGGCTCGTGCGGCCTGCAGCTCGCGCTCGCGGACGATGGCGTCAGCCTCGCGCTTCACCAGCCAGCGCAACGCGTCGGAGGCGGTGAGCCCGTGGTGCTCGGCGATGACGAGCAGCCGGCTCTCCTCCTCGGCGCTGACCCGCATGGTGAAGTGCCGCGGACGCTTGATACGTAGGCGAGGCAGGGGAGCGCTGCCGTTCGGCTGGGTCTCGGCCGGGGTGGTTCTCATGTGATGTCACTGTATATACTGACGGGCACAAGTACAGTCGGTTCCAGGCAGCGCGCGCACGCGCGCCAGAACGGCGTTGACTCGTGCGGCGCGTCGAGCCTCGACCCTCCCCCCACGGATCCACGCCGGCGGCGGAGCTGCAACGGCGGCGTGCACGGGCGCTGCGTTTACAACCTGCGTGGTAGTAGGGCGCCGCCAACTCCGTGATCGCTGGTCGGCGCTACTACTCCGGGTGTGGTGGGCTAGCGGTGCTTCGCGCGAGGTCCACCGTGGGCAGAGCGCAGGGACCCTCGGCAGTCTGCGGCACCGACACCCTTGCGGCGGCGTGGGTTGTGTCCGCCGTCGCCAGGCCTGACTATCCGGCCCGCGATGGCGTCGAACTCGATCGCTGGATGGAGGGGACTTCCGATGAAGCGAACGCTCTGGCTGTGTCTCGCGCTTGCATCGTGTGGCTCCGATGATGCGCCGCCGGCCGAGCGAGATCCCCATTGCGAAGTCGATGCCGCCAGTGGACTCTGCGAGGAGCTTGGCATCCTAGACTCCGACTTGGAGTTCACCTGCTACGACGGTGGTCCTGCGCAGAAGCTGTACGGTACGCGGGAGGACTGCGTGATCATCTCGCCGCGCGGAGAGACCGACGTCAACTGGTGCTGCGGAAAGGATGCGCGCGCCTGGTGCTGCGCACTGCCGCAGGGTGAGCGACCGGACCCGTGGTGCGGTTCCTACAATGGCTGCGACGACGAGTATGGTCCGCCGTAGACCCGCTCACGCCCCGTTGAGCATGCGGCTGAGCACGGCGGCGGCCAGCTCCCCGTCCTGCAGCCGGAAGTACTGCGCCTTCTTTTTGCCGGCGTAGTCGAGGCCGATGCCGTCGGTGAACCCCTCGAAGGCGACCACCTTGTCCAGCGCGACGAGCACGGTGCGCGCCCCGACGAAGGCGCACCGCTTGTTGGTGATCACGAAGGTGCCCTCGCCGATGGGGATGAGCACCGCCTGCGGCACGCTGTAGGCGCGGCTGGCGCCGACGCGGAAGGAGACGCCCTTCATCAGCCGGACGCTGGTGCCGCGGGAGCCACCCACCGTGCGCCGGGCGGTGCGCTCCTCCATGAGCAGGGACGGCGCAGCGAAGTGCGCGGTCTCCCCGACGCGCAGCACCACCGGGGCGGCCACCACCGGCAGCGTGCCCACCAGCACCTCGGCCAGCTGCTTGGCCCGGTAGAGCACCGGCATCGACTCCGCCACGTCGGCGTCGGTGAGGCCGAGGGCCAGCTGGTGGTGGCGCAGCTGCTGCTCCTCGGTGGGCGTCAGCACCCGGTCGGCCACGCAGTGCGCCAGCGCCTGCTGCCAGGAGGCGAGCGCGGGGGTCACCGTCGGCCGGCAGCGGTCGCAGAGCCGGCCGGTGGAGAGCCAGCCCACCTCCGAGCCGCAGTGGGAGCAGGCTGCCATGGCGCGTGGCTACAGCAGCCCGGGTGGCCGCGGCATGTTCAGGTCGGCGAAGGCGTCGTCGAAGTTGCCAGCGGCAAGGTGCAGAGCCAACTCCTCGTAGACGTCGTCGGCGGCGTCCTGGATCCGCTCGCCGAACATGAGCACCGTGGTCGTCTGCAGCGGCTCGGAGACGATGTAGATGATCCGCATGCCGCGCTTGGCGTTCTTGAACTTCACCTTGCGAATGCCAGTGAAGTCGTGCTTGCGCACGCCCAAGAGACGGTCCGGCTCCAACGCGAAGGATGGACGACGTAGCACCAGTTCAAGGTTGGTCTTGACCCACCCCCACACGGCGTCCTCGAAGGTGTGGGGCGCAGCCTCCGCCCGCCGCCTAACGTCTCGCAGCTGCGCCTCGGCAACCGGCGTCAGCCGCAGCCGGAGTGTGGCTGCCTCTTTGGTCACTTGAGGAGGTCGTCGGCGCTAACGGTCGGGCCCTTGAAGTCGCCAGGTGCCCAATGCAACTTTTGAAACGCCCGGTATCCGAGGCTGAGGTAGTCGTCCTCGCCGAGGAAGAGCGCAGCGATCGCGAGCCACTCCTTCGCCTTCCCCGTGGCACCGTCGAGGGCCGCGGAGTACCGGTCCACCAAGTCCTTGGCGAAGTTGCGGCTGAGAGTTGTCACGCCGAACCGCTGTGCCTGGTCTGCTTCGAGATCCGCGACCGCGGCACGGAGCGCCTCGAGATCAGCGCGAAGCTCCTGAGTAGCGACGGCAAGCTTGGGGTCATCGCTGCTCTCGAACAGCGTCTGGGCCGTGATCAAGCTTGCTCCGCCCAGTCGCTCGTACGCGCGGATCGTCCGCTCCGCCCACTCGCGCACGCCACGGGTCCGCTGGTTCCGGTCTGGCTCGAAACCCGCCTTTTGCAGTCCGTGCTTCTGCTGCGCAGCGCCGAAGACCAAGCCGGTGGTTGCGGTCACATCCATGACAACCGCGATTGTAGCATGCGGTCGTGTGCCCCAGGCACCAACGGCCGGCCAGGCGGTACCCTGGCGACCATGGAGGACGACAGCCGGAAATGCGCGCCATCCAGGCCGAGCTACAGGCTGTCCGCAACGAGACGCAGGCCCTCGGCAAGGATGGACGCAAGCTTCAACGAGGACACGGCCGCCGGCTTCGCCCGGCTGGAAGCAGGCATCGACCGGCTGGAGACCCTGGTCACGCGCGGCTTTCCCGGTGTCAACAAGCAGCTCAACGCTATCGACCAGGAGATGGGCGGGCGCAATCCGTAGCGCCCCCGGCCGGCGCGAGTAGCCTCCTGGCGTGAGCGACGAGAAGCCGGAGCCGACCACCATCGCCATCGAGCCGGTGACGCCGGCCTCGACGGTGACCAGGGACGCGGCGCTCGGGACGGCCATCGCGGCTGCCACCCTCCTGCTGCCGCCGGGTGCGGGCATCGTGGTCGCAGCCATACTCGCTGGCCTCGGAAGCGGCGCAGGCACGGCCGTCTGGGACAAGGTCTGCGCCGGGATCTCGGTGCAGCTCGATCGCGACCGCGAGGTCTGGTGGCAGAACCTTGTCGACCACTACGACCCGGGCGAGGAGGGCACGTGTTGGAGCAGCATCTCGGCCCCTTGCGGGCGACGTCATCAGCGAGCGCGCCAGCAAGGACGGCATCCGCAAGGCCGCACGCAACCTGCTGGTGGCGCAGCAGGGCAACGCGCAGGGACTCGGCAGGCTCGAGGCCGAGGTGCTCGACGCGCTGCGCTCCGTCGGTGCCATCAAGACCACGCAGTTCGACAGCTACGAGACAGTGCTGGCGAGGCCGGCGGAGGAGAGCGGAGGATGAAGCCAGCTCTGCTCGCGCTGGACAGGATCCGCACCGACGGCGGCACGCAGTCACGCGCGAAGCTCAGTGACGATGCCATCGACGACTACGCTCAGCGCTACACCGACCGTGCCGACATGGATCCCGTGGTCGCCTTCTACGACGGGAAGGACCACTGGCTCGCTGACGGCTTCCACCGTCACATGGCTGCGCGCAAGGCTGGTCGCCCCACCATCGCCGTCGACGTGCGGCAGGGCACGCAGCGCGACGCCATCCTCTACAGCGTAGGCGCCAACGCCACTGGCCGTGCCGTCCACCGTAGCAACGCCGACAAGCGCCGTGGCGTGATGATGCTGCTGCGCGACGAGGAGTGGAGCGCCAAGTCGGATCGGTGGATCGCCAAGACCTGCGCCGTGCATCACGACATGGTTGCCAATGGGCGACGCCAGGTGGCGGATTCCGCCACCTGGCAGCCCGAGAAGCGCCAGGGTCAGGACGGCAAGAGGTACCCCACCAAGCCGGCGAAGAAGCCG
>JBBJMR010000114.1:0-24788 GCA_037720395.1 Polyangiaceae bacterium
CACCGACGAGGTGCGGGTCGCCGGCACCGAGCAGTACCTCGACGCGCGCGAGCGGCTCGCCCAGGCCGGCTACCGTCGCCTCTGGGTGGGGGGCGAGGCGCGCGACCTCGACGACGTCCGCCCCTCGGACGCCCTGGGCGGGGAGGGGAGCGGCGCCCTTTCGGTGGTCGTCGATCGCCTCCGCCTCCAGGACGACGACGCGCGCCGCCTCGGCGCCGCCATCGAGGAGGCATGGCGTCAGGGGCACGGCGCGGCCTCCTTGCACATCGACCCGGCCGCCCCCGCGGCAGCCGGGCCGGCGGCGCGGCGCGCGGGAAAGAAGGCGAAGCAGCCCGCCGCGCCATCGCCGGCGGTGCCCACGCGCGTCCGTCTGGTGCGCGGTCTCGCCTGTCCACGTTGCGCGCGCGAGTTCGCGCCGCCGCGCTCCGGCCTCTTCTCCTACCAATCGCCGGTCGGCGCCTGTGCACCGTGCCGCGGCTTCGGGCGGACCATCGGCATCGACTGGGCCAAGGTCGTCCCCGACGAGCGCCGCACCCTCGCCAGCGGCGCCATCCGTCCCTGGAGCGGCTCCTCCACGCAGTGGGAGCGCCGCACCTTGCTCAAGTTCTGCGCGCGCCGGAGCATCCCCACCGACGCCGCCTGGGCTTCGCTCTCCGAGGCGCAGCGGCAGGAGATCCGCGACGGCGAGGGCAGCTGGCACGGCGGGAAGTACCCGGGGCTCGCCGCCTGGTTCAAGTGGCTCGAGTCGCGCACCTACAAGATGCACGTCCGCGTGCTGCTGGCGCGCTACCGCGCCTACGACCTGTGCGCCGACTGCGGGGGCAAGCGCCTCTCGCGCGAGTCGCTGCTCTACCGCGTCGGCGGCCTGGACCTCGCCGCCTGGCACGGGCTGGAGCTGCGCGAGGCGCACCTGCGCCTGCGTACGCTGGTGACGCGCACCGCACAGGGCGAGATGGCCCGGCGCATCCTCGCCGAGCGCCTGGCGTACCTGGAGCGGGTCGGGCTCGGGTACCTGACGCTCGATCGCCAGGCGCGCACGCTGTCCGGCGGCGAGGCGCAGCGCGTCTCGCTGACCTGCGCGCTCGGCACCTCGCTCACCGGTGCGCTCTTCGTCCTCGACGAGCCCACCGTCGGCCTGCACGCCGCGGACATCGCGCCGCTGTGCGAGGCGATGCGCGAGCTCGCCGGCCGCGGCAACGCGGTGCTGGTGGTCGAGCACGACCCGCTGGTCATCCGCAGCGCCGACCGCGTGCTCGAGCTCGGCCCCGGCTCCGGTCGCGAGGGCGGCGCGCTCGTCTTCGACGGCGCGCCCGAGGCGCTGGCGCAGCGTGCCGACCTGCCCACCGGGCGCGCGCTGGCCCGGGCCGCGGGCGACGCGCGCGTCGCCGCAGCGAACGGCGTCCACGCCGCCGCCACCGCGCCGCGCCTGGCCACGTCGGCCGGAGCGATGACCGTGGTCGGCGCCCGCGCCAACAATCTGCGCGAGGTCACCGTCAGCATCCCGCTCGGTGCGGTGGTGGTGGTCACCGGCGCCAGCGGCTCCGGCAAGAGCACGCTGGTGGAGGAGGTCGTCTACCGCGCCATCGCCCGTGCCCGCGGCTACCGCGACGTCGATCCGCCGGGCCCCTACCGCAAGCTGGAGGGCACCGCCGGATCAAGGCGGTGACCCTGGTCGACCAGGCGCCGCTCGGGCGCACCAGCCGCGGCAACGCCGCCACGTACACCAACGCCTGGAGCCGCATCCGCGCGATCTTCGCCTCCTCGCCGGACGCCGTTCGAGCCGGCCTCGGCCCCGGCCACTTCTCCTTCAACGTCGCCGCCGGTCGCTGCGAGGCGTGCGCCGGCGAGGGGTCGGAGACCATCGAGATGCAGTTCCTGGCCGACGTCTCGCTGACCTGCCCGAGCTGCCAGGGCCGCCGCTTCAAGGAGGAGGTGCTGGCGGTGCGCGCCTTTGGGCACTCGGTGGCCGACGTCCTGGCGCTGTCCATCGACGATGCGCTGTCCCTCTTCGAGCGCGAGGCGGCCATCGTGCGCGCCCTCGGCCCGCTGCGCCGCCTCGGCCTCGGCTACCTGGCGCTCGGCCAGCCGCTCTCGGTGCTCTCCGGCGGTGAGGCGCAGCGGCTCAAGCTGGCGCGCGCGCTCGGAGAGCCCAGCGCCGGCACCCTGTTCGTGCTCGACGAGCCGAGCGCCGGGCTGCACCCCGAGGAGGTGGCGCGCATGTGCGAGGCGCTGCGCGACCTGGTGCGCGGCGGGGGCAGCGTGCTCGTCGTCGACCACGACCTCGACGTGGTGCGCGCCGCCGACTGGGTGATCGATCTCGGCCGGGCGCTGGCAGCGAGCGGCGGTCACATCGTCGCCGAGGGTACGCCGGCCGGTGGCGCGCACCGACACCCGCACCGGCCTGGCGCTGCGCGGGCAGGTCGAGGTCCCGCGACCGAGGTGGTGCCGTCCCGCGCCCTGGCAGCGCGCGGCCCCGAGGCCATCGACGTCGAGAACGCTCGCGAGCACAACCTGCGCGACGTCTGCGTCAGCATCCCGCGCGGCAAGATCGTGGTCGTCACCGGCCCCAGCGGTTCGGGCAAGAGCACGCTGGCCTTCGACGTCGTCTTCGCCGAGGGCCAGCGTCGTTTCCTGGAGACGCTCACCCCCTACGCCCGGCAGTTCCTGCCCACCCTGCCGCGCCCCGACGTCGACCGGGTGAGCGGCGTGCCGCCGTCCATCGCCCTGGAGCAGCGCACCTCGCGATCCGGCAGCAGCTCCACCGTGGCCACGGTGACCGAGATCGCCCACTACCTCCGCCTCCTCTTCGCCAAGGTCGGCGACCCGCGCTGCCCGGCCTGCGACGTGCCCATCGAGGCCCGGTCCTCGGTCGAGATCCTGTGCGCCTTGCAGCAGCGCCCTCGCTCGCGCGGCGCCCTGCTGCTGGCGCCCGCGGTGGCGGCCCGCAAGGGCAGCTACATGGATGTCTTCACCTCGGCCGCACGCAGCGGCATCGCCGAGGCATTCGCCGACGGCGTCCTCTGCGCCACCGATGCGCCGCCTCGCCTCGACAAGCGGCGCGAGCACTCCATCGACCTGGTCATGCATCGCGGCCCGCTGCGCGGTCTCGGGGCGGACACGCTCCGCCGCGCGCTCGCGCTCGGCCAGGGCAGTGTCAAGCTGCGCCTGGCATCCGGCGAGGAGCAGCTCTTCTCCGAGCGCCGCGCCTGCCCGCGCTGCGGCGCCGGTGTCCCCGAGCTCGACCCGCGCTGGTTCTCCTTCAACACCAAGCAGGGTCGCTGCGAGGACTGCCAGGGAACCGGCCTCGCCGACGTGGAGGATCCCGGCAGCCACACCTGCCCGACCTGTCGCGGCAGCCGGCTGGCACCGACGCCGCGCGCGGTGCGTCTGGCGGGTGAACGCTTCCACGAGGTCTGCGCGCGCGACGTGGCCTCCGCCGCCGAGTGGGCGCAGGCGCTGTCCTTCGACGGCGATCGCGCCACGATCGCCGCGGCACCGCTGTGCGAGCTGCGCCGCCGCCTCTCCTTCGTATGCGACGTCGGCCTCGGCTACCTGGCCCTGGAGCGCCGCGCCGACTCGCTCTCCGGCGGCGAGATGCAGCGCCTGCGCCTGGCCGCGCAGCTGGGCAGCGGCCTCACCGGGGCGCTGTACGTCCTCGATGAGCCGACCATCGGCCTGCACCCCCGCGACACGCAACGCCTGCTCCGCAACCTGCGCGCGCTGGCCGACACCGGCAGCACGGTGCTCATGGTCGAGCATGACGCCGACACCATCCGCGCCGCCGATCACCTCATCGATCTCGGGCCCACCGGCGGCCGTGGCGGCGGGCAGGTGGTGGCCGTCGGCACGCCGGCGGAGGTGCTGGCCATGCCCGGCTCGCCGACCGGGCGCGCCCTCGCCGGCGAGCGCGAGATGGCGCGCATGCGACCGAGGCGTCCGCCGCCCGCGGCAGGTTTCATCGAGGTGCGCGGGGTGCGCGCCCACAACCTACGCGTCGACGAGCTCCGTATCCCCGCCGGCACCATGACCGTGATCGCCGGCGTCTCGGGCTCCGGCAAGAGCACGCTGCTGCGCCAGGTCATCTACCCGGCGGCTCGTCGCCAGCTCGGCCTCGAGGCGCCGGAGCCCGGGTACCACGACGATCTGCGGCTCCCGCCGACCATCGAGCGCGCCATGGCCGTCGATCAGTCGCCCATCGGGCGTACCCCGCGCTCGGTGCCGGCGACGTTCCTCGGTGTCTGGGACGAGGTGCGCCGCATCTTCGCCGCCTCGCCGGAGGCCAAGGTGCGCGGCTTCGGCCCTTCGCGCTTCTCCTTCAACTCCGCCGCCGGCGGCGGGCGCTGCCCGACCTGCGCCGGACAGGGCGTGATCGCGCACGAGATGTCGTTCTTGCCCGATGTGACCACGCCTTGCGAGGCCTGCGGCGGTACGCGCTTCGAGCCGGCCACCCTCGACGTGCGCTGGCTGGGGCTGGACGTGGGGCAGGTCCTGGACCTCACCGCGGAGGAGGCGGCGCGGCACTTCGCGGTCCATCCGCGCGTGCGGCGGCCGCTGGAGACGATGTGCGATCTCGGTGTCGGCTACCTGCGCATCGGCCAGGGCTCGCACACCCTGTCGGGCGGCGAGGCGCAGCGCCTCAAGCTCGCCGCCGAGCTCACCGGCGGTTGCGCCGCGGCCCACGCTCTACGTGCTCGACGAGCCGACCACCGGCTTGCACCTGGCCGATGTGGCGCGGCTGCTCGGCGTCCTCGACCGGCTGGTGGCGCGCGGCGACACGCTGCTGGTCATCGAGCACCATCCGGCGGTCATCGCCTGCGCCGACCACGTGGTCGAGCTCGGGCCCGCGGGCGGCGCCGGCGGCGGCCGCGTCGTCGCCGAGGGCACGCCCGACGAGGTGGCGCGGCTCCGCACCGCCACCGGCCTGGTGCTCGCCGAGCTGCTCGGCGTCGTCGCCGCACCCGCCGGCCCTGCCCGTCGCCGGCGCACCGCCGCGGCCGCGCGGGGCGCGCTGGAACCGTGAGACGATGGGGTCCATGCCGGGCCCGCGCGTGCGCCTCTTCCTCTACGGCACGCTGATGCGCGGCGAGGCGAACCACCACCTGCTCGGCCCGCGCACGCGCGCCGTGGCCGCCGCCGTCACCGCGCCCCGATATCGCCTGGTGGACCTCGGTGAGTACCCGGTGCTGCTCGGTGGTGGGGCCGAGGCGGTGCGCGGCGAGCTGTACGACCTCGACGAAGCGACATTGCGGCGCCTCGATCGTTTCGAAGGGCATCCCTCGCTCTTCCGGCGCCAGCCCGTGGAGCTCGCCTCCGGCGCCGTCGTCGACGCGTACCTGGCTGGGCCGGCCATCCTCCTCGCCGGCAGCGTCGTGGTCCGGGGCGGTGACTGGCGCCTGCGCGCATCGGGCGCCGCCGGGGTCCTCCCCGATGTAGGCCGGCGCACCAGAGCGCGCTCGTAGAACAATTGACTATAGGCGAGGTCGGCGTCCCCGCGCGATTTCTCCTGGGTGGTGGCGATGCACCGAGCGAGGACGTCCGGGGCCGGAGTCGCAACGCGGCGGGGCCGAAAGACGTGGCCGGGCGCGGCGGCGTTCGGCGGCACGTCATCGCCACGGTCACCCGAGCCGCGCTGCACCCCAACCATGAATGCCGCCTAGTCCAGTGCTCCGAGAGCCCTCCGCTCAGCCCAGTCGGCCGCTGGCGCACGCTGCCCCAGGTGAGCCGGCCGCTTCCGATCGCATCGCAGATGCCGCCTACCACTTCGACGTCGACGACGCCGCCTGGGTGCAGAGCGTCCTCGACGCCTGCGCCGCGGTGCTCGACGAGGGCGCACGGAACGGCCTGGCTGCGGTGTTCATCGACTGCCGTGGCGTGGCGCTGTCCGCGACCCGCGCTGCCCCGGGCGATGCACGCTGCCTGCGCGTATGCGATTGGCTCCAGCAAGCCCCGGTGCGCGGGCACCTCGGCGCGCTCGGCGGTGCCGGGGTCGTCGAGGGCATCGCAACTGCCGGCGCGCTCTTCCTCCCGGCCGGCGTGGCGCAGGTGCTCTACGCCGCGGCCGGCGAGCGGCAGGGGCCGGCGCTGCTCCTGGTGAGCCCGCGCGGTGACGCTCGGCCTTCCAGCGCCAAGCAGGCTGCGCTCTGGTCGCGCGCTGCGGCATGCATCACCGCCGGCCTCCATCTCCGCCAGCATCTCGCCGGCGGCGCCCCGCGCGACGCGGACGAGGCGGCGCCCTCCAGCCGCCGCCTGCGCGCGTCGCTGCGCTGCGCCTTGCAGGTCTCCGAGCAGGGCGGGAGCATCGCCGGGCCGCTCGACCGGCGCAGCCCGGAGCAGGCGCGTTCGCTGTGGAGCGCCGTGGTGGCGGGCCAGTGGGCGCTCATCGATCGCTTCGATGCCGACGGGAAGCGCTACCTGGTGGCCCGCCGCAGTGCCTCCGCGGCCGCAGCGCGGTCGCCGCTGAGCGCGCGCGAGTACCAGATCGCGTGCATGGTCGCCGCCGGCCAGTCGAACAAGGCTATCTCTTACGAGCTCGGGCTGGCCGCCTCGACGGTGGCCACGCACCTCTCCAGCGCCATGCAGAAGCTCGGCGTCCCCTCGCGCGTCGAGCTGGTACAGCTCTTCGGGCCGGGCTGATGGCGGCGCGCAAGAGCGCCGCGCCCCCGCCGGGAAGGACCGCCGCGCCGAAGCCCACCAGCTCGGGGGTGCGGCGCACCAGCCTGCGGGTGCAACCCGCCGAGCACGCTCCGCCCTCGGCGCCGCCCGGCAGCGTGCGCGCGCCGGCGGATGTCGCTGCCCACACCTTCAGCGCCGGCGGGCAGGAGTTCCTGGTGTTGAGCTACTCGCTGGCCATGAACGAGCCGCCCGCGGAGCTCACCGACGCGGAGCGCGCGGTGGTGGCTGCAGTGCTCGAGGGCCGAACCAACGCAGCCATCGCGTCCATGCGCGGCACGTCACCGCGCACCATCGCCAACCAGTTGGCGGCCGTCTTCCGCAAGCTCGGCGTCCGCTCGCGCACGGAGCTGGCTACCAGGTTCTTGCGTGTCGATGGCGACGCGCGGGGCAGCACGCCGCCGAAGCTGCCTCGCTAGCGCGGCGTGCGCGCGTGATCGAACGCGAACTGGTACGCGGTGTAGGCCGCGATCACGTGGCAGACCCAACCGGCGAAACCACCCGTCCCGATCCAGAAACCGGGCGTGATGATCAGCCAGAAGAGTCCGCGCAGGAAACAGCCGTTGTAAATCTGGCCGACGCCAGGGATGACCAACGAGAGGACCGCAGCAACTCCGGGCTTGCTCCTTTCGTACGCGCCAGGGTGCGCACGCTGCGTGGCATGTCAACGGACCGGCCGTCCCCTGTCGCGCCGGGGAGAAGGACAGTGACACCCGTCCGCGAACCTGGATTTCTGTCGCGTCGGCGAGCGCTCGAGAGGGCGGCTCGACGGGCGCGCGCTACTTGCCCGGTCGCGGAATCTTGATCGGCGGGCGCTTCGAGGTCCCGGTGCCCGTCCCGGTGCTGGTGGGCGCGGTGCCCGTCCGGTGCTGGTGGGCGCGGTGCCCGTCCCAGTGCTGGTGGGCGCGGTGCCCGTCCCGGTGCTGGTGGGCGCGGTGCCCGTCCCGGTGCTGGTGGGCGCGGTGCCCGTCCCGGTGCTGGTGGGCTTGGGCTTCGCCACCGGCTGCGTGGGCGGCGGCGTCACCGGGACCGTGGGCACCGCGGGCACCGCCGGATCCTGCGGCGGCGTGGTCGGCGCCGCCGGGGTGGCTGGCTCCGCGGTGAACGCGGTCGGCGCCGGCGCCACCACGCTCTCCGATTCGTCGGAGCTTCCGTTGCTGCGGATGACGAAGAACGCCGTGAGCGAGCCGCCGATGACCACGAACGCCGCGATGGCGATGACCGCCACGGGAGGCCGCCCGTGGCGCGCGCGCCCTGCAGGCGCGGCGGGGCCGGGGCCGGCGGCAGCGGCGCGAAGCCGGGCGCGGCGTAGGCGGGCGCTGCCGGCGCGGGTACCCCGACCGCGGCCGGGGGGCCACCGGCGGGTGGGGGAAAGCCCGGCGCAGGCGCGAACCCGCTACCCGGCGGGGCGAACCCGTGGGGGCCACCCGGCGGATCGATGCGGGTGTCGTGCGAGCCGTCGTCGACCACGGTGGGCGCGACGGGCGATGGCCGGGCCATCTCCGGTGCTGCGAGCGGAGCGCCGAGTGGCGCGAGATCGAGCGGCGGCTCGCCGGGCATCGTCTTGCCCGGCCCGAACACCTCCGGCCCCGCGCCATCGCTGGGCGCGGTGGTCGGCGGGGTGGCCGGATAGGAGCCGTCCGTGACCACGCCCGGCGTCGCGCCGTCGCTCGGCTTGTCACTCATCGCGGCGATGCTAGCAAACGCGGCGTCGGCGTCGGTTCACTTCGGGCGCGGCACGGGGATCTTGATGGGCGGACGACCTGTGCCCGAGGTCGTGGGCGGCGTGCCGCCGGAGCCGGTCGAGGGAGGCGGCGTGCCAGATCCGCTGGAGGGCGGCGGGGACGTGGTGCCGCCACCCAGGCCAGGGATGGTCGGCATGGGGATGCCCGGGAAGAACGTCGGCAGCGGGCCGGGGATGATCACGCCGGGCGGCTTGGTCGACGTGGCGGGCGGGGTCGTCGTCGGCGGCTTGGTGGTCGTCGTCGGCGGCTTGGTGGTCGTCGTCGGCGGCTTCACGGGGGGTGAAGCGACCACGGTCGGCGGCGGCGCCACCGTCGGAGCGGTAGGGGGCGGATCGGCGACCGTCGGCACGGCAGGCGTGGTGGGCGTCGGCAGCGGGTCCGGCGCATCGTCGGCCGCTTCCTCCGTCTGCGCGAAGCGATGCGCGACCCACAGCCCGGCGACCACCAGCCCGGAGATGCCGGCGGCGAGGAGGAGGATGAGCACGAACGCGCCACCGCCGCGGCGCACCGCTCGTGGCGCGGTGTGCGGCAGAGAGACAGCGGGCTGGTACGCGGCGGCGGCGTGCGGATCCATCGGCGCCGTGCCCGCCAAGCCCTGGGCGTTGGCCGCCGCGGTGTGTGACGGACCCATGAACGGGGGCACGAAGGCGTCCGCCGCGCCGACGTCGGTGCCACCGGGCCGCTGCGGGGCGCAACGTACTCGGCGGTGGCCGGGTAGGGGGCGCCGCCGTTCTACGTGCATGTCGAGCGCGGAAGGCGGGCGCGCGTCGATCGCGGTGCCGAGGGCGGGCGGCAGCTCCGAGACGTGCGCGTACCCGCCATCGGCGGCGGCAACGGCGCCATCGGCGGAGACCTCCCCGGCCGGCGCGTTGGTGCGCGGCACCGCGGACGGTGCGGGCGAGGCGGCTGCGGCGACCACCGAAGCCGCAGCGCCGGCGCTGCCGCCGACGGCAGCGGTGGACGGGTGCACGGCCGCGGCAACGCCCACGCGGCTGGCCTCGATCGCCGCGCGGAACTCGGCCACCGTGGCCAGGCGGTCCTTGGCCATGGGGGCCATCGCCTTGTGGATGGCAGCGGCCAGGTCGGCGGGGACGTGTGGCGCCAGGTCTCGCAGCTGCGCCACCTGGCCCTGGATGTACTGCGAGGCGATGACCGTGGCCTCGTCGCCGCCGACCGGCCTGCGGCCGGCGAGCATCTCGAAGATGATCACGCCGAGCGAGAAGATGTCGGCGCGCGAGTCGACGGCATCCGCGGAGAACGCCTGCTCCGGCGCCATGTACTCCGGCGTGCCCATGATCACGCCAGGGCGGGTCAGTCCGCGATCGAGCTCGCCGGTGACCTTGAGCTTGGCGATGCCGAAGTCGAGCAGCTTGATGAGCGGCTTCTTCCGCGCATCCTCGGTGATCATCACGTTGTCGGGCTTGAGGTCACGGTGCACGACCCCGGTGCGATGCGCGGCCTCCACGCCCTCCAGCATCTGCAGGGCATAGTCGAGCGCGTCGTCGTAGGAGAGGCGCTGCCCGGCACGGTACAGGTCCTCGTAGAGCGTTTGCAGGGTGCGTCCCTCCAGGTACTCCATGACGATGAAGGCCAGGCCGGTGGTCGACTGGTCGACGTCGCTGACGCGCACCACGTGCGGGCTCTGGATCTGGGCAGAGACGCGCGCCTCCTGGAGGAAGCGCTGCACCAGACCCTGGCGGCGCGACAGCTCGGGGTGCAGGAACTTCAGGGCCACCGTGGTCCCGAGGACCTCGTGACGCGACTCGTAGACGCTGCCCATCCCGCCGTCGCCGATGAGGCGGACCAGCCGGTATTTGTTGTTGATGACCTGTCCGACCTGGGGGCGCATCGAGGTTCCTGAGCGTGCGTGGCGCGACAAGCCGGGGTTTGCCCGGTCGCGCTGGCCGACGGCAGAGAGTCTCACAGGCTGATAGACGAACGTCATCCCGATTCGTGCGAATTTTCACGCGCCCGGGGCGCGCGCCCCCCGCGCCGAGGCGCGGCGCATCCGCGCGGAACTGCGGAGCTTGTGCCGCACCCTGGGCGTATCGCGGCGCGCCGTGCGCGCCGGGCGGTCACCTCGCCCCTCCTCGCGCGCGTCGCCGGCCGCTACATAGCGTCCCAGCGTCTCGCGCGGCCGAACCACCGGTCGCTCGCCGGCTGCGCCGGCCTCCGGCGCCGCCAACCTCCACGGAGACTCGCCATGATCGCCCCTCCCCTGCTCGACGCCATCATCGCCCGCGCCCTCGAGGAGGACGTCGCCGGCGGCGACCTGACCACCGAGGCTTGCGTCGACGCGGCCGCGCGCGCGGTCGGCGAGGCAGTGGCGCGCAAGCCGCTGGTGGTCTGCGGGGGCGTGGTGTTCGCGCGCGTCTTCGCGGCCATCGACGCGGCCGTGCGCTTCGAGGCGCTCGTCGCCGACGGGACGGCCGTCGAGGTGGGCGCGGTGATCTGGCGCGTCCGCGGCGCGGCGCGCTCGCTGCTCGTCGCCGAGCGGACCGCCCTCAACCTGGTGCAGCGGATGAGCGGCACCGCCACGCTGGCGCGCCGCTTCGTCCAGGCGCTCCCCGCCGGCAGCGCGACGCGCATCGCCGACACCCGCAAGACGACGCCCGGACTTCGCGTGCTCGAGCGCTACGCGGTGCGCTGCGGCGGTGCCCACAACCACCGCAACGATCTGGGCAGCGCCGTGCTCATCAAGGACAACCACATCATCGCCGCCGGTGGCATCGCCACCGCCGTGGCCCGCGCCCGCCAGCGGGCCCCGCACACCTCGCGCGTCGAGCTCGAGGTCGCCTCGTTGCCGCAGCTCGACGAGGCCATCGCCGCCGGCGCCGACGTGATCATGCTCGACAACTTCTCCATGCACGACGTGCGCGAGGCGGTGGCCCGCGTCGCCCCGCTCCGCCCGCGCCCGCTGCTCGAGGTCTCGGGCGGAATTACCCTGGAGCGCATCGCCGAGCTCGGCGCGGCGGGCGTCGATGTCATCAGCGCCGGCGCGCTCACCCACTCGGCGCCAGCTGCGGACATCGCCCTCGACTTGCATCTCGAGGACCCCGAGCGGGCGTGAGCGCGCTCTCGACGGCCGAGGTGGAGCGCGCCCTCGATGCGCTCGGCGCCGGCTGCGGCCGACCAGCGACGGTGGTCGCCAGCACCGCGTCCACGAACGACGACGCGCGGCGCGCCGCGGCCGAAGGCGCTCCGGCGGGCGCGGTGTTCGTCGCCGATGCGCAGACGGCAGGGCGCGGCCGTGGTGATCACAGCTGGCACTCGCCGCCGGGCGAGAACGTCTACCTCTCCCTGCTGCTGCGGCCCGCCCTGGCTGCACCGCGCCTGTCGCCGATCACCCTGGCCTTCGGGCTCGCCGTGGCAAAGGTCGTGGAGGGCCACCTCGATCCGGGCGCGCGCGTGCTCGTGAAGTGGCCGAACGACGTCCTTGTCGGCCCGCGCAAGATCGCCGGCATCCTGGTGGAGGCGTCGCTGCGCGGAGTCGAGGTGGCCAGCCTGGTGGTGGGCGTCGGCTTGAACGTCGCCGGTCGCCGCTTCCCGGCAGAGATCGCGGCGCGGGCCACGTCGCTGCGCATCGAGGGGGGGCGCGACCTCGATCGCGCGCGCATCGTCGCCGAGCTCTGCCAGGAGCTCGGCCAGGCCGCCGATGGCTTCGCCGCCGAAGGCCTGGCTCCTCTGCTCGGCGAGCTCGGACGCCGCGATGCGCTCGCGGGCAGGGCGGTGATCGTCGACGGAGCGCCCTTCCGCGCCGAGGGGATCGACGGCGACGGCAGTCTCCGCGTGCGCTCGGAGAGCGGCGAGCTGCGCTCGGTGGTCGCCGGCGAGGTCCAGCTCGGCGAGATACCTTGAAGCGTCGGCCCACCCGACCCGGCGATTCTCAACGACCACGGAAAAGTCCGCCGCGGGCGGCGAAAATTAAACATTCCTTTCCGCTTTGGATGGCTGCGCTGGGGTAGGTGCGAGTACGCTCGTTCGACATCGATGCTCGGCGAGGTGTGCACGCAATCGCGCACGCGGGCCGCGGGAGGACGCGATGGATGAGCGCAGCAGTCGGACCGAGACCCGAGTGGCGCGGCGCGCGACGCCGGCGCGGTCGCTGCAGCTCGGCGGCGCCCTGGCTGCGCTGCTCCTGCTCCTCGGCGCGCATGCCGGGTGCAACTCCCTCACCGGTGTCAACGACTTCATCATCGACGAGGACGTCGACGGCGATGGGGACGGCGACGGCGACCCGGGCGGGCCCGGTGGGCCCACCGGCGGCGACCCAGCCGGCCCGGCCAGCGGAGCGACCAGCGGCTCGCCGGGCGGCGCCGGCGCCGGTGGCGGCGCCGCGGCGTCGACCGGCGGGCAGCCGGAGACCCTGGGGTCCGCGCCCGGCGTTTCGGTGGCCGAGGTGGCCATCTACCAGGCCGTGAAGCGCACGATCATGCAGAACGGCTCCCCGGTCGGCGACGGGGTGCCGATCATCGCCGGTCGCGACGCGCTGGTCCGCGTGTTCATGGCCACCGACGGTGGCTACGACGGAGGCCCGGTGATGGTGCGCCTGCACCTCGGCGACGGCCCGCCGCTCGAGATCACCCAGTCGGTCGGCGGCGGCAGCGAGCAGTCGCTGAGCTCGACCGTGAACTTCCAGGTCCCGGGCGCCTCGCTGCCCGCGGGTGTCCCATGGCAGGTCGAGGTCGGCCGCGTCGGCGGGGCCGGCGCGCCCAACGCGTACCCCGCCGGGCAGCAGTCTCTCGGCGCCGAGTCGGTCGGTCAGACGCTCAAGGTGGTGCTCGTCCCGGTGGCCTACGGCGCCGACGGCTCGAATCGCCTGCCCGACACCTCCGCCGGCCAGGTCGAGGCCTACCGGAAGCGCTTCTGGAGCATGTATCCGGCTCCTCAGGTCGACGTCAGCCTGCACGGCGCGGTGGGCTGGGACGGCAACGTCTCCGCCGGCGGCAACGGTTGGGGCAACCTGCTCGAAGCCATCGCCGGTGTGCGCGAGAGCGACAACGCGCCGAGCGACGCCTACTACTACGGCGTCTTCGCGCCCGCGCAGTCGTTCGGTCAGTACTGCGGCGGGGGCTGCACCGCGGGTCTCGGCTACATCGGTGGCCCCAGCGACGCGTACACGCGCGCCGCCATCGGCCTCGGCTTCTCCGGCGACGAGGCCACCGACACCGCCGTCCACGAGATCGGCCACACGCACGGCCGCGAGCACGCGCCCTGTCAGGTGAGCGGCGACGGCAACTACCCGCACCCAGGTGGCCAGATCGGCGTCTGGGGCTACGACATGATCTCCCAGCAGCTCATCCAGCCCCAGGTCGCGGACTTCATGGGCTACTGCTTCCCCATCTGGATCTCGGACTACACGTACGACGCCCTCGCCACGCGCATGAAGTTCGTCAACGGCGCCCAGCAGGTCGTCCCGCAGGACCAGATGAACCTCATTTACGAGCGCGTCTCCATCGGCGGCGACGGACAGGCCACCTGGCAGGAGCCGGCGACCATCCGCGAGCCGCCCAAGGGCAATGCGGTGCCGGTGTCGCTGGACACCGCCGCCGGTCCCGAGGACGTCACCGGCGCCTTCTTCCCCTACGACCACCTCGCCGGCGGCACCCTCTTCGTGCGTCGCGGGGCGGCGCCTGCCACGGCGCTGGTGGTCGAGGTCGGTGGCCAGGTCCTCACCCTCACACGCTGAAGCCTGACGCGCTGAAGCCGCGCGCCGGCCTTGCGGCGCCGCAGCAGCGCGGTAGAAGCTCGGCGCCCGGTGAAGGAAGACACCCTCGTTGTCCACGAGATCTACGCCAGCGTGCAGGGCGAATCGACGTTCGCCGGGCTGCCTTGCACCTTCGTGCGCCTGACGGGCTGCAACCTGCGCTGCACCTGGTGCGACACGCCCCAGGCGTTCTACGGCGGCACGCGCCTGCTCCGCAGCGAGGTGCTGCAGCGCGCCCTGGCCACCGGGACGCAGCTCGTCGAGCTCACCGGCGGCGAGCCGCTGCTCCAGCCGGGGGCCCTGCTGCTGATGGGCGAGTTGTGCGACGCCGGCCGCACCGTCCTGGTGGAGACCAGCGGCGAGGCCGACGTCTCCGGCGTCGACCCGCGCGTGCACCGCATCATGGATCTCAAGGCGCCCGGCTCGGGCGAGTCGCACCGCAACCGCTGGTCGAACCTCGAGCACCTCGGCGCGCGGGACGAGATCAAATTCGTGCTCGCCGATCGTGCTGACTACGAGTGGATGCGCGACACCGTGCGCGAGCGGCGCCTCGCCGACCTCGGCTCCGCGCTTCTCGCCTCGTGCGTGTGGGGCAAGCTCGAGCCCAGGCACCTCGTCGACTGGGTGCTGGCCGACGCGCTGCCGGTGCGGGTGCAGGTCCAGATGCACAAGGTCATCTGGGGCGCAGAGGCGCAGGGCGTTTGAACAGCAGGGGCGTGCCGCCCCCGAAACCCCGCCGGAGGTCGCGTCGGCGACGCCGAACGCGAGTCAGCGTTGCCCGGTGGCGAACTCGGTGAAGGCATCGACGTCGCGCACCGAGCCCAGCACCAGCGGCGTGCGCTGGTGGAGCTGGGTGGGCTCGATGTCCAGGATGCGCGAGGTGCCGTTGGTGGCGCGACCACCAGCGGCCTCGAAGATGAAGGCGAAGGGGTTGGCCTCGTAGAGGAGGCGCAGCTTGCCGCTCTTGCTCTTCTTGTCGCCCGGGTAGCAGAAGATGCCGCCGCGTAGCAGGGTGCGGTGGGCATCGGCGACGAGCGAGCCCACGTAGCGCAGGCCGTACGGCCGGCCCTCGGCCTTCTGATCCTCCTTGATCCACGCGTTCCAGCGCAGCACCTCGTCGGTCCAGTGGGCGCTGTTGCCCTCGTTGATCGAGTACGAGTTGCCCTTCTCCGGGGTGCGGATGTTCTCGTGCGACAGGAAGAACTCGCCGCAGGTCGGGTCGTAGGTGAAGCCGTGCACGCCGCCCCCGGCGCCGGTGGAGAGCACCAGCATGGTCGAGGAGCCGTAGAGCACATAGCCGGCGGCGAGCAGGTCGCTGCCCTTCTTGAGGAAGTCGACCTCCTCGGGACGGCCGGTGTGCCCCTTGCGCAGGACCCCGAAGATGGTGCCAATGGAGATGTTGACGTCGATGTTCGACGAGCCGTCCAGCGGGTCGAAGACCACCAGATATTTGGCGCGGTCGTCGGCGCTGGTGACGCGCATCTCGGCCAGCTCCTCGCTGGCGATTGCCGCGCAGTGGTTGCGGTGGCTGAGCACGTTGATGAGCGTCTCGTTGGCCTCGTCGTCGAGCTTCTGCACCTGCTCGCCCTGGACGTTGGTGGAGCCGGTGTAGCCGAGGACGTTGGCCAGCCCGGCGCGGCGCACGCGCGCGGTGATGAGCTTTGCCGCCAGCCCGATCTGGTTGAGGAGCGAGGTGAAGGCGCCGGTGGCCGCCGGGTGCCCGAGCATGCCCTCGAGGATGTACGTCTCCAGGGTGATCCCCGTGCGCGATCCACCGGTCGGTGCCGCCCAGCTCTGCGGAATCTCGGACGCTGCCATCGTGTCGCCTCCCGTAGCGGACTGTCGCTTCTAGCCCAGCTGCGGCGGGGGCGCGATCAGGAGCCTCCGAGAGGAGAGCTCCCTGGTATGGCGAGCCTCCGACAGGAGAGCCCCCTTGCAAGCGGCGCGCGACCCTCCGACAGGAGAGCTCCCTTGCAACGCGAGCCTCCAACAGAAGAGCTCCCTTCCCGTGAGCCATGCCGGGCCCCGGTTGCGGCAGCGCCGGCCTGCGCCTAGGGTTCCCGGCCCCACACCGGCCCGCCTTCGCCACGGAGAGACGACCATGCCCGCCACCGACCGCGTGAAGCAGATCCTCTCGTACTACGCGTCCGACAACCCCGGCACGCTGACCAACCTCTACCGGCTGCTCGACACCGGCACCTTGGCCGGCACCGGCAAGCTGGTCATCCTCCCGGTCGACCAGGGCTTCGAGCACGGGCCCATCCGCTCCTTCGGCGCGAACCCCGACGCGTACGACCCCGACTACCACTTCCAGCTGGCCATCGACTCCGGCTGCAACGCCTACGCCGCGCCGCTGGGATCCATCGAGGCGGGCGCCGCCAAGTTCGCCGGCCAGATCCCGATCATCCTCAAGCTCAACAACAGCGACACGCTGGCCAAGGTCGACCAGCCCATCTCGGCGCTGACCGGCAGCGTCGACGACGCCCTGCGCCTGGGCTGCGTGGGCATCGGGTACACCATCTATCCCGGCTCCGGGCAGCGCAACCGCATGTACGAGGACCTCAGGGAGCTGACCTGCGAGGCCAAGGCCAAGGGCCTGGTGGTGGTGGTCTGGAGCTACCCGCGCGGCGGCGGTCTGTCCAAGGAGGGCGAGACGGCGGTCGACGTCTGCAGCTACGCGGCGACCATCGCCGCCCAGCTCGGCGCGCACATCATCAAGGTCAAGCCGCCCAGCGCGCACATCGAGCAGGCCGAGCACAAGAAGGTCTTCGAGAAGCTCGGCCTCAAGGTCGAGAGCATGACCGACCGCATCAAGCTCATCGTGCAGGCCACCTGCGCCGGCAAGCGCGTCATCATCTTCTCCGGCGGCGAGGCCAAGGGAACCGACGCCGTGCTGGCCGAGGTCAAGGAGCTCGCCGCCGGCGGTTCGTACGGCTCGATCATGGGCCGCAACGCCTTCCAGCGCCCGCGCGCCGAGGCCATCAAGCTCCTCGGTGACGTGATGAAGGTCTACAAGGACGCGCGCTGATCGCGAGGCGCCGCTGTCGCGGCGCGTCGACACGGTCCGGGGCGTGGCGCCTCGACAGGTTCCGGGGCGTGGCGCCTCGGACCTCGGCCGATGGCCATCGAAGCGCCGCGGATCGAGTCGACCCGTGACGCGCCGGAGTCGCAGCGGCGGCTGTCGATGCTCGCGCACGCCCGCGAGTCTTCGTGGTAAACGACGGTTCCTTCGTCTCGTGGTCCACTGCACCACGTTTCGCTTCCGAGGAGCCTCATGCCGGTCAAGATCACGCTCGCCGCCACCGACTCCCTCGCCGTTGCCGCCGACGTCTCGGTCGTAGGCGTCGCACTCGGCGCGGCCCCGCGCGGCGGTATCGTCGCCGCGCTCACCAGGAAGCTCGGCCAGGTGGTGACGCGTACCCTCAAGCGCGAGGATTTCACCGGCAAGCGCGATCAGGTCGCGCACATCGTCACCAACGGCAAGGTTCGTCCCCAGTCGGTGCTCCTGGTCGGTCTCGGCGACCAGCCGCTCACCGTCGCTGACGTGCGCCTCCTCGCCGCCAAGGGCGCGCGCTTCGCGCTCGGTGCCCGCGCCAACTCCGTGGCCGTCACCCTGCCGGCGGGCGTCGAGGGCGCCGAGCGCGCCGCCGCCGAGGGCCTGGTCCTGGGCGCGTATCGCTTCACGCGGTACTTCACTGGCGACCGCCTCCCCAAGGTCGAGCTGGAGCGCGGCTTCGTGCTCACCCCCGCGGGTGCGCGCGTCGACAACGACGGCAGGGCCGCCGTCGACGTCGGCCAGAAGGTCGGCGAGGCGATCTGCATGGCGCGCGACCTCATCAACGAGCCCCCCAACGAGCTCTACCCCGAGGTCCTGGCCAGGGCCGCCGCCACGGTGTGCAAGGAGCGCGGCCTGAAGTGCACCGTCTTCGACGAGGGCGCCCTCGAGAAGAAGGGGATGAAGCTGATCCTCGCGGTGGGCCAGGGCAGCGTGCGCAAGCCGCGCGTCGTCCACATGACCTACACGCCCGAGGGCGGCCGCGCGAAGCGCAAGCTGGTCTTCGTGGGCAAGGGCCTGACCTTCGACACCGGCGGCATCTGCATCAAGCCCGCGCCGGGCATGGAGGAGATGAAGGGCGACATGGGCGGAGCGGCCAACGTCATTGCCCTCATGGCCGCCGTCGCCGCCACGCGGCCACCCAACGTCGAGGTGCACGGCATCATCGGCTGCGCCGAGAACATGCCCGACGGCAACGCCTACCGTCCGGGCGACATCTTCGGTTCGCTCGACGGCAAGTCGGTGGAGATCATCAACACCGACGCCGAGGGCCGCCTGGTGCTCGCCGACGTGCTCGCCTACGGCCGCAGCCTGCAGCCCGACGCCATGATCGACAACGCCACCCTGACCGGCGCTTGCGTGGTGGCCCTCGGCCCCACCGTCTCCGGCTGGTACTCCAACCGCGAGGACCTGGCCGAGCGCTTCCGCCGCGCCGTGGACCTCGCCGGCGAGGCGATGTGGCGCATGCCCCTCGTCGAGGAGCTGCGCGACGGCCTCAAGAGCGACTGGGCCGACCTCAAGCACACCGCCGACCGCTGGGGCGGCAGCATCACCGCGGCCCTCTTCCTGCGCGAGTTCGTGGGCGATACGCCGTGGGTGCACGTCGACATCGCCGGCCCCTCCATGGCCAACCGCGCGTACAACGTCTACGCCAAGGGCGGCACCGGCCACGGCGTGCTCACCTTCCTGCGCCTGGTCGACGAGTTCGCGGGAGCGCCCAGGGAAGAGGCGCCGGTCCCGGAGGTCGTCAAGCCGGCCACCGGCGGAGGCCGCGAGCGCCCCGCCGCCGACCTCGGCGGCAAGCCCAGCAGCCGCCCACGCTGAGCGTCGCCAGCACCACCGGGCACCCGCGGCGCCCAGGCGCCCCCGAGCTTGCGTGACAGCGCGCTTGGCGCCGCGCCGGCTTCGGGGTCACCATGGCCGCCATGTCCCGCAGCAAGCTGGCCCGCGCCATGGGGCGCGCCGTGGCGGACTTCGCCATGATCCAGGAGGGAGATCGCATCCTGTGCGCGGTCTCCGGCGGGAAGGACAGCTACGCCATGCACGCCCTCCTCGTCGACCTGGCGCGGCGGGCGCCGGTCCGATTCGAGGTCCTGGCGGTGAACATCGACCAGGGCCACCCGGGGTATCCGGGCCATCTGCTCACCGAGTACATGGCCTCGCGCGGGCACGCCTTCCGCATGGTCGCCGAGGACACCTACTCGATCGTCACCGACAAGATCCCCGCGGGCAAAACGTACTGCTCGCTCTGCTCCCGCCTCCGCCGCGGCATCCTCTATCGCATCGCCGGTGAGCTCGGCTGCACCAAGATCGCGCTCGGCCATCACCGTGACGACGCCATCGTCACCCTGATGCTCAACCTGGTCTTCGCCGGCCAGCTCAAGGCCATGCCGCCGAAGCTCGTCTCCGACGACGGCGCGCACGTGGTCATCCGGCCGCTCATCTACTGCGCCGAGGACGATCTGCGCGCCTTCGCCGAGGCGCAGCGCTTCCCCATCCTGCCTTGCGATCTGTGCGGCTCGCAGCAGAACCTGCAGCGCAAGGCCATCTCCGCGCTCCTCGCCGATCTCGACGCGCGCTCGCCGAATGCGCGCGCCAACATGCTCGCGGCGCTGGGCAACGTGCGGCCCAGCCACCTCTTCGACAAGGGACTGTGGCAGCGGCTGGGGCTGGAGGTGGCGCGCGAGGAAGGCGACGCCGCGTCCAGCGACGCGCTGGTGCCGCTGCGCCTCGCGGCCGCCTCGCCGGCCGGCGCTGCCTCTTCCGAGCTCGAGGCGCGGCGCGCCCTGTGGACGGCCGCGCTCGGCGCCGCCCCGGCCGCCGTCGAGGGCAATGGCGCGCCGAGCTGAGCGCTCCTTCGTGGCGGCCACCGCGCCGCCCGGCGACGGAGAGCCGGGGGACCCGCACCGGGCGAGGGTGCCGAGGTCGCCGAGCCCGTGGAGCGCTCCGGCGGCCGGCGGGCCCCTCGCGAGCGTCGCACTCGCTCGCGCGCGGACGCCAAGACCGCGCAGGCGGGGCTGGCCGCCGTGCTGGCTTGGTCGATGACCGTCGCCCCGCTGCGTTCGCGCGGGCCTGGCATCCCCGCGCCTGGCCGGGCGCTGGCTGGCGGCCATCGGTTGCGGCGTCGGCGGCCCGCTGCTCGCCGCCCGCAACAAGCGCCTGGGGCGACACCTGGGCGTCACCGTGTTCCTGGCCCTGAGCGTGATCACCTGGCTGGTCGCCGGCGGCCGTCGCCCCGGCCCGCCTCGACCCGACGCGTGGCGCTGGGTGCCTGGCCTGGGGCATCTTCGCCCTGGCGTGGAGCGATCGCTGGCAGCGTCCCGGCGCTGGCGCCGTCGATCAAGCGCGCCGGCGCTGGTGGCGCGCGCGGCGCCCCTCGCCGTGCCCATCGCCGCCGCGGGCGCCCTGGCGGCGGTGGTGTTGCTGGTGCTGGCCTGGCGCGTGCGTGACCCCGACCGCGCCGTGGTGGCCCAGGCGCTCACCGCCCTGTGCGCCGTGGCCGTGATGAGCGCGGCGGCTTCGGTGGCCATCGGCCGCGGCAAGCGCGCCACCGGGTCGCGCCGCTCGGCGTGCACGCCACGCGCGCTTCTCATCCTCGCCGCGTTCGCCGTGGCGGGCGCGGCTGTCATCGCGCTGCGCTGAGGGCGCGCCGCGGGCGAACCGGGGCGACGGCACGCTCCGGTTTGCGCCGGTACCGACCCGCGCACCGCCTGCGCGGCGCGGGTCACGTGCATCGAGCGCGCTGGCCGCGGTATGCTGCGGCCCCTCACGCCCCGCGTGCTGGAGCCTGCAACGATGTACGCGCCATCGACGTCTTCGCCATCGTCCTGCTCGCCGGCTCCGCTGTGGCGTTTGCCTTCGGCGTCTACGCGCTCGGCGATCAGCAGGACTTCAAGGCGCTCTACCTGCTCGTCGTCGGGGGGCTGTCCCTGAAGGCAGCGACGGAGATGCTCCGCCCGCGGAGCAGCGCGTGACCGTCCGGAGGCCGGCGCGCCCGCGGGCCCGCGCGCCGAGCCGAGCGCGGGGCCCGCGGCGTGCGGCCGCCCTGGCGCTGGCGCTCCTGGCCTCGAGCGCGTGCGACGGCGGCACTCCACCGCCGCCGCCGAAGGTGGCGACCATGGACCAGGGCGTCGCGGCTCGCGTGGGCGAGCTGCGCATCGCCATGACCGTCCGTGGCGCGTGGCCGGGCGACGGGTCGCCCCGCTACACGCGACCTCCTGGTGCGCGACGCTGTTCTCGGTGGGCGCCATCGACGAGGGGCTGGATCGCCAGCCGTCGGCGGCGCTGGCCATCGACGCGGTGCTTGCTCGTGGCCTGCTGCGCTCTCTGATGGTCGAGGCCGAGCAGGCTGGCCCGGTCACCGACGACGAGCTCCGCGACACCACCGCGCGGCACTGGCTGGAGCTCGACCGCCCCGACGCCTCGCGGACGGTGCATGCGCTGGTGCGCGGCAAGGGCAAGGGCGAGTCCCCGCGCGCGTGCTGCTCGACGCGGCGCAGGCCATCGCGGCCTCGCCGGTGGCCCGCGACGCCGCGTACACGGCACCGCCCCGCCGCCCGAGCCCGGCCGGCAGCCGTCGGGGATCCGGTGGTCACTCGGTTCAAGGACGCGGCCACCGCGTCCTTCGAACGCGCCAAGGCCCAGTCGGGCCGTGGCGACCTGGAGCTGGTGACCGAGGCTTGCCACCGGTGAGCGCCGACGGGCGGGTGCTGACGCCGCAGCCGGGCGCCTTCGACGAGACGTTCGCACGTACGGCGCGGCGCTGCGCAGCGGCGCGGGGACCTGTCGGCCCCCACCGAGACGACGTTCGGCGTGCCGTGTCCTGCTGCTCGAGCGTGTCCCGGGGCACGTCGTGCCCGCGGAGGAGCGGCGTGGGCTGCTGCGCGAAGAGGTCGTGGCGTGGCGAGCCACCACCCTGCGCGACCGCCTCCTGGAGCGGCTCCGCGCCGGCCTGGAGATCGATCGCAGCGCGGACGCGCTGCTGGCCGTGGTGAGCGTCGAGCAGTGACCACAGGCCGCGCCGCGCGGCGGCGCGAGGGGATCCGTGACCAGACCCCCTCCGTGTTCACCGCCATTCTGGAGCGGTTACTCCGGTCGCTCGCCGCCGCGCGGGCCGCTGCCATGGTCGACTACGAAGGCGAGACCGTCGACTACGCCGGCATGTTCGACGCCTTCGACATCAAGGTGGCGGCCGCGCACTGGCAGCTGGTGCTCGGCGAGATCAACGACGAGACGCGCCTCGGCCCGGTGAGCCAGATCATCGTCCGTGCCCGCAAGCAGAGCTACGTCATCCGCCGCATCCACCCCAGCTACCTGCTGGTCATCGTTCTGCACCCACGCGCCGCGTTCTCGGCCTCCGCGCGCGCGGTCGAGGAGGCGGAGCGCCTGCTCTGCGCCGAGGCCGAGTTCGATGCGCCCAAGGCGCAGCTGCGCTGGTACGGCGTCGACGTGCGCACGGACCGGCTGGCCCGGAGCCGCCCGCTCTCGGTGCGCGTGGGGGCGCGCTGGGAGCCGGTGGAGGTCATCGGGACCATCGTCGGCCTCGGCCGCCGCGAGAAGGGGTTCCGGGTCCGGCTCTCCGGAGGCGCCGAGCTCCTGCTGGTGCGCGAGCGCTTCGGCGCCTGGTTCGCCGATGAGCAACTCGGCGAGTGACCCGCGCCAGCGGCTCGTTGTCTCAGCGCGGGACGATGCGACCGCGGTACTGGCGCTTGTAAGCCTCGCGCCAGGCGTCGTGGCAGCCCTTGCAGGCGGCGCGGGCCCCGGCGACGTCGCCCTTCTTGGCGGCGGCGGCGCCCTGGAGGGCGATGGTGCGCCACGAGCCCCAGGCAGGGTCCGGCTGCAGGGCCGCGGCGCGCTCGAGCCCGACGGCCAGAGCGCCCATGTTGTTCCCCGCCAGCGGGGCAGCGATGGTGGCCCGCATCCAGGCCTGGAGCGGGCAGGGCGGCAGCCCGGGGCCGCCGCAGTTGCCCGCCTGCAGCTCCGTCACCTCGCCACTCAGGCCCAAGTCCGCGAGATCCTGGGCATCCAGAGCGTCCGCCGGCGCGGTCTGCGCCCCCGCGGTCAACGCCAGGGCGCTCGACCCGAGCATGGCCAGCGCCAGCGCGAGCGGAAACCGGCGAACCCAACCTACCCCTGCGCCGGTTCTTGATCCCATTCGTCCTCGTGTTAGTCGGACGTGATACGGACGATTCTAGTCGGTTCTTTCGCGCGAACGACGTCGATGTCCCCCCGCGGAAAACTCGCCGCGAGGCTGCCGGGAAAAAACGAGCACCCAAGCTCGCGCAACTGCACACGATTACAAGAACCCACAAAAGTGCGTTGACATCGGGTACGCCCCGACTATGTTGCGCCCTCCCGAGCGGCCACGACGCGGAAAACGCGGTGCGGTCGTCAGGGAAGCGGGCTCGCCGCCGTCCGTAACCTGGACGCCCCGGCAGCCGCGCGTGTTCCCGGTCCGGGGCACTTGCCACAAGGCGAGTCCCGCAAAGAGCACCCGGTCCCCAGCGGTGAGAGCCGTACGGGCCGGAGCCGAGGCCTCGGCAGCCCCGCTGCGACGCAAGTCGCGCGGAGCACGAGACGAGGCCGAAGCAAAAAGATCGTTGACAAGGCGAGGGTGGCGAACTAGAGTCACCGCCCTTCGCCGGGGATGAGGTCTCGAGCGCGGCATCGGTCAACGATGCCGCCCGCGGCACCACCCGCGAATCGCAGAGCAGGGCACCGCGGCAGAACCAGCGGCCCCTAGAGCGTCACGACGCTCTGCGCTCGATCCTTGAAAACTGAGTTGTATGCCTACGAAAGATGACGTGGGCCCACGAGGAGCGAGCTTGCTCGCTACCTCACACGTCATGCAGAAGCATGAGACGTCATTCGTGTCCTTAGCCGGCGCGGGTGACAACCAGATCTAACTGGAGAGTTTGATCCTGGCTCAGAACGAACGTTAGCGGCGCGCTTAACACATGCAAGTCGAGCGAGAAAGGGCTTCGGCCCCGGTACAGCGGCGCACGGGTGAGTAACACGTAGGTAATCTACCTCCAGGTGGTGGATAACCTTCCGAAAGGAGGGCTAATACAGCATAAGACCACGACCCCGAAAGGGGATGAGGTCAAAGCCGGCCTCTTCATGAAAGCTGGCGCCAGGAGATGAGTCTGCGGCCCATCAGCTAGTTGGTAGGGTAATGGCCTACCAAGGCGAAGACGGGTAGCTGGTCTGAGAGGATGATCAGCCACACTGGAACTGAGACACGGTCCAGACTCCTACGGGAGGCAGCAGTGGGGAATCTTGCGCAATGGGCGAAAGCCTGACGCAGCGACGCCGCGTGAGGGAAGAAGGCCTTCGGGTTGTAAACCTCTTTCAGCAGGGACGAAGCCACTCGGGTGAATAGCCCAGAGGGTGACGGTACCTGCAGAAGAAGCCCCGGCTAACTACGTGCCAGCAGCCGCGGTAATACGTAGGGGGCAAGCGTTGTCCGGAATCATTGGGCGTAAAGAGCGCGTAGGCGGTCCGATAAGTCTGCCGTGAAAGCCAAGGGCTCAACCCTTGGATGCCGGTGGATACTGTCGGGCTAGAGTCCGGAAGAGGCGAGTGGAATTCCTGGTGTAGCGGTGAAATGCGC
>JBBJMR010000115.1:0-24785 GCA_037720395.1 Polyangiaceae bacterium
GCCGCCCCGGCGGTGACCGCCCCGCCCCGCCCGGTGCCCCCGCGGCAGGGCACGGCACTCGGCAAGAGCCTGGTCCTGTTCCTCATCGTCGTCGGCGGCCTGGCCGCGGGTTTCGCGCTGCTCGGCCACGACACCGGCAAGAGCGACGGCCCGGCGCAGGCGAAATGGAACACCGGGCAGACGGTGGACGTCGAGATCACCCTGGTGGCCAGCGACGATCGCGACCTGGCCTGCGCCTCCGAGGAGGTCATCGCGGGCAAGCACTGCCAGTTCGAGGCCAAGGCAAAGCCCTGGTCCAAGGGCACCGACCCCGGCACGCAGCTGCTCAAGCCGTACACCACCACCGATCGCGTGCAGTTCCTCGCCGCCGGCCTGTGGGATCAGCCGGCCATGGCCAAGGACAAGCTCCCGCCGTCGCGCTTCACGGTGAAGTGCAAGCTCAAGGTCGATGGCAAGGCCAAGAAGCCCTCCATCCGCTGGGCCGCCGACCAGCAGTGGAACGACCAGACCAACGACTGGTTCGCCGGCGGCGTCAGCGACTGCTCCGTGCAGAAGCTCTGACCGGGCCGCGGGCCTCGACAGGTTCGAGGTCTCCTGCGGAGCCTCTCGCCCGCCGCGTCGACAGGACGAAGTCTCCTGGCGGAGCCTCACTTCCCCTTGAGGAAGACCTTGCCGGGGTATCTGCGCTCGTAGGTGCCGATGATGGCACGGCCCAGCGACTCGATGGTCGCCGCGGCGATGCCCATGCGCACCGCGCTGCCGGCGACGGGTACCAGCAGGGAGCCCTGCATGGCGATCCACTTGAGCCCCTGGCCGAGGATGGCCAGCGCGCCGCCGGCGGTCGCGGTGGAGATGGCTCCCACCGGCTCGCCGTAGATCTCACCGATGAGCGTCATCATGTGGGTCTCGAGGGTGGCCAGTCCGGCGCTGGTCACCGGCAGCGGGATGGCCGAGAAGGCGGCGCCGCCGAGCGCATAGCGATGGACCCAGCGCTGTGCCTCCTGTTTGCAGGTCGTCATCGACCCGAATGTGACAGAGCCTGGCGCGGCGCGCTAGCGGCGACGACCGAGGCCGCGGCGTCAAGCCACCGGCGCGAACATGACCACGCTGTAGCCAATCGCCGTCCCCGCCCCGAGGTTGTTGTACGAGTGGCGCTGGTCGCCCCGGAAGACCACCACGTCCCCCGGCGTCAGCGTCCACGACTCGCCCCCGGCCACCAGCTGGATCTGCCCCGACTCGCAGGTGAGGTACTCCTGGGTGCCCGGTGTGTGCGGGACCCCGTTCATCCGCGCGCCTCGCGGCAGCTCCATGCGCTCCATCTCCATGCCCGGCACGCGGTCGGGGAGCAGCTTGCGGATCACCACGTCGCCGCGGTTGCGCGTGGGCAAGGTCCCGAGCGGATAGTGCTTGGCCATGGCGCGCGGCGCGCTCACCAGCTCCTCGATGGACACCTGGAGGGCCACCGCCACCCGCCGCAGCACACCGAGCGTGGGGTTGGCCGCGCCGGACTCCAGGTTGGCCCAGGTGGCCCGCGGCAGCCCCGACAGCTTGGCCATCTGCTGCTGGGTGAGCCCGCGCGCGTCGCGCAGCTGGCGGGTGTTGCGCGCCAATCTCTCGGCCAGCTCGTCGTCCCTGGTCATCGTATGGGAGTGCTTGCCAACAACATGACGCCCCGTCAATCCCTTGGAGCTCGCGCCATCGGACCGTCCGGGCCGACCTAGCTTCTCCACCAGACGAGCTGGATGAGCAGAGGGGCCCAGAGCCCCGAGGGAGCAAGCCATGGAACTTCGAGGCAAGGGCGCGCTGATCACCGGGGCCAGCCGCGGGCTGGGCAAGGCGCTGGCCGCCGAGCTGGCGCGGCGCGGGGCGCGGGTGGTGATGGTGGCACGCGGCGCCGAGGAGCTGCGCCGCGCCGCCGCCGAGATCGCGGGGGCCGGCGGCGAGGTGCACGCCCTGCCCGGCGACATCGCCGACAAGCGCGGCGCGCTGGCGCTGGCCGCCGGCGCCGCGGCGCTGGTCGGCGACATCGACCTCCTGGTGCACAACGCCTCGACGCTGGGGCCGCTGCCCATGCCCCTCCTGCTCGACACCGAGTGCGAGGACCTGGCCTCGGTGCTGGAGACGAACCTGATCGGCCCGTTCCGGGTCACCAAGGCCATCGCCGGCTCGATGGCCCTGCGCGGCGGCGGGCTGGTGCTGCACATCAGCTCCGACGCCGCCGTCGAGCCCTATCCGCGCTGGGGCAGCTACGGCGTCTCCAAGGCGGCGCTCGATCATCTCGGTCGCATCTGGGCCGCGGAGCTCGCCGACATGGGCGTGCGCTTCGTCTCCGTCGATCCCGGCGAGATGGACACGCGCATGCACGCCGACGCCATGCCCGAGGCGGACCGCAGCACCCTGGCCTCGCCGGAGGAGGTGGCATCGCGGATCGTCGCCTTCCTGCAGAGCGCGCGCGGCCTGACCAGCGGCACCCGCATGGCGGCCTCGAGCCTGGAGGTGGCGGCATGAGCGCCCTGGCCTTGCTCGACGGCCCACGCCCCAGCCGCCCATCGCTGGGCGCGCCGGCGCCGCGCCCCTCGCTGGCACCCGCCCCCACCCCGCTCGAGCCGGCGCGATGGCCGCGCGACGATCGCGCCTCGGGCCGCCTCCTGGTGGTCCAGGGAGACGGCGCCGTGCGCGATCGCACGGTGCGTGCGCTCAGCGAGGAGCTCCTCGCCGGCGACCTGCTGGTCGTCAACGACGCTGCCACCCTGCCCGGATCGCTGCGCGGCCGCACCGGTCGCGGTGAGCCGGTGGAGCTGCGCCTCTCCTCGGAGCTCTCTCCCGGCAGGTTCCGCGCGGTGCTCTTCGGCGGCGGCGACTGGCGCACGCCGACCGAGGAACGAGGCCCTGCGCCCACGCTGGAGCCGGGCGACCTGCTGGAGCTCGGCAAGGACCTCCGCGCCACGGTCACCGCGGTCTCCTTCCTCTCGACGCGCCTCGTCGATCTGCGCTTCGACGTCGGGCACGACGACCTCTGGCCTGCGCTCTTCCGCGCGGGCACGCCAGTTCAATACGCCTACCTGCGCGGGCCGCTGGAGGGCTGGCACGTGCAGACGGCCTACGCATCGCGACCGTGGGCGGCGGAGATGCCGTCCGCGGGCCGACACCTCGACTGGTCGCTGCTGACGGAGCTCCGCCACCGCGGCGTGGGCCTGGGCACCGTGACCCACGCCGCCGGGCTGTCCTCCACCGGTGACGCGGCCATCGACGCCGCGCTCCCGTTCCCCGAGCGCTGGGAGGTGGGGCCGGCCACGGCCGCGGCCGTCCACGGCACCCGCGCGCGCGGCGGCCGGGTCATCGCCGTGGGAACGAGCGTGGTGCGCGCCCTGGAGAGCGCCGCCGGCGAAGACGGCGCGGTGCGCGCCGGGACGGGGGTGACGTCTCTGCGCATCGGCGACGGTTATCGGCGTCGCGCCGTCGACGGGCTGCTCACCGGCATGCACGAGCCTGCCGGCAGCCACTTCGACCTCTGCGCCGCGTTCGTCGCTCGCCCCATCCTGCTCGCCGCGCACGCGCAGGCGCGCGCGCTCGGATACCTGAGCCACGAGTTCGGGGACGCCAGCCTCCTGACCGCCGCGCGATGAGGCGCGGCCGAGCGCTGCCGGCGTGTTTCCAGCACGCTTCCGAGCCCTGCCGGCAGGCCGCCGGCTCGGAGCGATGGCGCCGTCAGCCAGCCGCCGTTACAAGGCCGAAGGGCATGGTGTAAACATCCAAGTCGCTTGCGGGGGGCGGTCGGCCCGGCGATGATTCCCGATAGTCGGCGCGCGCGAGAGCGGTTCTCGTCGCGCGATTTCCGCGCTCAAGTCCGTGACCGATCCCGAGACCTCCAGCTCCTCCATCGCCCCCGGAACCGTGCTCGCCGGCAAGTACCGCGTCGAGCGCGTGCTCGGCCAGGGCGGCATGGGTCTCGTCGTCGAGGCGCGCCACCTGCAGCTCGACGAGCGCGTGGCGCTCAAGTTCCTGCAGCCGGACTACGCGTCGCACCCCGAGGCCGCGGCGCGCTTCCTGCGGGAGGCGCGCGCGGCGGTGAAGATCAAGAGCGCGCACGTGGCGCGCGTCTCCGACGTGGGCACCCTGGAGTCCGGCGCTCCCTACATGGTGATGGAGTACCTGGAGGGCTCCGACATCTCCAACCTCATCGAGCGCAGCGTGCTCAGCGCCGCCGACGCGGTCGACTACGTGATCCAGGCCTCCGAGGCCATCGCCGAGGCGCACTCGTACGGCATCATCCACCGCGATCTGAAGCCGGCGAACCTCTTCGTCACCAAGCACAGGGACGGCGCACCGCTGGTCAAGGTGCTCGACTTCGGCATCTCCAAGGTCATGGGCGCCCAGGGCGTCGACTCGCTGACGCGCACCACCGCGGCCATGGGCTCGGCGCTGTACATGTCGCCGGAGCAGATGCAGTCCACGCGGTCCGTCGATCACCGCACGGACATCTACGCGCTCGGCGTGGCCCTCTACGAGATGCTCGCCGGCAAGCAGCCCTTCTACGCCGACACCCTGCCCCAGCTGTGCGCCGAGATCCTCACCGGCACCCCGACGCCGCTCCGCCAGCTGCGCCCCGACCTCCCCGAGCAGCTGGCGTGGACCATCGAGAAGGCCTACGCCCGCGATCGCGCCCACCGCTACCAGAGCATCGCCGAGATGGTGGTGGCGCTGGCGCCGTGGGCGCCGCCGCGCACGCAGTCGACCATCGATCGCGTCTCGCGCATGGCGGGGATGAACCCGCCGACCGCCGGCGCACCGCCGGCCATCGCTCCGCAACCCGGCCCGTCGTCCGACCAGGGCCCCTCGCTTGGCGGCGGGGTCGGCGCTGGCGGCGGCGCGGCGACCCAGGTCCTGGCACAGGCCGGCGGCGGCGGGCCGTTCCCCGGCGCCCGCACCAGCGATCCGGTGATCGTGCCCGGGCCCTACAGCGCGCCAGCCAGCTCGCACGCCAAGGCGAACTTCGCGCGGGGCGCCATCAGCGACCCGACGATGACCATCCCCAGGCGCAGCAACGCGGGCGCGCTGGTGGCCATGGCCATCGCCGGCACCGCGCTGCTCCTGGGGCTCGTCCTCTTCTTCGCGCTGCGCAGCGGCCCCAGCCCGAGGGCGGCCCGGCCACCGGCGACACCGGCGTGGCCGTGGCCACCGGTGAGCCGCCGGCCACCCCTCCACCGCCCGCGACCGCCGAGACGCCGCCGCCGCCGACCGCGGCGCCCACCGAGACGGCGGCACCGGCGGGGACGGCCACCGCCGCCGCCAAGCCGGGCAGCAAGCCGCCGCCCGCGACCCAGAAGCCTCCCGCCACCACGCCGGCCGCCAAGCCGTCGGCGACGCCAACCGCCGCACCGAAGGGGCCCAATGCCGAGGACTATCGTTGACCGTCGCCGCCTCCGTGGAGGCGCCGCCTGCATCCTCCTCGCCGCCGCATGCCTGGCCGCGCCTGCGCCCGCGCTGGCACAGGACAAGGCCGCGGCCGAGGCGCTCTTCCAGGACGGCAAAAGGCTGCTCGGCGAAGGCAAGTTCGACCAGGCCTGCCCCAAGCTCGCCGCCAGCCAGAGGCAGGACCCCTCGCCGGGCACGCTGCTGAACCTCGGCAGGTGCCACGAGGGCCAGGGCAAGACGGCCTCGGCGTGGGCCGAGTACAAGGAGGCGGCCAGCATGGCGCGCACCATGGGCCGCACCGAGCAAGAGACGGCGGCCATCGAGCGCGCCGCGGCCATCGAGCCCAAGCTCTCCAAGCTGAAGATCGACGCGCCGCCCGGGGACGTCCCCGGCCTGGTCGTCAAGCGTGGGGCTTCCACCATCGACACCAGCTCGCTCGGCGTGATGCTCCCCATCGATCCGGGCGAGCACACCATCGAGGCCTCGGCCCCCGGGTACGCGCCGTGGACCGGCAAGGTGACCGTGGGCGCCAACGCCGACCAGCAGTCGATCGCCATCGGCGCCATGGTGAAGGGTCCGGACACGGCGCCTGGAGCCGGAGCGGGCAGCACCGCCGCCATGGACACCACCGTGCCCGACGCCGACAGCTCGAACACCCGCCGCACGGTGGGCTTCGTGCTCGCCGGCGTGGGCGTCGCCGCGCTCGGCGTCGGCGCCGTGTTCGGCATCCTCGCCTCCGGACAGGCGGGCGACGCGGAGGACGACGCCACGCTGTGCCCGGGCAAGGTGTGCACCGACGCCGGCCGCGAGGAGATCGACGGCGCCGAGACGAAGGCCCTCATCTCGACCATCGGCTTCGGCGTGGGCATCGCCGCCGCCGCGGCCGGGGTGGTGCTCATCGTCACCTCCGGCGGCTCTCGATCCCCGTCGGAGGCGGCCACCGGCTCCCTCTCCCCGGCGCGTTCGGCAACACCGCGCGGCGCGCGTGTGGTACCGGCCGTGGGGCCGAACGGTGGCGGCGTGTCCGTCATCGGCCGGTTCTGAACGAACCCCGCGATCGCCAGCTGTCCCGGCCGAGCGGCGCCAGCCGGCGATCGACCGAACCCACCGGACGCGATGGACTTCGACCTCACCGAAGAGCAGGAGCTCGTCCGCCAGACGGCGCGCGATTTCGCCAACCGCGAGATCGAGCCCAAGGCGGCGGAGCTCGACAAGACCGGCCGCTGGCCCACGGAGATCGTGGCCCGCATGGCGGAGCTCGGCTTCCTCGGGCTGGCCATCCCGCCGGAGCTCGGCGGCGCCGGCCTGGACCACGTGAGCTACGCGCTGGTCGTCGAGGAGCTGTCGCGCGCCTGCGCCAGCTGCGGCGTGATCATGAGCGTCAACAACTCGCTCTTCTGCGACCCGGTCCACCACTTCGGCAGCGAGTGGCAGCATCGCGAGATCCTGGCCCCCACCGCGGCCGGCAAGGTGCTCGGCGCCTTCGGGCTGACCGAGCCGACCAGCGGCTCCGACGCGCGCACCATGAAGACCATCGGCGAAAAGCAAGCCGATGGCAGCTGGGTCCTGAACGGCTCCAAGAACTTCATCACCGTCGGGCCCGAGGCCGAGCACCTCATCGTCTTCGCCATCACCCACCAGGATCCCGTCAAGCCGCGGCACACCGCGCTCATCGTCCAGAAGGACATGGCCGGCTACAGCGTGTCCCCGCACGACGAGAAGCTCGGCATCCACGCCGCCCACTCCTGCACCATCTTCTTCGACAACGTGAAGGTGCCCCGCGACTACCAGCTCGGCGAGGAGGGCAAGGGCTTCAACGTGGCCATGGCCACCCTCGACGGCGGGCGCATCGGCATCGCCGCCCAGGCGGTGGGCATCGCGCGCGCCGCCTTCGAGAAGGCAGTGGCCTACAGCAAGGAGCGCCACTCCTTCGGCGGGCCCATCGCCGACCTCCAGGCCATCCAGCACATGATCGCCGACATGGCCACGGAGATCGACGCCGCGCGCCTGCTCATCCTGCGTGCCGCGGCGATGAAGGACAAGGGCGTGCGCCACAGCTTGGAGAGCGCGGTGGCCAAGCTGTTCGCCTCGGAGATGTCGACGCGCGTGACCCACAAGGCGCTCCAGGTCCACGGCGGCTACGGGTACACCACCGAGTACGGCGTGGAGCGGCACTACCGCGACGCGCGCATCACCGAGATCTACGAAGGCACCAGCGAGATCCAGCGGATCGTCATCGCCGCCAGCCTGCTGCGCTGAGCGCGGGCGGCGGCACAGCGGAGGGACGGATGATTCGGGGAGCTTGGGGAGTGCTGCTGCTCGTGGCCAGCGGCTGCGGAGGGTCGGAGCCGGCCCCGGCCACGGCGGACGACGGGCCGGCGAGCGGCGGCGAGCGACGGCGCGGCGGCAGCTCCATGGCGGTGGAATCGGAGATCGGCGCCCTGGACGAGGGGCAGGTGCAAGCCACCTTCCAGCGTCTCTCCAGCAAGCTGAGCGCCTGCTACGCCAAGGGCGCGCAGCGCGTGCCGTACCTGGCCGGCTCGGTGAGCTTCAAGGTGCGGGTGCAGAGCGACGGGCGAGCGCGCTGGGTGTACCTCAAGGACTCCGACCTCGGCGATGCGCGGACCGAGGGCTGCATGCTCGAGGTGCTGCGCTCGGCGAGCTGGCCGCCGCCGGACAGCGGCGACGGCCTGGCCAGCAACGACAACGTCTCCTTCGAGCCCGGCGGCGACGAGCGCCCGCCGGTGGCGTGGAAACCGGAGCAGCTCGGCGAGCCGTTCGAGAAGCTGCGCCCGGAGCTGTCGCGGTGCCGGCGCGACGCAGGCACGGGTCCGGTCAAGGTCACGCTCTACGTCGAGACCGACGGCAAGCCGAAGGCGGTCGGCGCCTCGACCGCCGACGAGCGCGGCGAGGCGGCGACGAAGTGCATCGTGGAGGCCTTGCAGGGTGCGCAGTTCCCGTCGCCCGGCAGCTACGCGTCCAAGGTCACCGTGGTCATCGACTGACCTCCATCGCCTTGCCCTCGGCCGCCTCCGCCGTCGTGCCGCGCCGCGTCGAAGCCGTGCGCGACCGTGACAGCGATCGCGGCGATGCAGCGCTTAGCGTCTACCCCGGCGGCGCGCTACGCTCCTCCCGTGAGAAAGATCATCACCGAGATCCTCAAGCTCCTCTGGAAGGTCTTCAAGCAGGTCTTCTGGCGGTGGATCAAGCCGATGCTGGGGCGCATCGTCCTCATCGGACTGCTGGTGGTGGCTCTCGTCGGCGCCGCCATCTGGATGGCTGGCTGCTGACCGCCGCGGCCGCGCTGGCGCGTGGCCGTGCATCCACTCCCCACCGGAGCCGCGTCGAGAACCCGATCCGTGGACGGTCGGCGTCCGGTGCGCCGACGCGCGTCGCGCGCTATCCCTTGAGCACGCTGCGCGCGATGACCGTGCGCTGGATCTCGCTGGTCCCCTCGTAGATCGTCGTCACCCGCACATCGCGCAGGTGGCGCTCCACCGGGAACTCCTTCCGTAGCCGTACCCGCCGTGCACCTGCAGGCAGCGGTTGGCGATGCGGTTGCCGGCCTCGCTGGCGAAGAGCTTGGCCATGGCCGCCTCGCGCGAAAACGGCTTGCCGCTCTCCTTGAGGCGCGCCGCGCGCAAGGTGAGCAGGCGCGCTGCGTCGAGCTCCGTCTTGCAGTCGGCCAGCATCCACTGGATGGCCTGGAAGTCGCCGATGGGCTTACCGAACTGCTTGCGGTCCTTGGCGTACGTCACCGCAGCCTCCAGCGCGGCGGTACCGATGCCCACCGCCTGCGAGGCGATGCCGATGCGCCCGCCGTCGAGGGCCATCATGGCGATGCGGAAGCCGGCGTTCTCCTCGCCGAGCAGCGCGTCCGCGGGCAGCTTGCAGTCCTGGAACGTCAGCGGAACGGTGTTCGAGGCGCGCAGGCCGAGCTTGTCCTCGGCGCGGCCAACCTCCAGCCCCGGCGTGCCCTTCTCGACCAGGAAGGCAGAGATGCCGCGCGTGCCCGCGCCACCCGTGCGCGCCCAGACGACCATCACCCCGGCGTGCGCGCCGCTGGTGATCCACTGCTTGTCGCCTCGCAGTACCCAGCCGTCGCCGTGCTTCTCGGCCACGGTGCGCATGCCCCCGGGGTCGCTGCCCGCCTCCGACTCGCTGAGGGCGAAGGCGCCAGCCACGTACTCGCCGGAGGTGATGCGCGGCACGTGGCGCGCGCGCTGCGCCTCGGTGCCGAAGGCGGCGATGACCTCGGCCACCATGTTGCTCACCGACATGGTGACGGCCGTGGAGGCGCAGGCCCGCGCCACCTCCATCATCGCCAGCGAGTAGGCGACGACGCCGGCCTCCGCGCCGCCGAGAGCAGCGGGAACGTTGACGCCCATCAGCCCGAGGTCGGCGAGCCCCTTCAGGATCTCGAAGGGGAACTTCTCGGTGCGGTCCAGCTCTGCGGCCACCGGGCGGATGACACGCTCGGCGTAGTCGCGCGCGGTGCGCACGACGAGCTCCTGCGTCTCGGTGAGGTCGATGTTCACGGCTCTTCCAGGTCGCTTGTCCCAGCCCCGCGCCGTTCTATCACGGCGCGCGCGGCGCGGGACCCGCCGCCTCGTCGAGCGGTCCCACCCGCAGACGGTGCAGGAAACAGGCGTGCGACAGTGATAAGGGATAGACCGGAAAGCGCGGCCGTCTCGATGTCGAAGCCTTCGTCACCCTGCTCGCCGCGGCGCTCGCCGCCGGCTGTACCGGCCGCGAGGCACCGGCCCCGCCGAGCCAGGCCCCGGCGGCGGTGGTCGCGCCCGGGCCCGCGGCAGCCGGGGCTTCCGCCGCGCCGGCCGACACCCCCGCCGCGGCGACCGGCGCCGGCGGCGCGGCGCCCGCGGCGACGGCGACGACCACGGCGGCGGCGCTCGCCAGCGCGTCGCCCGCCGACCGCCCGCCTGCCCCGGGCAGCGCGCCGCCGCCTCCGCCCGGCGCGCGCATCTACGCCAGGTCGCGCTTCGCGTGGATCGCGCCCGCACCCGGCGCCAGCACGGCCTGGCTCGGGTACATGACCAGCGGCGGCTCGGTGGCCCTCGACGGCACCAAGGAGGAGGCGCGCGTCGGCGGCGGCGAGGGCTGCAACGCCTGGTACCGGGTCCAGCCGCGCGGCTTCGTCTGCGAGGGGCGCGACGCCACCACCGATCCCGACGACCCGCTGGTGGCCGCGCTGGCGCAGGACGGCGGCGATCTGTCCTCCCCTGGCCCTTCCACTACGGCGAGTCCCTCGGCGCGCCCCGCTACCCGTCGATGCCCACCGCCGCCATGCAGCGCCGCCGCGAGGCCGCGCTGGACGCCTGGCTGGAGAAGGCAGAACAGGCCCGCAAGACCGAGGGCGAGGTGGCCATCGCCGCCATCGACAAGTCGCTGATCGGCGTCGACCTCGTCCCGGCTGGCATCGCTGCGCCGCAGCTGTTCGACGTCGGCCCGCGGGTGCGCGAGGCGCGCACCGGCATCGCCCCGACGTCCACGGTGGCCTGGACGCGGACCTTCGACGGCGAGGGGCGCAGCTGGCTGCTCACCGCCGACCACGCGGTCATGCCCCGCGACAAGGTGCGCCCCTACCCGCGCTCGCGCTTCTCCGGCGTGCACCTCGACGAGGCGACCCGCCTGCCCTTGGCCTTCTTCCGCAAGACCGACAAGCCGAAGTATCGCCGCGGGCAGGACGGCACCTTCAGCGCCACCGGCGAGAGCTGGGGCGTGCGCACCTTCACCGCGCTCACCGGCGAGAGCACCGAGCACGACGGCGAGCGCTACTGGCAGACGCGCGAGCCGGACATCTGGGCGCGCGACGACGACGCCACCGTGGTCCGCGCCGCCGAGAAGGCTCCGCGCTTGCCGGTGCAGAGCGCGCGCAACACCTGGCTGGAGATCAGCGTGCAGAAGGGCTGGCTCATCGCGTACGAGGGCGAGCGACCGGTCTTCGCCACCCTCATCTCACCGGGGCGCGGCGGCGTACCGGTGCCGGGCAAGGACCCGCTCGAGACGGCATCGACGCCGACCGGCACCTTCCGCGTCGTCGGCTAGTGCCGCTGGGCGACCATGCTCTCGAGGCGCAACGACAACCTCGTCCGCTCCGAGGTCCTGTACGTGCAGAACTTCAGCGGCCCGCACGCACTGCACGGCGCCTACTGGCACGACGCGTGGGGCGAGCCGAAGAGCGGCGGCTGCGTGAACCTCTCGCCCGTCGACTCCAGGTGGCTCTTCGAGTGGAGCGAGCCGGCGGTGCCGGACGGCTGGCAGGGCCTGCGTTCGAGCCCGGAGGCCGGCCCGGCTACCGTGGTGGTCGTCCACCGCTGAGCGCAGCGCGGCAACCGCTGGCCCCGGTCGCTCGCGCCGTAGCCGGGGGCCATCGCGAAGCGCGCTCACCGACCGAGGCGCGCCGCGAGGCGGCGTGCACCCTCCGCAAACGCCGCCAGCCCGGGCAGCAGGCTGACCACCAGGTACCCCGCGCGCGGCCAGTCGAAGAACCATCCCGGGTGCACGAGCACCTCGTCCTCGAGCAGCGCCAGCACCCAGGCGTCCTCGCTCTCGGTGCGTGGCACCTCGACCACCGCGTACCAGCCGGCGTCGATGGCCAGGCGCCGCGCGCCGACTCCGCCGCCTGCGAGGGCGGTGTCGAGGACGGCGGCGTTGGCGCGCACCCGCTCGAGGATGCGAGCCTGCACCGGCGCGCGCGCCGCCAGGAGCGCCGGCAGCGCGCGCTGCACCGGCCCACCCACCGAGAGGTAGGTGTCGGCGATCACCTCCAGCCGCGCCAGCGCGGCGTCGCGCTGGGCGGCGGGACCGGAGACCACCATCCAGCCGAGCTTGAGCTGCGGCATGGCCAGCACCTTCGACAGCCCGCTGAGCACGAAGGTCAGCGCCGTGTCTCGCCCCGCGAACGTCGGCAAGCGGTCGGCGGGCAGCCCGGGCCACGCGTAGTCGCCGAAGACCTCGTCCACGATGAGCGCCATGCCCCGCTCCGCCGCCAGGGCCTCGATGGCGCTGGCGTCGTCGCGGCGGAGCAGCGACCCGGTGGGATTGTTGGGGTGAACGACGAGCACGGCGCGCGCGCCCTCGGCTGCGGCGGCGGACAACGCCTCCCGGTCGACGCGGAATCCCTCCTCGACGAGCAGCGGATACGGCGAGAGGCGCACGTCCTCGAGCCGCGCCAGCAGCTCGAAGAGCGGGTAGCTCGGCTCCGGCACCAGCGCCACGTCGCCGCCGTTGCAGAGCAGCTTGAAGAGCCAGGCGTAGGCTTCGCTGGTGCTCGCGGTCAGCACCACGTGGGCAGGGTCGACCCGCACACCGCGCTCGGCGTGGTACGCCGCCACCGCCCGCCGCGCCTCGATGTGACCCCGCGGGTCGGGCTCGTAGCCGGCGCCGCGCGGGTGCCCGAGCTCCGCCACCAGCTCCGGCCCGCCCGCCAGGCCGCAGCGCGCCGGGTTGGACTCGGCGAGATCGAAGCGCACGCGCCCCTCGGCCCGCGCCCGGTCCATCTCGGCGGCCAGTCGGCCCTCCGAGGCCTGCCAGGCGGTGCGGTCGCTGAACGGCACCGGCGCAGCGGCGCCACTCGCAACGCCGGGCGTCATCGCTCCGGCTCCGATCCGGTGATCGCCCTGGTCCACCGCCGCCACCCATCCTGCGTGCCCATCCATGCGCCGCGACCGGTATATAACCGCTTCACGATGTGGCGAGCCTGCCTGGTGGCGCTTTGGGTCGCACCGAGCGCCTCGGCGTGCGGCGGCGAGGTGGTCGTCGACCGCGACCCGCGTGGCGCCAGCACCGGCGCACCGGACGACGACGACGACGACGACGGCACCAGCAGCAGCGCCGACCCGGGCAGCGCATGCGTGACCCGACCGGACGTGGTGGGCACCGTGAACGCTGCCAGCTGCGTGAGCACCGTCGAGCTCGAACACTGCATCACACGGTGCGACGACGCCGGTTTCAACGACTGGTCGGTGCGCTGCGACGACCAGTCCTGCCAGTGCCAGTGGAACGGCGAAGACATCTGCCTGTGCGTGGTCAGCGGTAGCGCGGGCAGCATCTGCGGCGGTGACATTGCGCCGTGCTGCCCCGATCCCTGGATCGCGAACTGAGCCCGGTCAGCGGGCACGCGGGCGCCTAGCGCCGCGCGCGCCGCGCACGACGGCGGGCGGTGGCTGCGCAGAGGCCCAGCGCGAGCAGCCCCGCGGCCGCCGGCAGCTTGCCGTCCCGCGCCGTGGCGGCGGCCACCGCGCAGGTACCGCCGATGGCGTCGAAGCCCATCTCCGACTCCCAGACGTCGGAGGCGATGCAGCGCGCGCGCGTAGCCGATGCGCTTGCCGTCGTAGGTGACCTCGAGCTCGAGCGTCTCGCCGGCGGTGCCGTGCTCGCCGGCGACCGCGAAGCGCCACAGCCCGTGGCGAACCCTGGCCAGCGGCGAGACGACGCGCCCGTTCTTCACGCGCAGGCCGACACGGGTATCCGAGAGCCCGCTGGCCAGGCTGTTGTCGGCACGGCGCAGCTCGACCGTGCCCCACACCGGCCAGCTCGGGTCGGGCCGGGCATAGGCGCTGGAGAGCATCGTCCAGCTGAGCACCGGATCGGGGCCGAGGCCGTCGGGGTTTTCGTCTGGCCCCATCGCGGCCAGGGCCCCGACCAGGTCGAGCTCGCCGGGGCCGAGCTGATAGTCGTACGGGATGGGGTGGGACGGGTACCGCGCCCCGGCCTGGAGGATCTCCCGGACGCGCCGCTGCGTCAGGCTCGGGTCGCGCTGCAGCAGCAGCGCCGCCGCGCCGGCGACCTGCGGAGACGACATCGACGAGCCCGAGGTGATGGCATGGTAGTTGTCGACCAGGTAGCAGTGCTCGCCGTCGGGACAGCCCGCGACGTCGAACATGCTGCCCGGGGTGACGCGCGGGTCGGCGTCGTGGCTCATCGCCGCCGCCACGAAGCCGCCAGGCGCCGAAAGGTCGGGCTTGGGCCAGCCGGAAGGGAGCGGCCCGGCGGAGCTGAAGTAGCAGATGCCGTCCGGCGTCGGGTCCTTCTCGCCACCGAGCTCGCTGAGCTCGAGCGGGGTACTGCCGAACGGCGTCCAGGAGACGCGGTTGACGGTGCAGCCGACGCCGATGAGCTCGGGGTGGGTGGCGGGCACGTTGATCGTCCCCTGCTTGATGGCCCGCCGGAAGTAGAGGCCTCCATGCGACGCCGAGACGTCGCCCTGCCCCACCACCCAGAGCTGCGCCGTCCCCTTGCCGCGGAGGAGGATGGCCATCTCGCCGGCGTCCCAGGAGCCGTCCCAGGCCACGACGGCGCCGTTGGTGTCGCTGGTGAGCTCGCTCTTGCCGTTGACCAGCCGGTTGATCACCGCACCAGTGGTGCCGTCCTCGTCGTAGCCGCCGTCCTCGCCGGGATCGACGAGATCGACCCAGGTGCTGCCGCCCGGGCCCTCGAGCCCAACGGACACCTCGTCGTCCGGATTGAAGGTGATCCACACGTACCCCTGCCCGTTCTTCGCCTTGGGCGTGAGGATGGGCACGCGCGTGGTGCCGTGGTCGGAGACCCTGGCCTCTGTGTGGATGCCGAGCGGGCCATCGTTGGCGGCCAGGTAGAGCGCGCCGCTGTTGCCGGAGGCGACGACGATGGCGCGCCCGGGGTGATCCTCGCCGACCATCGCCGCCAGGCTCTTCTCCAGGATGCTGGTCCCGTCGTGCGGGCCGAAGTCGCCGCCCACGCTGAGGTTGATGACCGTGGGCAGGCCGAGCTTTTCGCCGGCGGCGAAGATGAAGCTCGCCGCGTTGAGGATGTCCGGATCGTGGAAACCTTCGCTCGACGAGGGCGCGGCGATGATCAGCCTCGCTCCGGGCGCCATGCCCACGTAGCGCGGCTCCTCGGGGACACAGCGCTTCGCTTCGTCTGCGCTGATCTTCTGGCAGCGCGTGTTCTGCGGGCAGCCCGTGGCGGTGGCGCACGGCTGCGTGCACAGCTCCGGCCGCCCCCGACGTCCACGCAGGCGCCCTCGCTGCACACGTTACCCGTCAGGCAAGCCCCGCCGATGGTCCCTTCGGCGTGGAAGTAGTGCATGAGCCCGCCGTTGCCGGCGGCGATGCTGGTCACGTGCGTGCCGTGCCCGACGAGGTCCCGTGGAAGCGCGTCGCTATCGTTGGCCAGCATCTCGTTGATATCGGCCTCGCTGTACACCGCACACGGCGCCTGCGCGTCGAGGGTGCAGCCGCCAGCGATCTCCAGGTCCCCTTCCGGCGTGTTGGCCTTCCCGCGCGGCGGCACGCCGACCTGCAGGAAGAAGCCGACGCGCGTGGTGCCGTCGGCGTTGCGGAAGTCCGCGTGGCGCACGTCGAGCCCTGTGTCGATGACCCCCACCGCCACGTCCGCCGTGGAGACGCCCCCCTTGGCGCCGAGCCGTCCGGCGCGCCGACGGCGCGCAGCTCGTCGATGCGCGTCCAGCTCTTGGACCTGTCGAGCAACACCTGGCGCGGCGGCCCGACCTGCAGGCTCAGGCCGGTGCTCGCCTCGAAAGCCTGCACCTGGTCCGGGAAGAGGCGGATGGTGCCGATCCCCGGCGCGACCTCGAGCAGCCCCAGCTCCTCCGCGGTGCGGCCCGCCGGGATCTCGGCCAGGAGCGGGAGCCGCGCCGACGAGTCCGCGAGGGGATGCGCACGGCCCGGTCGCCCGAGGCGCGGAACGAGGCGCGCCGCGGGGATGTCGGCGTGCGCTGGAGCGGCCGTCACCCCGAACAGCGCCGCAACGGCCAGCAGAGCGCCGCAGGTGGCGAGCGAAGAGCGAGGGCGAGCAAGCACGGGCACAGTCTAACAGCCCGCGCTCGGCCGGCGAGCCCGGCACCGGCGAATCAGACCGGCGGCACGAGGTGCTTCTTGCGGGGACGCGCCTCGCGTCGCTCGCCGACCAGCGCGAAGCGCCGCGCCACCTCGCGGCGCAGATCCGCCGCCGGCACCACGGCGTCGACGACCATCTCGCTGGCCCGCTTGGTCAGGTCGATGTCCTTCTTGTACTCCTCGCGCAGCCGCTGGACGAGCTGGTCGCGCTCGGCGCCCTCCGGGGTGGCCTGGATCTTGTTGAAGTAGACCGCGTTCACCGCAGCGTTCGGCCCCATGACGGCGATCGACGCCGTGGGCAGGGCGATGCACGCGTCCGGCTCGAAGGCTGGCCCGCACATGGCGTAGAGGCCGGCGCCGTACGCCTTGCGAACGATGACGCTCAGCTTGGGCACCGTGGCCTCGCTGACGGCGGCGATCATCTTCGCTCCGGCGCGGATGATCCCCTGCTTCTCGACGATGGTGCCGATCATGAAGCCCGGCACATCGGCCAGGTAGAGCAGCGGCACGTTGAAGGCGTCGCAGAGCCAGATGAAGCGCGCCGCCTTGTCGGCGGAGTCGACGAAGAGGATGCCGCCCTTGTACTTCGGCTGGTTGGCGACGATGCCCACCACGCGCCCCTCGACGCGGGCGAAGCCGGTGAGCAGCTCCTTGGCGAAGAGCTTCTTGATCTCCACCCAGCTGCCCTCGTCGATGACCGCATCGACGACCGCCATCATGTCGAAGGGCTTGTTCTCGTCGACGGGGATGATCTCCTCCAGCGGCTTGGTGGCCGCCTTGGGCGGGCGCGGCTCGGCGGCTGGCGGGAGCTCGTCGCCGTTCTGCGGCAGGAGCGCCAGGTACTGGCGGGCGAACTCGATGGCCGCTTCCTCGGTCTTGACCAGCACGTCGCCGCAGCCGCTGGTCTCGCAGTGCATGCGCGCGCCGCCGAGCTCCTCGAGGGTGACCTTCTCCCCGATGACCATCTCCACCATGCGGTCGGAGCCGAGGTACATGCTGGCGTTACCGGCCACCATCACCACCACGTCGCAGAAGGCCGGGATGTAGGCCCCGCCGGCGGCGCTGGGCCCGAAGAGCAGGCACACCTGCGGCACCACCCCGCTCATCTGCACCTGGTTGTAGAAGATGCGCCCAGCCCCGCGGCGCCCGGGGAACATCTCGATCTGGTCGGTGATGCGCGCCCCGGCTGAGTCCACCAGGTAGACCAGCGGGCAGCGCAGGCGCGCCGCCGTCTCCTGGATGCGCAGGATCTTCTCCACCGTGCGCCGGCCCCAGGAGCCAGCCTTGACGGTGGAGTCGTTGGCCATGATGCACAGGGCGCGGCCGCCGAGGGTGGCGGTGCCGGTGACCACGCCGTCGGCGGGCAGCGAGGGCTCGACGGCGTTGGCCAGCAACGCGTCCTCGACGAAGCTGCCGGGGTCGACCAGCAGCTCGATGCGCTTGCGGGCGAACAGCTTGTGCTGCTCGGCGTTCTTCTGGTGGTACTTGGGCGCCCCGCCCTCTTCCACGCGCGCGGTCAGCTTGCGAAGGTCGTCGTCGAGCGACATGCGCCGCCGCATACCCTCGATCGCGCCGCGCCACCACCGCGGGGCGGCGCGGCGGAGCGAGGCGCGGGCAGCACGTCCCACGGGCGCGCCGCGTCGGCGCCCCTCGATGGCGACGGTCCGGTGCGCCTACTTCGGCGCCGGCTCGGCGAGCAGCGTCTTGAGCAGCTGCTCCACCTCGCGGTGCCGGCCGGGGTCGTAGCCGACCATGACGTCACGGATGACGCCCTTCTTGTCGATGACGAACATCGTCGGCAGCGAGCGCACCCCGTACACCTCCATGGTCGCCTCCGAGTCGTCGGACCCGACCGCGTAGCGCATGTCCAGCGCCTGCGCCGTCTGGGCGGCGACCTTCACCGTATCGGTGGTCAGGCCGACGACGGACAGCCCTTGCGCCCCGAACGCCGCCTGCCACCTGGAGAGCTGCGGCGCCATGGCCCGGCAGGGCGCGCACCAGGTCGCCCAGAAATCGACCAGCACCACGCGCCCGCGCAGGTTGGAAAGATTGGCCGGCAGCTGCCCGGAGACGGGCGTCATCGACTTCCAGGCCGGCGCGAAGGTGCCGATCTTGTCGAGCCGCAGGATGACGTCCGCCCCGGGGTGCGACGCCAGGGTCACCGTCACCTCGCGCTCCGCGCCGCCCCGGCGGAAGCCGAGCTTGAGCGGGTTGTTGGGCCCCACCAGCGCCACGCGAGCCACCAGCTGATCGGGCTCGTCGAGGCGCGCGCCGTCCGCGGTGAGCAGCAGGTCGCCGTCGACCAGGCCCGCCTTGCCAGCCGGGCTCTGGGTGACCACGTGCTTGGCCACCACGCCGCCAGGCGTCCGCGCTTCAGCTCGACGCCGAGCCAGGCGCGGCGCGGACGGCCTGCGCGGCCGCGTCGGATGGTGCCAGCACGCCGGTGGCCGCGGTCACGCCCAGCGCGGCCAGGACCAGCAGCGCTGCGCCCGGACGGCCCCGGCTGGGCCTGCGGAAACTCGACTCGGTCCTCCAGGCAGCCGGCGTCATGCGCTTCACTGTAGCATCGCCGCCCCGTGTGGCCGCTGCGCCTGGCTCTGGCTCGTTGCGCCGTCGCGGGCCTGGCCGCGCTCGCCGCGGCCTCCGCATGCGGCTCGGCGCCGCCACCCCCTCCACGCCCCGCGCCGCCCCGCGCGGCCTCGCCGGCGGCGGCCGCGTCGCTGGGCCGGTGGGAGCACGCCGGCGAGCTCGCCGCCTTCCGATCGGTCGGCCGGGTGCGCTCCGAGCACCTCGGCAATGGCATCACGGAGGCGGAGCTCCTCGCCAACGACGTTGCCTCCGCCTATCCGGCGCTGGGCCCTGGAAGGCGGCTCCCGCGGGGTAGTCTGCTGGTGGAGCGGCTCGGTGCGGCGGGGAGCCGGGAGACGTCGATCTGGTTCGCGATGGTGCGGCAGCCAGCGGCAGACGCGGCAGACGCGGCAAATCCCGCCGCCGAGCGCTGGCAGTTCCTGGTCGTGCGGCCCGACGGGGAGCTGCTGGCGCGCGACCCGCCGGGATGCGCGCGGTGCCACGCCGAGGCCCCGTTCGACGGCGTCTTCGGGCCGCCCCGGACGACTCCTGCCGTGCCCTAGCGGTGCCGACCCAGGCGCCTTCGACGGGCGTCCTGACCTCGCGGGACGCCACGCCCTGGTGCGCCCTCGGCGGAGCGCCCGGGACCCGGCCTCCCTGCCTTCGAGCGCGCCTTGGCCGCTCCACCCGTCACGGCTGGATTCCAGGCACACAACGTAGGCGGGTCACTCCGCAACTCTTGCGGAGTGACACCGGCACCGCGACAGCGATGCCCGTCTGGCCGTGGCTCACGACCGCTGCGAGGCCAAGCCTTGCCACGATAAAGCCTCGAAAGCATTCAGGAGTGGAGGGGGCAGCACCCCCCGCCTGCCAAACTGGCATGCTCGCTGCTCAAGGTGTGGTCGTTCCGCGTTTCGCTGTGGGCTGCAGCGGTCGTGGTTCTCCTCGACTCCAATTTGCTCTTCGTTCGGTCGTTTCGGACGACTTTGCTTTGCCTGCCCCGGAGCGCCGTGACCGCGGCGCCCCGGCTTGACTTAGGCCTTCGCTTCTTCGTGGCTTGATCGGAAGACCGTCTCGCTTCTCTTTTTGTTCCTGACCCGAGCACCTTGCATACGCACGAAAGCGCGCGGCACCCATGGGGTAGTCGCGCGCCGTGCGTTTGTGGCCCGGATGCCCCCCGTTCAACGGCGCGACGAGCCCCCTCCTCCAGGGGCCCGCAAGGAGCCAGCCGCGGAGCGAAGCTCTCGCGCGCGCCTCAAGCGCACCGATAGCCGCCCGAGCGCGGTGACCGATAGGGCCGTCCGAGCGGCGTGACGAGGGGCCGCACGCGAGCGAGCCGCGTCGCGCACTTGCGCTTGACATGCAGCGCGCATCCGCATAGTTAGCTGCCCTGCGTTGCGCCCATAGCTCAGCTGGATAGAGCATCGGCCTACGAAGCCGGGGGTCGCATGTTCGAATCATGCTGGGCGCGCAAGGAATGCTGAACCTCCCCCTCCGGCGGTGGCCGGAGGGTGCGGAGGCCGCCGTTGGTACATCCACCTGACCCGGCATCACCGCCGACCGCGGGTGCTCCGGACGAGGACGAGCGCCGCATGCGACTGGCGCTGGCCGAGGCGGCAGCGGCAGCGGCCGACGGCGATGTGCCGGTCGGCGCGGTGGTCTTCGCCGCCGATGGTCGCCAGCTCGGCAGCGGGCGCAACCGCCGCGAGGCCGACCAGGACCCGACGGCCCACGCCGAGGTGCTGGCGCTGCGAGAGGCCGCGCGCAGCGTAGGCCACTGGCGCCTGGTCGGCGCCACCGTCTACGCCACGCTGGAGCCGTGCCCGATGTGCGCGGGCGCTCTGATCAACGCGCGCGTGGCGCGGCTGGTCTACGGGTGCGCCGACCCCAAGGCCGGCGCCGTGGACACCTTGCTGACGCTCGGAAGCGACGCGCGCTTCAACCACCGCTTCCAGGTCACCGCCGGGGTCCTCGCCGAGCCCTGCGCCGCCCTGCTGCGGGCCTTCTTCGCCGCGCGCCGCCGCTGACCGGCGCGCGTCGACCAACGCTCGCTCCCTGCCGCGACCTGTTCGCTCAGGGACCGAGCCGCGACGCTGCGTCCTCGTCGCCGGGCAGCGAGTCGTCGCTGGCCGAGCGGTGCGGCACCTGCGCGCCTCGGACCGGCGTCTCGCGCAGGCCGAGCTCCAGCTCGTCCTCGGTGATCCGCCCTCGCTTGTGGGCGATGGTCATCAGCTTGTGCAGGTACGAAGCCCACTGCGGCGTCACCGCGCCCCCGGCGCCGAAGTGCTGCTTCTTCGGGCTCGGCAGGATGGAGGACAGATAGAGCGACTGGCTCAGCGACAGCTCCGCGGCGGGCACGTTGAAGTAGTACCTGGCAGCGGGGCCGATGCCGTAGACCATCGGTCCGAACTCGATGACGTTGAGGTAGAGCTCGAGGATCTGCTCCTTGGTCAGCTCCTGCTCGAGGTACATCGTCAGCACCGCCTCCTGCAGCTTGCGCGACAGGTTCTTGCCGCGATCGAGGTAGACGTTCTTCGCGGTCTGCATGCTGATGGTGCTCGCGCCGCGCACGAAGCGACCGCTGCGCAGGTTCTCGCGAATGCTGTTGCGAATGGCCTCCTCATCGAAGCCGCGGTGCCGGAAGAAGCCGCCATCCTCGGTGGTCTGCACCGCCACTTCCATGAAGCGCGAGATGTGCGCGAGCGAGAGCCACCCATCGGTCTCCGGGCCGAGCTCGATCTCCACCGCCTCGTTCTCCGGCGTGTAGGCCGTGCGCCGGAAGGGATGGCGGAAGCGCTCCACGTCCACATCCGAAGGCACCTCCACCACGCGGCAGCTGTTGGAGGCGTCCCAGCGCACGTCGTAGTCGCGGTCGAGGTTGGCGGAGTCGAAGCGGGCGTGCCCCTTGAGCGCGAACGAACCCGCCATACGCATCCCGGCGAGCTTCGGCGCCAGACCGCGCGGCGCCGAGTCGAGCATCGACTGGCACGGCGACAGCGGGACCTCGAACCTGGCGTTGACGCGCCGCGACTCGCCGGCGCGCTGGTAGTCGCCCTCGACGAAGAGCTGCGTCGAGCCGACGTCGATCTCCCCGCCGTCCACCTGGAGGCGCGACCCGTCCAGCGCCGCCGCGACCTTGCCGCGCCAGGCCAGCTCCAGCCCCATCACCGGCTCCTCGGAGAGGGCCTTGCTGCGCACCGAGAGGCGATGGACCTTGCCCTCACCGTCGAACGACAGCTGCCGCGCGTCGGCGGAGAGCACCACGCGCGCGTGTGTTTCCAGCGAGGTGCGCGCGACCTCGAGCAGACCGAAGTCCCCGTCCTGCACGCCGATGGTCGACAGCCAGATCGGCCCCCCCCGGACGTCCGCGGTCACCTCGCCAGCCGGATCCTCGGGTCGATCGAAGGGAATGGTCAGCCGGAACGTCAGCGCCTGCGGCAGGCCGGGCGCGGACTTGCCCGCCCTGGGGTCGGCGGCGCCGCCGGGAGAATCCACGTCGCCGCCCGCGACCCGCGCCGGGCCAGCGGGCGCGGGGGCACCTTCGCGGCCTCCGCCTGGCGCCAGCTCGACCACGAGCGCCTTGTCACCGCGCTCGACCTTGAGGCTGCCGGGCCCGAGGTTCAGCGTGTCCTCGCCGCGTCGCACCCGGGCGCGCACGGCGTCGAGTCTGATCCTCGCGGAGGGATCGACCACGGCGTCGACCGCCCTGGCCGCCTCGACCAGCAGCGTGCGGGCGACGAGCGCCCGCCCGCCGAGGTCTCCGGCGCCTGCATCCCCGCCACTCGGGGCGTCATTTCTGGCGGCGGGCGCAGTGGGCGACGCCGCCGCGGCAGGCTTCGCCCGCGGGCGTCCGCGGCCCGCGCCACGCCGGGAACCCTGCGCCATATCGTCCGGCACATCGGCCGGAACCGGCGGATCGTCGGCATCCACGGCGGCGGGCAGGCCAGTTCGAGGGCGGCAGCTCAGCGCCGCGTCGGCTCGCGCGCCGAGCTCGGCCAGACGATATCCACCGTCCGACTTCACCAGGACAGTACCGCCTGCACCGACACCCGCGCGGGGCCGAATACCCGGTCGCCTCGCGCGCCGCAGGTGCGAGCGCCCACGCTCCAGCTGCACGTCCTTGGCGCGGACCGACTGGCTCGGCCCCTCGGCCGTGTCCTGCCACTCCACGTCCAGCCCGGAGACGTCGATGGCCCTGCCGGCCCCTGCCCCGCCGCCGCTCTCGCCGCCGCCCTTCGCGCGGTGGGCGTCGCGCCATGCCTCGAGCTCCCCGAGGACGGCCCGGTAAGCCCCGGTCGCCGCAACCCTGCCGCCGCGCAACTCGACACGTCGCGAGCTCCACCCATACGAGACCACCAGCTCGTCGACGTGGATTCGCGTCGAGGGCACCTCGGCCAAGGTCACGTCGACCCCGCGCAGCCGGACGCCTGACCAGGTCGGCAGCACGGCCTCGATGTCGACGGTCGCTCCGTAGTGCCCCGCCGCAGCCCCGGCACGGTTGCGCACCAGCGGGCCGAACGAGCCGACCACGGCGAGCCCGAGCACCGCGCCGCCGGCAACGGCAAACTGAAAACGCCGCGAGACCACGGACCTCCAGGTTACCAACGCCCGGCGCCAGGAAAACAAACGAGCTGGACGATCGGATGGCGATGGCTGGGTCACGGCGAACCGGCGGCCGCTGCTGGCGAAACGCCTCCGCAGCCGCGCGGACGCGACCGCGCGGGCAGGCGTCGGCACGACCATGAAAAAAAGAAGGGCCCGCACCGTGAGGTGCGGGCCCTGAAAAAATCCCGGCGGCGTCCTACTCTCCCACTAGGTCTCCCTAGCAGTACCATCGGCTCCAAGGAGCTTAACTTCCGAGTTCGAGATGGGATCGGGTGTGGCCTCCTCGATATCACCACCGGAAACTTGTCGCGACGATCGGCCCGCAAAGGCAGGCGGATGGGTCGCTGAATCGATTGGGTGTGCGTGTACACGCGTTCGTCGACCGAGACCCCAGTTCGAGGGGGGTCTTGCTATGGTCGCGTCTCGTCACCCGAACTCCGGGCGCGAGTCGATGTGTTCCTTAGAAGTATGGTCAAGCCTCACGACCTATTAGTACCAGTTAGCTCCGCCCATTGCTGGACTTCCACACCTGGCCTATCAACCACCTGGTCTAGATGGGGTCTTTAGGGGCCTTACGGCCCGGGACACCTTGTCTTGAGGCCGGCTTCCCGCTTAGATGCTTTCAGCGGTTATCCGTTCCGTACATGGCTACCCGGCTATGCTCTTGGCAGAACAACCGGAACACCAGAGGTACGTCCACTCAGGTCCTCTCGTACTATGAGCAGCTCCTCTCAAGTGTCCTGCGCCCACGGCAGATAGGGACCAAACTGTCTCACGACGTTTTAAACCCAGCTCGCGTACCGCTTTAATCGGCGAACAGCCGAACCCTTGGGACCTGCTCCAGCCCCAGGATGCGATGGGCCGACATCGAGGTGCCAAACCGCGCCGCCGATATGAACTCTCAGGCGCGATCAGCCTGTTATCCCCAGAGTACCTTTTATCCGATGAGCGATGGCCCTTCCATACAGAACCACCGGATCACTAACGCCTGCTTTCGCACCTGTTCGACCTGTCGGTCTCACAGTTAAGCTCCCTTGTGCGTTTGCACTCTACGACTGGTTTCCAATCAGTCTGAGGGAACCTTCGCACGCCTCCGTTACTTTTTTGGAGGCGACCGCCCCAGTCAAACTGCCCACCAGACAGTGTCCCCGACCCGGATCACGGGCCTGGGTTAGATTTCCAGAATATCCAGGGTGGTATTTCAACGTTGGCTCAGCAGAACCCAGAAGCCCCGCTTCATAGCCTCCCACCTATCCTACGCAGAACATCCCGAAAATCACTGTCAAGTTGCAGTAAAGGTTCATGGGGTCTTTCCGTCTTGCCGCGGGTAGAGGGTAT
>JBBJMR010000358.1:0-8397 GCA_037720395.1 Polyangiaceae bacterium
CCGGGAGTGATGCTGGCGCGCTGCTGGTCGAGCCAGGCCTTGGAGAGCAGCTGCTCGACGGGGTTCTTCACCACGTCCGGATCGCCGAGGGTCGCGTTGCGCGCGGCGAAGGCCCGACGCATGGCCTCGAACACCGGCTGCAGGTGCTCGGGCGACTGGAACGGCCTCTTGCCGATGTCGAAGCCCTCGAGCAGCCCGCACATGATGCCCAGGGTGACGCCACCCGAAGAGGGCGGCGGCATGGAGAGCACCTTGCGCCCGCGGTACGAGAACTCGATGGGCTCGCGCCACTTCGCCTGGTAGGCCTTGAGGTCGGCGGCGCTGATCAGGCCCTTGCCGCGCTTCATCTCGGCCACGAGCAGCTCGGCCGTCTTGCCGGCATAGAACCCGGCCGGCCCCTGGTCGGCGATGCGCTCCAGCGTCGCGGCCAGATCGGGGTTCTTGAACACCGTGCCCGCTGCCGGCGGCTTGCCGCCGGGCAGGAAGAGCGCGGCCGAGGCGGGATACTTCTGGAGCTTCTCGGTGGAGTCGGAGACCACCCTGGCGAAGTTGTCGTCGACGGTGAAGCCGTCCCTGGCCAGCTTGATGGCCGGCGCCATCACGTCCTTCCAGCTCTTCGACCTGGAGCCGAGCTTCTTGTGCGCCTCGAAGAGGCCGGCCACCGAGCCGGGCACACCCGAGGCCAGGTAGCCGCTGCGCGAGTCCGGCGTGGGCTTGCCGTCCTTGCCGAGGAACATGTCGGCCTTGGCCTTGCTGGGCGCCTTCTCGCGGAAGTCGAGGGCGTGCGTCTTGTCGCCGACGCGCGCCACCATGAAGCCGCCGCCCCCGATGTTGCCCGCCGAGGGCAGGACCACCGCCAGCGCGAAGGCCGTGGCCACCGCGGCGTCGACGGCGTTGCCGCCGGCGGCAAGCATCTCCTGGCCGACCTTGGTGGCCAGCTGCTCATCCGACGAGACCATGCCTCGCGTGCTGGCCACCCCCGCCGCGGGCGCGGTGTACGGCCAGCCGGGCGGCATCTTCGGCACGGCGGCGGCCATGGCCGGGACCGCGGACGCGCTGGCGGAGAGCGGCGGCGCGGCAGACGCGGTGGCTGGCGGCGGCGGCGCCGCGGGCTCGGGGGGCAGGGGCGCCGGGGCGGGCGCAGAGCAGGCGGCGAGCAGCGCCAGGCACAGCGCGATGCGGGACGGCTTCATCGGGCGAGACCATACCGCGGCGAGCGGCGGGACGGGACCGCCGCGCGCGAGCGGCGCGGGGGCTTGCCGAACGGGCAATGTGCTCCATGGAGAACCAATGATCACAGCCAAGCAGGAAGTGCCGGGAGATGGCGACCAGGGACCGGACGGCCCCGGCGATCCCGCCGAGCCCAACGAGCCGGGCGGCCCCGGGCCGGTCCCCGTGCCCAAGCCTCCGGCCCCGAAGCCCGACGAGCACGGCCTGGACATCGGTCCCGGCCCCGACGACGTGCGCGAAGTCTAGGCGCAGTCGCGAAGATGCGGTGACGCCGGACCTCTCGGAGGCCGGTGGGCCGGCCCGCCGCCTCGCCCGCGCGTCAGAGGCCCGCGAGCGGCCCGGTGCCCTTGTCGAGATTGCCGAAGGTCTCGATCTCGTCGAGCCCCATGTAGCGGCACAGGGAAACGAGCAGGCGGTTGTGGTGCGTGTCGTCGAAGTCCAGCGAGCGCCCCATCTCGAAGTGCTTGGCCGCGCCGCCGGCGAGCACGAAGGGGATGGGGTGGTGCGAGTGCACGTTGCCCTTGCCGAGCTCGTTGCCCCACACGATGAGGGTGTTGTCGAGCACGGTGCCGTCGCCCTCGGGCACGCTGTCGAGCTTCTCCATCAGGTAGGCGACCTGCTGCGCGTACCAGGTGTTAATCTGGGTCAGCTTGGTCTGCGAGGCGGCGTTGGTGTCGCCGTCGTGGGACAGGTCGTGGTGTGACTGGTCGATGTCCAGCCAGGTGAAGCGCTTGCCGCTGGTGGCGGTGGCCCACATGAACGTCGCCAGCCGCGTCATGTCGCAGGTCAGCGCCATGGCCAGCAGGTCGAGCTGCGCCGTGCTCACCGCCGGGAAGTTGTCGTTGTCCTGCGCGGCCAGGCCCATGTCGATGGTCGGCGGCTCGCAGGCCTCGGGGTAGGCCATGGTCTTGTCGAGGCGCTTCTGGATCTCGGTGAGCGAGTCCATGTGCGCCTCGATCTTCAGCGCGTCGTCCTTGCCGTACTTGCCGTTCAGCGACGAGAGCTGCCCGCGGAGCATGGAGATGACCTCGGTGCGCTCGTCGCGCACCGCGTCGAGCTCCGCCTGGTCCTTGCCGAAGTCGCCGAAGAGGCGGTCGAACATGGCCTTGGGGTCGTCCTCGGGCGGCACCGGCTGGTTCGAGCCGGCGTAGGACATGCGCGAGCGCACCTGCGCGCCCCCGGTCTGCACGCCGAACTCCAGCGTCCCGAACTTGGTGGGGACAGCGGTCTCCTTGGCGATGTGCTGGTCGATGGAGATGCCGCTGCCCCAGCCGCTGGTGGCGCCGCCGCCGCCGGAGAACTCGTCACCGGCGAGGAGCGAGGAGCCGGTCCATAGCTTGGCCGGACCCTGCATGTGCGCGTTGCCCGCGCCGCCCGGCGCGTAGCGCAGCCCGTCGGCGACGATCAGCCGGTCCTTGAAGGGCTCGAGCGGCTTGAGGATCGAGCCCAAGGTGAACGTGTTGCCCGAGCCCGACGGCTTCCAGTTCTTGTAGATGGTGCCGTTCGGCGAGAAGAGCAGCACCAGCCGCCGCGGGAAGCCGGCCGGCGTGTCGGCCAGCGACTGCGAGAGCGGCAGCATGGCCGCGGCGGTGGCGCCGAGGCCGAGGAAGGTACGCCGGTCGAAGCGGCTGCGCGTTTTCACTTCGAGCCCTCCGTGGTGCGGCGCCAGGCGAAGGCGTCGGTGTCGACGATGGCCAGCACCAGCTCGCGCACGTCCCAGTCGGTGTCACCGAAGCGCTGGTAGGCGGCGTCCATCGACTCCTGGTCGTCCTTGGTCTCCAGCCGGCCGAAGGCGAAGCGGAACCACTGCTTGTTGACGCAGGCGCGAACCTCGTCGCTCTTGGCCAGGCGCGCGGCGAGCTCCACCACCCCGTCGAACTTGCCGTCCACGTCCGCGCTGCCGACCACCTCGCCGCTGGCGTCGACGGGGATGTCGTTCTCCATGGTGCGGAAGGCGCCGAGGCCGTCGTAGTTCTCGAAGCCGAAGCCGATGCCGTCGATGAGGGTGTGGCAGGTGGCGCACGCCGGGTTCGAGGTGTGCTCGGCGAAGCGCTCGCGGGTGGTGGCGTCGGGGTCGGGCTCGGGCGGCACGTTGGCCACGTCGGGCGGCGGCGGCGCCAGCGTCTGGCAGAGCACGCTCTCGCGCACCATCACCCCGCGGAAGACGGGCGACGACTGGTCGGCGTGCGCGTGCTGGGCCAGGACGCTGGCCTGGGTGAGCAGGCCGGAGCGCTGCGCCGGGTCGAGGTCCACCGGCTCGTCGGGGTCCTGATCGGCGCCGATCTCCACGCCGTAGACGCCGCCGAGCGGGCCCTCGATGAAGGACCACGGCGCGGTCATCAGCGTGTCCAGCTTCCCGTCGCCCTGCCGCACCACGTAGTCGGCGAAGCGGACGGTCTCGTTGCGCATCGCGTCGCGCATGGCCTCGTCGAACTCCGGGAAGACGGCGCTGTCCTTCTCGAGCAGGCCCAGCTCGTCGATGCGCAGCCACTGCAGGTGGAAGCTGCCGATGGCCTCGCGCGCGCGGTCGTCGTCGAGCATGCGCAGCGCCTGGGCACGGCGCGCCTCGGGATCGACGAGCTGGCCGGCGGCGGCGGCCTCGAAGAGCTCGTCGTCGGGCATCGAGTCCCAGAGGAAGTACGACAGGCGCGAGGCGAGCTCCCAGTCGTCGAGCGCGCGCACGGGGGAGCTGGTCCCCTCGGGATCGGCGCCGGCCTCCACGTGATAGAGGAAGAACGGCGACTGCAGCGCGGCCTGCACCACCAGCCGCACGCCGTCCTCGACGCCGACCTTGGCACCGCGGTCGTAGAGCACCTGCAGGTCGGCGACCTCGGCGTCGCTCAGCGGGCGGCGGAAGGCGCGCCGGCCGAAGTCGGCGAGGAACGAGGCGATGCAGGCGTCGTCGGCCTGCGCCACCGCGCACGGCAACAGGTCGTCGGCGTTGGCCGCCGCGGCGGCGGCCAGCTCCTCGGCGGCGTCCATGTACTGCTCGATGATCAGCTCGGTGACCGGCGCCACCGCGTTGCTGCGGAAGGCGCCGACGCGCTCGTCGGGCGCGAAGGCCACCGCCGGCGGCGCCAGCCAGGCGGGTCACGGACCGTGTGCTCGTACTGGGCTCGCGTCAGCCTGCGCAGCGGCGTCGCGCCGACCTCGACGCCCAGGGTCTCGCCGCCGCCCGTGCCCGACGGCTCGGTGGCCGGCTCACCCTCGCCTCGCTCGCCGATGCTGCCGACGCACGCCGGCGCCAGCGCAGCCAGCGCCATCCCTGCCCAGAGCGCACCCGATCGCGGCATCGATCCCACGCGCTGGCGCAATGCAATCGCCGCACCCCGCGCCGCGTCATCGCAAGCCTCGGGATTCGTTGACGCGCATCTCGACGCTCACCTTGTGTGCTGTAAACCCTCGGTTTGCGGGTGGTTCGGCGGATGACCACTCGGGGTTGCCCCCGACGGCCCGGGGACCGGCGCAGTGTCCTTGCAATCATGTGACATGAGTGCAGGTGCCGCGCGCTTGACGCCGCTGCTCGATGGAGGCGAAACCGGCCCATGTCCACCGTGCTGTTGGATCATGTGCGCCCGGTGGGCCCGGACCGTCGCGATCCGCTGCCCGTCCTCAGGACGGTCCTCTACACGCTCGACATCTCGGCGCGCTTCCTGGTCCTGGCGGCGCTGAGGCGCGGCACGGTGGCCCGCGCCGATGCGCTGCTCGACGGCTACTGGCGCCGCATCTTCTCCTCCGGCAACGCGCGCCTGGTGGTCGAGGGCCGCGAGCACTTCACCCGGCCGTCGATCGTCGTCACCAACCACACCTCGCTGCTCGACATCCCCGCGCTGATGGGCGCGGTGCCGGGGTCGATGCGCATGGTCCTCAAGGAGGAGCTGACCAAGGTGCCGGTGTGGGGCCCGGCGCTGGTGGCCAGCGGCTTCGTCCCTGTCTCGCGTGGCACGCGCGAGAAGGCCATCGAGCAGCTCGGCGCAGCGCAGAAGACCTTCGATCAGGGCGTGCACGTCTGGGTCGCGCCCGAGGGCACGCGCTCCAAGAAGGGCGAGCTCGGCCCGTTCAAGAAGGGCGCCTTCCACCTGGCGCGCAGCCTGCGCGCGCCGCTGGTGCCGGGCTGGATCGACGGCGCGTCGCGCATCGTGCCCAACGGCGCGCTCGACGCCGGGTACCACCAGACGGTGACGGTGCGCTTCGGTCCAGCCATCGAGCCCATCGTCGACGGTCGCCGCCGCAGCGCCGAGGAGATGATGCGCGACGCGCGCGCGGCCATCCTGGCCCTCGGTGGCCGCCCGCCGGAGCCTGTCGCCGGAGCGCCTCGTCCATCGAGGGCGAAGCAGCCCGCGCCTGAGCGGTCCACGCCCGAGGGCGCGCGGACCCGCCCCAGTATAGCCGGCAGCGCTCGACGGACCCGCGCTCGCTCCTCAGCTGCGCAGGTAGATGCCGGAGGTCGGCACCATGGCGCCTTCGATGTCCACGCGGCGGCAGGCCAGCGCGTCGCCGACGCGGTCCTCGACCAGCGTGCCGACGTCGTACGGCGCGGCCACGCCGCCGCTGAACGCCGAGGCGGCGCGCAGCGCGGCGGCCAGCTGCTCCATGCTCGAGAAGCGCACTGCCGGGTCCTTGGCCAGCGCGCGCTCGAGCACGAGCTCGAAGGCCTCGCCGAGCTCGGGGACGACGGCGGAGATCCGCGGCGCCTCCATGCACACCACGCGCTGGCAGGTGGCCAGCTCACCGGCGGCCACGAAGATCGGGTGCGCCGCCAGCAGCTCCCAGGCGAGCACGCCGAGCGAGAACACGTCGGCGCGCGCGTCGAACGGGTGGCCGAGCAGGTACTCGGGCGGGGCGTAGCCGGGGTGCCGGCGCTGGCGGTCCGAGGGACCGTGATTGCGGAAGGTGCGGCAGGTCGCGCCGCCCAGGTCGCCGACGCGGGTGGTGCCGTCGAGGCCGACGAGCAGCGCGTGCGGCGAGACGTCGAGGTGGACCACGCCCAAGGGCCGGCGGGCGTCGTCGTGGAGCCCATGCAGCGCGCCGAGCCCGGCAGCGGCGTCGAGCAGGATGCGCACCGCCACCGGCGCCGGGAGCAGCGGCCAGGCGCGCAGCAGCTCGGCCAGGGACGCGCCCTCCACGTAGTCCATGGCCACCAGCAGCTCGTCGTCGAGGTCCTCGACCTCGTGCACGCCGACCACGTTGGGGTGGTGCACGCGCTGGCCGATGACGCCCTCCGCCAGCAGGGCACGACGCGCCGCGGCGTCGGCGGCGAGCTTCGGGTGCAGGCGCTTCAGCGCCACCGGCGTCGCCGACTCGGAACCGCAGGGCCGGGCCAGGTGGACGCTCGTGGTGCTGCCCTTTCCGATGCAGACCAGGAGGTCGTACCAGGAGCCACGGAGATCGGAGGCGGCGTTGCTGCGGTCTGCCATCGCTGGATGGACAGCACGTACCGGGCCAGGTCGAGAGCGACCCCGTCGCCTGGATCGCGGCCGATACGGAGTGCGATCTCGTCGCAGATTGTGCACTCCAGTGCGCAACGCCGCGACTTCGAGTCGCCAAGCGCCCGCCGCCCGGCGTGGCGCGGCGATGTAAGCTCGCGGCGCCGTGATCGTGCTCTCCTTGTTACCTCGCCGGCGCCCGCCGGGTCCAAGACGCCCGATGCGCTTCCCCCTTATCTGCTTCCTGGCGCTGTTCGCGCTCCCCGCCTGCCTCCCCCAGGAGACCGACCCGCCCGAGGACCAGGGCACCGTCCCCGGGAGCCCGACCTGGCACGAGCACGTCGGCCCCCTGGTGAAGGCCAAGTGCTCGTCGTGCCACAGCGCCGGCAACATCGGCCCCTTCCCGCTCGAGACTTACGACGACGTGGTGACCTACTCCGGCGCCGCGCGCGTCGCGGTGGAGGACCGGCGCATGCCGCCCTGGCACGTCGACGAGAGCGGCGACTGCAACACCTTCCGCGACTCGCGCCGCCTCACCGACGTCCAGATCGCCACCATCGGCCGCTGGATCGACCAGGGCATGGCCCTTGGCGACCCCGAGCTGGCCCCGCCGCCGCCCTCCTCCGGGCCCGAGCTGTCCGAGGTGAACAGCACCGTCGATCCCGGCGCCGAGTACGCGCCGAACGCCGACCTCGCCGACGACTACCGCTGCTTCCTCGTCGACCCCGGCGTGGCCGACGACAGCTTCCTCACCGCCTACGAGGTGAAGCCCGGCGCACCGAGCGTCGTTCATCACGTCATCCTCTACTCGCTCGATACGGCGACCGACGAGGCCATCGCCGAGTCACTCGACGACGGCGAGGCCGGCGACGGGTACACCTGCTTCGGTGGCTCGGGCGTGAGCACCTCGCGCCCGCTGGTCGTCTGGGCGCCAGGCACCGGCCCCACGCTCTACCCGCAGGGCACCGGCCTGCGCATGGTCGGCGGGCGCAAGGCGGTGATGCAGGTGCACTACAGCCTGGCCGCCGGCAGCAAGCCCGACCGCACCACCATCGATCTGCAGTACCGCAGCTCCGTCGACAAGGAAGCGATCATCACCTCGACGTACGACCTCGACCTCAACCTCGACCCGGGCCAGGCGAAGGCCGAGGAGGGCTCGAGCATCACCCTGCCGCCCTACCTCGCCTCGGTGCAGATCCACGGCGTCTACCCGCACATGCACAAGCTCGGGCGCTCCCTGCGCGTCGACCTCGGCGAGCTCGCCGGCAACAGCTGCCTCATCGACGTGCCGGACTACGAATTCAACTGGCAGCAGTTCTACTTCTACGACGAGCCAGTGATCCTCGAGCCCGGCCCCAGCGTGCTCAGCATCGCCTGCAGCTACGACACGCGCGGCGTGGACAAACCGGTGTACTGGGGCGAGGGCACCAGCGACGAGATGTGCATCGCCGCCTTCTACGTCAGCTACTAGCTCAGCGCCCCGCCCACCGCGCGTCGTCCTCGGTGACCCACGCGAACCCGCGCCGCAGCTCGTCCTGCATGGCGCCGCCCATGCTGTGCCCCGCGCCCTCGGCATAGCCGATCCGCGCCCCGACGCCGGCGGCGGTGAGCAACGCGCTGGTCTCGCGCGCGCCCTGCGCGCACCAGTGCCCGCCGCAGCCGAAGAAGACCCGCGCCGCCGGCGCACGCGCCAGCTTCTGCGCTGCGGCCTTGTTCCACTCCTTGTAGTGGCCGTGCCCGC